>JBOHAB010000096.1:0-9910 GCA_050697655.1 Gaiellaceae bacterium
GCGATCGCCGCGGTCGGCGCGGGCCTGGCCACGGTGCTCGGGAACGTCCAGGTGGTGATCGTCCCGCTGGCGGCCTGGGCGCTCCTCAGAGAGAGGCCGGCCGGCCGCACGCTCGCCTCGGTCCCCATCGTGCTCGCAGGCGTCGTCCTCATCTCCGGCATCATCGGCGCGGGCGCGTACGGCTCGAACCCGGCGTTGGGCGTCCTCTTCGGCGTCCTCACCGCGATCACGTACGCCGGTTTCCTGCTCGTTCTCCGCGCGGGGAGCACTGACCTGCGGCGCCCCGCCGGCCCGCTCTTCTACGCGACGCTCTCGTGCGCGCTCGTGACACTGCCGGTCGGAGCGGGGCTGGGCGAGCTGGAGCTGCAACCGACGTGGCCCGAGCATGGCTGGCTCGTCCTGCTCGCGCTCACCTCGCAGGTCGTGGGCTGGCTCCTGATCGCCTCGGCGCTCCCACGGCTCCCGGCCGCGCTCACCTCGGTGACGCTCACGCTCCAGCCCGCGCTCTCGGTCGTCTTCGGCGTGATCATCCTGGACGAGGCGCCTTCGTCGGTGCAACTGGCCGGCGTGGCCGTGATCATCGCGGGCGTCGTCCTCGCGACCGCGGGTCGCCGCCGGGAGCCGTACACTGAGCGCGAGTTGCGGGACGTAGCTCAGCCTGGTTAGAGCGCCGCGTTTGGGACGCGGAGGCCGCCGGTTCGAATCCGGCCGTCCCGACTGAACGTCTTCGAGCTCAGCTCTCCGGCGAGATCTGGACGAACCTTGCCCCGTCGTTGAGGAAGGCGCCGACCTGCTTGTTCAGCGCCGCGCGGGTCGTCAGGTCCTCGACCTGCTTCGGCTGCGCGTCCGGGAAGGCCGCGGTGACGACGAAGCGCGGCTTGTCCTTGTCCGGCTCCGGCCTTGGCTTCGGTGGCTCGAGCGCCTTGGCGATCGCCGCCAGCGTCTTCGAGTTGGCGACGCCCGTCACCGGCAGGCGGTGCTTGCGCTGGAACTGCTCGACGGCCTTCTCGGTCTTCTCGCCGAAGTCGCCGTCGACCTCGAGCTTCTTGTGGCCGGCCTCGACGAGCTGCTTCTGCAGGTCGCGGACGTCACCGCTGTGGTCGCCCCTGCCGATCCCGCCCGGAACCTGGCCGGGGACGCGGAGGAAGCCGAGGCACACCGACCGCGGGCGCACCTTTACGAAGACGCCGTCGCCCCCGACCCCGGAGGTGTTGCCCTCCACCGTCCGGATCGAGCCGTCGGCAAGGACTTCGAGCACCAGACCGACGTGGTCGGAGTCCTCGTCCGTGTCCACCTGTATGCCGACGATGTCGCCCCTCGCGGGCTTGCGGACACGGAGGCCTGCCTTGGCCCCGAGCGCCATCGTCGTGGCCACGCCGGCCGAGAAGCCGGTCTCGGTCAGCTTGCGCCGCGCCTCCTGGTAGCACCAGACGACGAAACTGTTGCACCAGGGGTACCCGGTGTCCTTCGCGAGCTTCAACGAGTCGGCGGCCTGGTACTGCTTGATGCGCTTCGAGAAGTTCTCCCGCTTCTCGAGCACGCCGGCACGCGCCTCGGCGAGGGCGATCCTGAGGGCACGTTCGCGGGCGAGCATCTCTTCACCTCCGAGCCCAGAGATGGGCATTTGAGGATACGCCTGGCACAAATCGATTTCCAGAGCAGGGGTACGGCTAGCCGCACCCAGGTCGGGGGGTGGCCGCATAGTCGCGGACGGGCAGATGCCGGATCCTTCCCGGGCCATGCACGAACCGGAGCTCACCTTTGTTTTCACCGACGTCGAACGGTCGACGACGCTCGTCCGGCGGCTTGGTCCCGACTACGGAGAGGTCCTTGCTTCGTTGCGCGAGATCCTCCGAAGCGCCATGTCGGCCCACGACGGCCAAGAGGTCGAGTGCCGTGCCGATGAGTCGTTCTCGATCTTCGACTCGGCCGCCGCCGCCGCCGGAGCCGCCGCCTCCGCTCAGCGCGCGATCCTTGCTGAAGACTGGCCCGACGGGGCAGACGTGCGGGTCCGCATGGGCATGCACACCGGGTACGCGGTCGACGACGGCGACGGGTATGTCGGGCTGGATCTGCACCTGGCCGCGCGCCTGAGCTCGACCGGGCACGGCGGTCAGGTTCTGCTCTCGGAGAAGAGCGCCGACCTCTCCGGGTTCCAGGTTCGCGACCTCGGCGAGTACGAGCTCGACGGGCTGCCGGAGCCGGAGCGCCTGTTCCAGCTCCTCGCCGACGGCCTGCCCACCGACTTTCCGCCCTTGCGCTTCGCCCGTCGCGTCGACGACGACCGCCTCCGCATCGTGCTCGCGGACGACTCGATGCTCATCCGCGACGGCATCGCCAGGCTGCTCGAAGAGGCGGGGATGCGTGTCGTCGCCCAGGCAGGAAGCGGCGGTGAGCTGCTCGAGCAGGTCGCCGCGACCGATCCCGATGTGGCGGTCGTGGACATCCGCATGCCGCCTTCGAGGAGCGACGAGGGCGTACGCGCGGCCAAGGCCATCCGCAAGCTGCATCCGGGGACCGGCGTGCTCCTCCTTTCGCAGGACCTCGTCCCCGCGTACGCGCGCGAGCTCCTCGAGACCGGCGAGGAGAGCGTCGGCTATCTCCTCAAGGACCGCGTCGCCGACATGGACGAGTTCGCAGGAGCGCTCCAACGCATCGCCGAGGGCGAGGTAGTCCTCGACGCCGAGATCGACGCCCTGAACGGGCGGCTCGCCAGCTCCTAGCCGGAGGAAGCCGGCTTCAGGGCGCCGACCAGGCGCAGGAGCCGCTCGAGCGTCGCCGCGTCGAGCTCGCCGCGGTTCTTCGCCAGGGCAGCGACGAGCGCGAGCTGGCTGCGGGTCTGGTCGTGCTCGTCCTTCATCGGACCGTCGCTCTTCGCGACGGCCGCTGGAGATCCTTCCTTGCGAAGGCCAGGAGGGTCGCGCCGCAGACCGGCGTCAGTACGAACTGGTTGCAGAATGCGAGTTGCTGTTGCAGAATACGCAACGATGCAATCGGCGGACCGGGCGCTCGCGATCCTGACGGCCTTCGACGAGGGCCGGCCGGACCTGGGCGTCTCGGAGCTCGCCGCCGAGCTCGGGATGCACAAGAGCACGGTGTCGAGATTGCTCGCGGCCCTCGAGCGCCGAGGGTTGGTGCGGCGGGAGGGGGAACGCTTCGCTCCTGGGCCCGAGCTCGCCCGGCTCGGCGCCCTGACGGTGCGCGGCCTGACGCTTGCGGGAGCCGCGCGGGGGCCGCTCGAGAAGCTTGCCGAGCGGACCGGCGAGACGGTCAACCTCGCCGTCCGAGACGGCGAGCGCGCGCTGAACGTCCTCCAAGTCGACGCATCGCACTTCGTGGGCGTCACCGACTGGACCGGGCGAGCGGCGCCGCTCCACGCAACCGCAAACGGAAAGGCGCTCCTGGCCTTCGGCGACGACCGTGCCGCCGGAAAGCTGAGCAAGCTGACGCCGAGGACGATCGTCGACCGCGGCGACCTGCGAGCGGAGCTCGAGCGGACCCGGCAGGCCGGCTTTGCGGTCGCAGTCGAGGAGCTCGAGCTCGGGCTTCACGCCGTCGCCGCCCCAGTCTTCGACGCGAACGGCGTCTGCGTCGCCGCCGTCTCGGTCTCCGGTCCCGCCTACCGCCTGCCCGAGCCACGGCTTCCCGAAGCCGGCGAGCTCTGTGCCGCCGCCGCCGCCGAAGTCTCCGCCAGGCTCGGCTTCCCGAGGGCCGCCTGATGGCCTGGGAGCTCGCCTCCTTTGCATCGGAGCTGCTGGGCGCGGTTCCCGAGCTCGAAGGAGTGGAGGCGCACGTCGTCCAGGGCGGTGAGCCGGTCCGGCTCACGCACGCCCTGGATGCGGTCGAGCCTCGCGTGAGGCCCGACGGGCGTCCCGCCTTCCCGGTCGAGGGTCGCGCGGGGGAGGGACGGACGAACCGCCTCGACGATGTTGTCGTCTTCTCGTGCCTCGACTTCCCCGCGGAGGAGCGCCCTCTGCACGAGCAGGAGTCCGTCGTCGACCTGGCCGGGCCGGGGTCGGCGCTCACGCCGTACGCGGCCGGCACCAACGTCGTCCTCACGTTCCGGCCGCGAGACGAGCTCGGAAACGAGGAGCTCGAGGCGTGGGCGCGCCGGACGACGCTCGCCGTCGCGGAGGAGCTCGCCCGGTCGACGCTCGACTCAGAGCCGGTCGCGGTCGAACGGTTCGAGCTGGGCCCGGCCGACGCGAGCCTGCCTGCGGTCGCGGCGCTCGTCCAGCTCTCCGATCTCGGGCCGCTCTACTACCAGTTCGTCTACGGCGTTCCGGCGGGGAGCGCGGGCCTGCCTCGGAGCGTCGACCCGGCGGAGCTCCTGGACGGTGCCGTCACCTGCGGGGAGTACCACTGGGCGGCCCTCCGGAACTCCACGATCGTCTTCCAGCGGAACGCGCTCGTGCGCGCCCTCTACCGCGAGCACGGCCGGCGGCTGCGCTTTGCCGGCGTCGTCCTCATGCGGGGCTACGAGCAGACAGCCGAGGACAAGGAACGGGCGGCAACGGCGGCCGCCGAAGTGGCCGCCGGGCTCGGCGCCGACGGGGTGATCGTGACGACGGACGCGGGCGGGAATTCCCACACCGACGCGATGCTGACCGTGCGGGCGTGCGAGGAGGCCGGAATCAAGACGACGGCGATCGTCGCCGAGATGGCCGATCCCGACTCGACGAGCTCCGGCCTGACCGACTGGGTTCCCGAGGCAGACTCGATCGTCTCGACCGGCAACGCCGAGGAGCTCGTTCCCGCGTGGACGCCCGAGCGCGTGCTCGGCGGCGACACCCTGCTCGACGGAGCACCGGCGTTCGATCCGGGGCCGATTCCCGTGAGGAACTACCTCGGCGCCACCAACCAGACCGGCCAGCACGCCCTGACGGCGACGACATGGTGAGAGCGGTCCACTACCTGAACCAGTTCTTCGCCGGCTTCGGCGGGGAGGAGGCGGCCGGGATGCCCCCGACGCGCCTCGACGGGCCGGTCGGCCCGGGGCGGGGTCTCGCCGGCGAGCTCCAGGGAATCGAGATCGTGACCACGCTCGCCTGTGGCGACGACTACTTCGCCGAGCACGAGGAGGAGGCGCTTGCGCGCTTGCTCGAGCTTCTCGAAGCGGAGGAGCCCGACTTGCTCGTGGCCGGGCCGGCGTTCGGGTCCGGGCGCTACGGCTTCGCGTGTGCGCGTTTGTCGCGCATCGCGTCGGAGCGACTCGGCATCCCGGCGCTGGCGGCCATGCACGAGGAGAACCCGGGCGTCGCGGCCGCGGACGGAGCGGTCACGATCGCTGCGACGGCCGTGAACGTCGCGGGGATGCGGGAGGCTCTGCCGCGCATGGCGAGGCTCGCCGGGGCCCTCGCCTCCGGCCGTGAGCTCGGGCTGCCGGCCGAGGAGGGCTACCTGCCGCGCGGCTTCCGCCGGAACGAGATCGCCGAGAAGCCCGGGGCCGAGCGCGCCGTCGACCTCCTTCTCGCCAAGCTTGCCGGCGAGACCCGGAGTGAAGTCGCCGGCGGTTTCGACCGTGTCCCGCCGCCCCCCGCGGTCCACGACCTGTCGCGCGCGCTCCTCGCCCTCGTCACCGAAGCGGGGTGCGTCCCCCAGGGGAACCCCGACCGGCTGCCGAGCATCCGGGCGCAGGGCTGGCTCCGATACAAGCTCGGCGACGCCCGGACGCTCGCCTCCGGCAGCTACGAGTCGGTGCACGGCGGCTTCGACGTCACCGTGGCGAACGAGGATCCCAACCGGCTCGTTCCGCTCGACACGGTCAGCCATCTGGCCGCCGAGGGCCGCCTCGGCCGGATTCACGACGTCTTCTACACGACGACGGGCAACGGCACGCCGGTCGCCGCGTCGACGCGCTTCGGCCGCGAGATCGCGGCCGAGCTCACCGACGCGGGGGTCGAAGCGGTCATCCTCTCGGGCACCTGAGGAACGGGAACGCGCTGCGGGTCAGTGCTGGCGAAGGAGATCGAACGAGCAGGGGTGCCGACGGTTTTCGTCACCTCGCTCCCGACGATCGCGACCATGGTCGGCGCGAACCGCATCGTTCGCGGCCCGGCTATCACGCACCCGTTCGGCCTCGACGAGACAGAGCGCCGGCGCATCGTCGAGCGTGCCCTGGAGATGCTCGAGACCGAGGTCGAGCCGACGACCGTCTGGGAGGGTGATCCCGCATGAGCCCGGTTCTTTTCTGGGGCACCCCGGCCCACCACCCACTGCGAGCCTATCGACGAAAAGCGCACGCGTCTGTGCCGCTTCGTGCTGAAAGCGTGACGACTTCGTGCCGGAAGGCATCGACCTGACCGGCCGCGCTGCGATCCGGTCTTGCTCGCTCGTGCTCGCGCATGCGCCGGACCTCGTCCGGCATGGCTCCAAGCCCGCACGCGAGCTCGCGGGCGAGGCCGACGGCCTGCTCGCTTCCCTCACCGGCGGGCTGCGCAGCTTCGAGGAGGCGCTTGGCTACGCGCCCCACCAGGTCCTGATCGGCAACGTGCGGCCGGAGGCGCTTTGGGAGGTCGAGCGGCCCAGGTGGGCGCACGCGGTGGAGCCCCGCCGCGAAGGCCCCTACGGCGTCATCGTCGACCAGGCCGAGCTCTACCGGCGCCTGCAGGAATCCGACGCGTTCGGGCTCCTCAAGCTCGACGGCAGCTCGGCCCAGAACGGCGGCCTCGCCATCCACGAGGCCGGAGTCGTCGTCGGCTTGATGGCGGGCGCGCACGACCTGGACGAGAGCCTGTCCGCCTCCGTCCTGCTCGAGAACCTCGCGTGCAAGGCGACGGGCGCGCTCGCGCTCGAGCACCTGCTGCGGACGACCGGCCTCGACCCCGCCGAGGTTCCCTACGTGCTCGGGAGCGGCGAGGAGGCGGTCGGCGACCGCTACCAGCGCGGCGGCGGGAACCTCGCCAAGGCGATTGCCGAGCAGGCCGGGTGTGTGAACGCATCGGGAAGCGACGTGAAGGCCTTCTGCTGCGGGCCGGTCCACGCGCTCGTCGTGGCCGGCTCCCTCGTCGCCTCGGGCGTCTACCCGCATGTCGTCGTCGTCGCTGGCGGCTCTCTCGCCAAGCTGGGGATGAAGATCTCGGGCGCGCTTCGCCACGGCGTGCCCATCCTCGAGGACGTGCTCGCAGGCTTCGCCGTCCTCGTCACGCAGCCCGGCGACGGCGCCCCGGAGCTCCGGCTCGACGCTGTCGGGCGCCACCGCGTCGGCTCGGGCTCGGCGCAGCAGGCCGTGCTCGAGGACCTCGTCGTCGAGCCGCTCGAGCGGCTGGGTCGCGGGATCCTCGACGTCGACCGCTACGCGACGGAGCTGCACGATCCCGAGATCACCGACCCGGCCGGGGCGGGCAACGTCCCCAGCCGGAACTACAGGCTGATCGGCGCGCTCGCCGTCCGCCGCGGGGAGCTGCCGCGCGAAGAACTCGATGCCTTCGAGCGCCGGCACGGCCTGCCGGGCTTCTCACCGACGCAAGGGCACGTCGCCTCCGCGGTGCCGTGGCTTCCGCACGGGCTGGACGCCCTGCGCGCCGGCGAGATCGGCTCGACCATGCTCCTCGCGAAGGGCTCGCTCTTCCTCGGCCGCATGACCGAGCTCGCCGACGGAATGTCCATCCTCCTGGAACCCGGAAAGGAGTAGCCGATGCCGGTCGAAGCGACCGTCGAGACCTACCACGACCTCACCGGCGAGGGCAGCGTCCTCGTCGACTTCTGGGGCCCGCGCTGCCAGCCGTGCCTCGCCATGATGCCGACCATCGCCAAGTTCGAAGAGGAGGCCGGCGGCGACATCCGCGTCGTCAAGGTCAACTCCGCCGAGAACCGCGACATCTGCAGGGAGCTCAGGGTCTTCGGGCTGCCGACATACGTGCTCATGCGGAACGGCGAGGAGCTCGAGCGCCTCTCGGGCGAGGTCTCGAAGAGCGACATCGAGCGTGCGTTCGCAACGCTTGCCGAGAAAGGGGGTGATGGTGCATGAAGCTGGACAGGAAGAAGGTGATCGCGCTCGGCGAGCGGGACGGCGTGCCGGGCCCGGCGATCGCCAAGTGCGTCGAGTCGGCCGGAGCCGACGTCGTCTTCGTCGAGACGGAGTGCTTCGTCTGAACGGCGGCCGGGGCCATGGACCCGGAGAACCAGGACCGCATCAAGGGCCTGGTCGACACGCACGGCGCGGACGACCTGGTGGTCGTGCTCGGCGCCGCGGATCTCGAATCGCTCGAGGTCGCGGCCGAGACGGTCACGCTGGGAGACCCGGCGTACGTGGGTCCGTTGGCAGGAGTCCAGTTGGGGCTCCCCGTCGTTCACATCCTCGAAGAGGACGTCAAGGACCAGGTCGAGGCAGGCGTCTACGACGAGCAGGTGGGGCTGCTCGAGATGACGCTCGACATCGAGCAGGTGCGTGAGGCCGCGAGCCGGTTTCCCGGGCGCGCTTAGAACTCATTTCAGAAGGACGCGCTGTCGTCGGGGCGTCCTGGGTGAGTGCGATGCAAGGACGCAGGGCGCGTTCGTAGCCGGAGCCTACGGGCGCAACCGAGGACGCCGCAGCGCGCCGCCCAGGGCGTTCCGGCGGCACCCGGCTTCGTTCTGAAAGCGGTTACTAGGCTCGGCGCACGTCGGCTTCCTCCTCGGCCATGAAGCGGACGAAGAACACCGTGAAGAGCGCGAAGAAGACGACGGCCTCGCTGAGCGCCATGGTGATCCCCGCGATCTGCTGGTCGGCGAGCGGGGTCACACCCCAGACGCGCGGGGACTCGACGTAGAAGTCGTAGAGCGGACTGGGAAGGAGCGCCAGGAGGAGGCCGAGCGGGCTCGCGAAGACGAACGCCGAGAAGAGATAGACCGACTTCGCGCCCGATGAGAGGCTCCAGGGCACCGAGTGCAGCACGGGCCACCAGAGGAGGAGCCCGGTGACGAGGTAGGTGAGGTGCTCGAGGTGAAGGAGGGCGTGGTGCTCGAGCGCGGCCTCGTAGGCGATCGGGATGTGCCAGGCCATGTAGCCGCCGAGCCAGAGGGGGAGGGCCACGAACGGCCGGGTGAGGAAGCGAACGGGGCGAAACCGTGCGGCCGAGGCCGCGAGCGCAGGCGGCACGGAGGCGACCAGGAGCAGCGGGATCCACTCCGCCAGCGCAACGTTCTGCACCAGATGCGCCCAGAGCACGTAGTGGAACGCGAGCGTCGCAAGTGGCGTGAGCGAGACCGCGAGGAGGATGGCGACGGCGCCCGCGAAGCACGCAATCCGCCAGCGGGCGGGCGAGTAGCGCCTGACGACAAGAACGTAAGCGGCTATCAGGAGGGCGCCGGCCGCGAGCTCGACCCAAGCTGCCGGCCAGGTCCAAGGCGAGGGCGCCACTACGCCTCAAGGATACGGAGGAAGCGGGTACTCTGACCCCGAGCGCGGGCGTAGCTCAACGGTAGAGCTCCAGCCTTCCAAGCTGGTGGTGAGGGTTCGATTCCCTTCGCCCGCTCTATAGGAAAGCCCCGCAAACGCGGGTTTTCTACTTGTCGGGCCGGACGCGGAGAGACCCGCCTGCTAACGCTCTGCTAACGCTTCGCGCCGGATCGAACCGCTTCGCCGCCTCGCGGACGCGCTCGTCAGTCAGGTGCGTGTAGCGATCGAGCGTCAACGACGCTTTGGAATGCCCCGCAACAGCCTGAACGAGCTTTACATCCGCTCCCTCGGCGACGAGCCGCGAGACGGCCGTATGGCGGAGATCGTGAAACCGATACCGATTCTTCCACCTCCGTGCGCCGTGACCGTCAACCGTCGATTCGCCGAGTTCTGCGACCTGGAGCGAGTAGCGTCCCCGTTCGTGGTGTACGAGTGCTCCGGCCGCCGGCGGGCCCGCAGGGCCCGTGATAGCTGACCACCGCGTCATCCTCGCGACGTCCATCCAAGACGAGCGAGGAGGAGCACGGTGGT
>JBOHAB010000097.1:0-9903 GCA_050697655.1 Gaiellaceae bacterium
TCCCTGGGCCGGCCGGGGCGGCAGCCCGCGACTATCCGCTCACATAGGCCGGTGCAGACTTGCGGGCATGGGTGACAATCGACCCGCGCCTGGTCGCCGGCCTGAGGTCGGGCATCTGGCTCAGCGCCTTCCGGAGACGGGCCAGAGCGTTGAACGTGCGGCTCTTCACGGTCCCGGACGGGATGCCGAGCGCGCTTGCGATCTGCGACTGCGTGAGGCCGAACCAGTAGGCGAGGCAGAGGACTTCGCGCTCGGCTCTCGACAGCTTCGCCAGCGCTGCTCGAATCTTGCCTCGCGCCTCCAGAAGTGCGACGTCGTCGTCGACGCTCTCGGCGAGAATGGCCTGGGCCGCCGTCACCTCGATCTGGTCGGGAAGCGCGTTGAAGTGGGCCTGACTGCGTACGAGGTCGACAGCCCGCCGGTGCACGATCGTCAGAATCCAGGTCGACGGCGCTCCTCGCGAGCGGTCAAAGCTCGCTGCTCGGCGCCAAACGTCGAGGAACGCCTCCTGCACCGCGTCCTCGGCAAGGCCGGCGTCGCGCAAGACGCGCAGAGCAAGTCCGTAGGCGACCTTCCCGAATCGGTCGTAGAGCGAGCCCAACGCCTGCTCGTCACCCTTTGCGCACGCGAAGAGCAGATCGTCATCGTCACGGATCGAACGGGTCATACCAAGGGTAGAGACACGACTCGCTCGGGCGTTACGCGGTACGGTTAGTCCGTGGTTGGACCGCGGGCCGTCGCGATCGAACACACGGAGGAGCAAGTCCTCGCCCAGCTCCGAGACGGAAACGAGGAGGCGTTCGGCTCGCTCGTTCGGCGACACTCGCCCTCGATGACGCGGGTTGCAATGGCGTTCGTCTCGCGCCGCGAGGTGGCCGAAGAGGTCGTTCAGGAGACGTGGCTGAACGTCGTTAGGGGCCTCGACGGGTTCGAGGGGAAGTCGTCGCTGCGGACGTGGATCTGGACGATCCTCCGCAACTGTGCGAGCAGGCGCGCGGAGCAGGAGCAGCGGCTCGTGCCGCTGTCCGAGCTCGCGGCCGACGAGGCGTCGGGAGACGACCTCGGCGTGAGTCGCGACCGCTTCTTCGAGGAAGGCCGGTGGGCCGGCATGTGGTCGAGCGCGGTGCCACCCTGGGACGATCTTCCCGAGGAGCGCCTGCTGTCGAGCGAGCTATGCACGGCGCTGCTCGAAGCGATCGAAGCGCTACCGCGAATGCAGAGAGCAGTGATCACGCTTCGCGACGTCGAGGGGTGGCCCCCGGAAGAGGTCTGCGAGTATCTTGGCGTCGCGGACGGTAACCAGCGCGTTCTCTTGCACCGGGCGCGAGGCGCTGCGCGCACCGCGATCGAGCGGTACCTCGAAGAAGGAACTGAGACATGCTGACCTGCGCGGATGTTGTCAAGCTCGTCACCGACTACTACGAGGGGCGTCTTACGCCGGCCGAGCGTGGCCGCTTCGAGGAGCACGTCTCGATCTGCCCGCCGTGTCGTTCGTTCCTCGTCCAGATGAGGACGACGGTCGAGCTTCTCGGGGAGCTGAACGAGGAGGATGTCCCGCCGGAAATGGAGCAGCACCTCCTCACGGCGTTCCGAGACTGGAAGCGGGACGAGTGATCGCCTACAAGTTTCTCTCGCCCGATCGCGTCGGGCTCTACAGCGGGGTCACATGGCCGGAGCCGGGAACCTGGCTCGAGGCAGGCGCGGGGGTCGAGCGGTGCGTGTCGGGGATCCACGCGCTCTCCAAGGTGGGGCTCCTCGATTGGATCGACGACGAGCTCTGGACCTGCGAGCTCGCCGGCATCGTGGAGGACGATGGTCACATGATCGTCGCCGAGCGCGGCCGGCTCCTGGAGCGCGTGGCGGCCTGGAACGAGAGCGCGGCCCGCGACTTCGCTTGCGCCTGCGCGGCGAGAGGGCGCGAGCATGTGGTCGGGGCGCTTCGCGCGGAAGGGCACGACGACGAGGCGCGGGAGCTTGGTGGCCTCGACGCGGAGGGGTTTGTGACGGCTGCACCCGGTCTTGCAGCACGGCTGCCGGCCGAGATCGCGGGTCTCGTGCTCATGGCCGCCGATACGACGGCGCTAGCCGAGGGTCGGCGCCTCGAGGCCCGCGAGCCGCAGCTGCGTTCGCACCTCGAGGCGGTCGCCGACAGTCGCGCAACGCATGGCGCGGTCGCTGCGAACGTAGCCTTCGTGGTCGCCCGCTCGACGGCGGGCCTTCATCCGGGAGGGTCCGAGGCCGGGTTCGCGGCGGAGCGCGCGTGGCAGCTCGAGCGCCTGGTCGAGCGACTCGGTCTCGCCGTCTCCGCCTAAAGAAGCCCCGGGCCGTGTGCGGGGCTTTTCTTAGGAGCGGATGATGGGACTCGAACCCACGACCTTCTGCATGGCAAGCAGACGCTCTAGCCAACTGAGCTACATCCGCACGCGCGGCGGATTATACCCGCGGTTTACGTGGCCGCATCGAGGGCCTCGTTGACCAGCTGGTCGGCGAGCTCGTTGTGCTCGCGGCGCACGGCGGTGTAGCGGACACTGCCGATGGCACGG
Organism: Gaiellaceae bacterium; assembly: GCA_050697655.1. Lineage (GTDB taxonomy): Bacteria > Actinomycetota > Thermoleophilia > Gaiellales > Gaiellaceae > JAIBJN01. The sequence goes on from JBOHAB010000097.1 coordinate 2,544, forward strand.
GCTAGGTTTGCAGCCCTGAGCGAGAGCTCCTTGAGGGCGGCGTTCTTCACCTTGTACTGACCCCGCATCTGTTTGACGACGAGCTCGGAGTCGGCAACGACCTCGAGGTCGTCCACGCCGAAGTCGCGCGCCTGCTCGAGGCCCGCCACCAGCGCCCGATACTCGGCCACGTTGTTCGTCGCGACCCCGATCGCCTCGCCGTGCGCGGCCAGCACGGCCCCGTCCTCGGCCTCGAGGACGTAGGCGGCTGCCGCTGGGCCCGGGTTGCCGCGGGAGCCTCCATCCGTGAAGAGGCGCGCCTTCATTCGGGCGGCTCGACGAGCGGATAGAGGTCGAAGGCCGGCTCTTCGTACGGATGCGCAGCTCGCAACGCACGCACCACCTCCGCCTCGCGCTCAACGGGGTAGACGGTCTCGAAGCGGATCTCGGGGACCCATTCCTCGCGCCCCTTCCGGCCGACCGTCGGCGAGGTCGTCTCGAGACCGAAGAACGTCCCTGTGCCGGAGCTGTAGAAAGAGGACCGCTCGTAGTCGCCGATCCGCCCCGCGCCCGCGGAAAACACCGCCTCGCGGACGGCTTCGAGTGCCTCCTCGGGGACGAAGACGACGAGCTTGCGATTCTCGACCTCGGGCGCAGGCTCGGCGTCGGCGTCGCCGGTGTTCGGCGTGCCCTTCAGCTCGAGCAGGAGGACGTGAGCTTCGTCGTCGGCCACCGGCCTGTGCTCGACCCCGCGGGGGACGACGAGCAGCTCCCCCTCCCCCAGCTCGACGGCGCCGTCGCGCAGCTCGACCCGGAGCCTGCCGGCGAGGACGAGGAAGAGGTCGTCCGTGTCGGGGTGCGAGTGCCATACGAAAGGCCCCTTGGTCTTCGCGACCTGGATCTTCGTGTCGTTGAAGTAGCCGACGATCCGCGGGCTGAACGGCTCCTCGAAGCTCGCGAGCTTCTCGGCGAGGTTGACCTTCTCGAGCATCGGGCTAGTCGATCTGTGCGCGCTGGAGCTTGCCCGAGTAGTCGACGTAGATCGACTTCCACTCCGTGTAGAAGTCGAGCGCCGCCTGGCCGGCCTCCCGGTGGCCGTTGCCGGTGCCCTTCGTGCCGCCGAACGGCAGATGCACCTCGGCGCCGGTCGTGCCCGCGTTGATGTAGGTGATGCCCGTGTTTAGGTCGCGCATCGCCTTGAAGGCCTTGTTGACGTCTCGGGTGAAGATCGACGACGAGAGGCCGAACTCGATGCCGTTGGCAATCCTGATCGCCTCGTCCACGTCGGTCGCGCGGATGAGGGCCGTCGTCGGACCGAAGATCTCCTCCTGCGCGATCCGCATGCCGGGCTCGACGTCACCGAAGATCGTCGGGCGGTAGAAGGAGCCCTTGTCGAGCCCGTTCTCCGTGGCGATCTCCCCGCCGGTGAGCAGAGTGGCGCCCTCGTCCTTGCCGACCTCGGTGTACGAGTGGATCTTCTCCAGCGCCGATGGGTTGACCACGGGCCCGACGTCGGTGGATTCCTCGAGCCCGTCGCCCAGCCGCAGCCGCTCGGTCCGCTCGACGAGCTTCGAGGCGAGCCCGTCGTAGACGCCCTTCCCGGCGATGACGCGGCTCGCCGCCGTGCAGCGCTGGCCCGAGGTCCCGAAGGACGACCAGACGATCCCGTCGACGGCGAGCTCGAGGTCGGCGTCGTCCATGACGATGATGGCGTTCTTCCCCCCGAGCTCGAGGTGGATGTGCTTCAGGTACGCAGCGCCGTTCTCGGCGGTCTTGATCCCGACCTCGCGGGAGCCGGTCAGCGAGATGAGCGGCACGTCGGGGTGCTTGACGAGACGCTCGCCCACCGATTCGCCGCCGCCGTGGACGATGTTGAGGACACCCGCGGGCAGGCCGGCCTCCTCGAAGATCTCGACAAAGCGCTGGCCGAGCATCGGCGTGTCCCGCGCGGGCTTGAAGACGACCGTGTTCCCACAGACGAGCGCGGGCGCAATCTTCCAGCTGGGGATGGCGATCGGGAAGTTCCACGGCGTGATGGCACCGACGACCCCTACCGGCATGCGGATGCTCATCTGGAACTTGTCGGGCATCTCCGACGGCGTCGTCTGGCCGAAGAGACGCCGGCCCTCACCGGCCATATAGAAGGTCATGTCGATCGCTTCCTGAACGTCGCCGCCGGCCTCGGCGCGGACCTTCCCCATCTCCCGCACCATCAGCTCGGTCAGCTCGTCCTTGCGCTCGACGAACCGCTGGGCGACGCGGAAGAGGATCTCCCCGCGACGCGGCGCCGGCGTCAGCCGCCAGCTCTCGTAGGCCTCCTTCGCGGCCTCGACCGCGCGATCGACATCGTCCTCGGTCGAGCGCGGGAAGGTGCCGATCGTCTCGCCGGTGGCCGGATTCAAGGTGTCGAACGTCTCGTCGCCCGAAGCGGCTACCCACTCGCCGCCGATGTAGTTTTTCGAAGTCTCTGTCGCTGCGGTCGCCATCTCGCTCCTTGTCGTTTTTCCGCAGTCGATTCTAGGCTTTGCACCATGCCCACCGTCGGTCAGAGGGCCAGCCGCACACGGCGTGTCCGCCCTGAGGACATCGCTCTCTTCACCGAGCTCACCGGCGATCGCAACCCGCTCCACTACGACGAGGAGGCGGCCGCGCGCTCGCGCTTCGGCGGGATCATCGTTCAGGGCGGCGTCACGACCGGGCTCCTGAACGCCGTCGTCGCCGAAGACCTCCCGGGCCCGGGCAGCGTCTTTCTGCACGCGGACTGGAGCTTCAAGGCCCCGGTCAAGCCCGGGGACGAGCTCACGGCCGAGGTCGAGGTGCTCGAGGCACGCGCGGACAAGCCGATCACGAAGCTCCGCACCACGATCGCCAACCAGGATGGGACGGTCGTCCTCGACGGCTCCGCGCTCGTATGGACCGAGCCGCTCTAGCGCCGGGGCGCGCGCGGGCGCTCGCGGTCCTCGCGGCCTCGCTCGTCCTGGCTATGACGACGTGGTTCTCGGCGAGCGCGGTCGTCCCACAGCTGCGCGACGAATGGGCGCTCGGGGACACCGCGGCGGCGTGGCTGACGATCGCCGTCCAGCTCGGCTTCGTCACCGGCGCGCTCGTGTCCGCCCTCCTGAACATCGCCGACGTGGTCGCGCCGCGGGTCGCCATTCTCACGGGCGCGGCCGGGGCGGCCGCCGCCAACGCGCTCCTGGGCGCCGTCTCGGGAGCCGGGGCGGCGATGCCGCTCCGCTTTCTCACCGGCTTCTTTCTCGCGGGCGTCTACCCACCCGCGCTGAAGCTGATGGCCACCTGGTTCCAGCGTGGGCGCGGGACGGCGCTCGGCATCCTCGTCGGCGCGCTGACGCTCGGCTCCGCCGTGCCTCACCTGGTGAACGCACTGGGCGGCCTCGACTGGCACACGGTCGTCTACGCGACCTCGGCCCTGACGCTCGCAGGCGGCCTGCTTGCGCTCGCCGTGCGGGATGGGCCGTACCCGTTCCCACAGGCGACCTTCGACCCGCACCAGGCACGCCGGGTCTTCGCGAACCGAGGCGTCCGCCTCGCCAGCCTCGGCTACTTCGGCCACATGTGGGAGCTCTACGCGATGTGGGCCTGGTTCGTCGTCTTCTACTCGATAGCGGTGGACGACGGCGCCGGCGCCGCCTATGCGACCTTCGCCGTCATCGCCGCCGGCGCGGCCGGCTGCTGGGTCGGCGGGGTTCTCGGCGATCGAATCGGACGGCCCGAGACGACCGCGCTCGCGATGGCCCTCTCCGGAACCTGTGCGCTCCTGATCGGGCTCTTCCTGGACGCGCCGGCGTGGGTCGTGCTCGCGATCGGGCTCGTCTGGGGCTTCACGGTCGTCGCCGACTCGGCTCAGTTCTCGACCCTGGTCACCGAGCACGCCGACCAGGCCTACGTCGGCACGGCGTTGACCGTGCAGCTCGCCGTCGGCTTCACGCTGACCGTGGCCACCATCTGGCTGATGCCCTTCTTCGCGGACGCGGTCGGCTGGCGCTGGGCGTTCGCGTTCCTGGCCCCGGGCCCAGCCCTCGGCGTCGTCGCCATGCTGCGGCTCAGAGCCGCGCAGGGCGGAGGCTAGGCAGCCTCGTCGGGAGGATCGGTCGAGGGAAACGCGCCCGGCCTGGCGCGGCGGCGGTCGCGGATCGTCCTCTTCTCCCCGGCGGGAGGACCGCTGCCGCCCCGGCGGCGCTCGGGCCCCGAGCGCCGGTCGACGATTACCCGGACGCTGGGGTTGTCCTTGTAATGCTCGACGAGCTTCGCGTGCAGCTCTGCCTCGAGCTCAGGGGGGATCACGCAGTAGATCATCGTCCCCCTCTCTATCGGCAGCCTTGGCCCTGGGCTACAACCGCGGGATGTCGGGCGTGACTCGTCCGTCGGCGCCGAGATGCCCGTTCCAGCTCGTGAAGCGGGGATCGAGGTCGTCGAGCTCGTAGCCGCGCTCCGCGAGCCGCACGTGCTGTGGCGACTCCGGCGAAACGCGGTACTGATACCAGGAGATGTCCCAGGCGACGGTGACGACGACCTCGGGGTTGACGCCGGAGAGCGGCAGGAGACTGACGCGCGCGTTGCCGAGGCTCTTGGCGATCCCGGCGATCGTTCGACGGTAGGCGCTCTCGTTGAAGAGGTCGGCGGCCTGGACGATCGCCTGCTCCTCGGAGGAGAGTCGCCGATACACGGGCTCCGTCACGTGGGGCTCCGGCTCGGCGCGGCGCGTCTCGAGGAGCGCCGCGAGCCCTCCGAAGCGCCGGCGTCTCCGCGTCTCGGGCACGATCGGCGTCGTCGGGCTCCCCTCCTTGATCCAGCCGTGGTCCTCAGCCGCGGTGGTGCAGAGCGCGCACACGTCTACCCAGTCGTCGCTGCCCGACGTGAACCGCACGGCCCGCTCGCCCATGAGCAGCGTCCGGTGGCAGATCGCGCAGGTCTGCTGGACGTGCTGCTTGCGGACGACGGTCATTCGTCGGTCTCCTTCTTCGCGTCCTGCATCACCTTCTGCGCGATGTGCGACGGCATCTCCTCGTAACGAAGGAACGAGAGCGTGTAGTCGCCGCGACCGCCCGTCAACGACGTGAGCGACTGTGAGTAGGTGAGCACGTCCGCCATCGGCACCTCGGCCCTGATCGTGGTCAGCCCGGCTCCGGTCGGCTCCATCCCGAGCAGCCGGCCGCGCCGCGAGTTGAGGTCGCCGTTGACCGCGCCGACGCTCTCGTCCGGTACCGCCGCCTCCAGGGCCATGATCGGCTCGAGCAGAACCGGGTCGGCCTGCTCGTAGGCGCTCTTGAAGGCCAGCGAGCCGGCGATCTTGAAGGCCATCTCCGAGGAGTCGACCGAGTGGTAGGAGCCGTCGACGAGGAGGACACGCACGCCGGTGACCGGTGCGCCGGCCAGCTCGCCGTGGATCATCGCCTCCCGGATGCCCTTGTCGACCGCCGGGCGGAAGCTCTGCGGGATCACGCCGCCGACGATCTTGTCCACGAACTCGTAGCCCTCGTGGCCGGGAAGGGGCTCCAGGACGATTCGACAGTCGCCGAACTGGCCGCGGCCGCCGGTCTGCTTCTTGTAGCGCCCCTGGGCCCGCGATTCCTTGCGGATCGTCTCCAGGTAGGGGACGCGCGGCTGGTGCAGGTCGACCTCGACGCCGAACCGGCGTCCGAGCCTTTCGACGGCCACCTCGACGTGCACCTGCGAGAGGCCGCCCAGCAGCTGCTCGCCGGTCTGCTCGTCGCGACGGAGCGTGAGGGTGGGATCCTCCTCGTGCAGGCGCCTGAGCGCCATCGCCATCTTCTCCTCGTCGCCCTTCGCCTTCGGTGTGATCGCGAAGCTCATCACCGGCTGCGGAAACTCGAGGGGCGGAAGCTCGATTGCCTTGTCCTCGGTCAGGAGCAGGTCGCCGGTGCCGGTCTCCTTCAGCTTGGCGACCGCGCCGATGTCCCCCTCGCCGAACTCCTGCGCGGGCTCGTGGTCCTTCCCCTGGAGCAAGAGCAGCTGCCCAACGCGCTCCTTGCCATGGGTGCGCGAGTTGACGAGGTTGGAGTCGGAGGCGAGCGTGCCGGCCAGCACGCGGAAGATGTTGATGCGCCCGGCGAACGGGTCCGCGACCGTCTTGAAGATGAACGCGGCAGGACCGCTGCCGTCGACGCCGGCCTCGAGCGGCTTCTTCGCCGGCGAGGGGATCCCTTCGACGAGCAGATCGAGCAACCCGGTCGTGCCGAGATTCTTCGTCGGGACGCCGCACGCGACCGGAAAGAGGTCCCCGGCAATGACGGCGTTCTTGAGCGCCGCGGCGAGCTCGTCTCCCGAGACCTCACCCTCCTCGAGATAGCGCTCCATCAGCGCCTCGTCGGTCTCGACGACGGAGTCGACCAGCTGCTCGCGGTACTCGGCAGCCTGGGCAGCGATCGACGCGGGGATGTCGACGGGCTTTGCCTCGCGCTCGCCGCCGGGATCCAGGTAGGCGCGCATGTGGAAGAGGTCGACGATCCCCTCCAGCTCGTGCTCGTGCCCGATCGGGATCTGGACGGCGACGCACCGACTGCCGAGCTGGCCGCGCAGCTGCTCGAGCGCCGCGAAGAAGTCGGCCCGCTCCCGGTCGAGCATGGTGACGAAGAGGACGCGGCAGAGCCCGAGCGCTTCGGCGCGCTCCCAGAGCCGCGTCGTCTGCACCTCGACGCCGTTGACGCCGTTGACGGCGAAGAGAGCCCCTTCGACGACGCGGAGAGAGGCCAGCGTGTCGGCCTGGAATCCCGGGTCGCCTGGCGTGTCGACCAGGTTGATCTTGCGCCCCTGCCACTCGAGGTGGCAGACGGAAGCGGACAGCGACATCTGGCGCCGCTGCTCGTCCTCGTCCCAGTCGGAGACGGTCGACGAGCCCTCGACCGAGCCCAGGCGGTTGGTCGCGCCTGCTTGGAAGAGCATCGCTTCGACCAGCGAGGTCTTCCCGGTCCCCCGGTGGCCGACGACAGCGACGTTCCGGATCTTGCTCGGCTCGAACTGCGGCACGGGTTGGCGAGTTTACCGACTTGCCTGCAACGTGCAGGGAAGATGTCGGCCATGGATCTCGAGCTGCGGAGCGCGCGGGCCGACGACGCCTCAGCGATCGCGGACGTCTTCCTCGCCGCGCGCGCCGGCGCGATGCCGTACCTCCCCGAGCTCCACACAGACGCCGAGGCTCGCGCCTGGATCCGGGACGTCGTCCTCGCCGAGTACGAGGTCGTCGTGGCGGAGCGCGGCGAGCGCGTCGCGGGCTTCGCGGCCCTCAGCGTGGACATGCTCGCCCATCTCTACGTCCATCCCGACCTCCAGCGCCGGGAGATCGGCGACGCGCTGCTCGCGCGGGCAAAGGAGTTGCGGCCGGGAGGCTTTCGGCTCTGGG
>JBOHAB010000098.1:0-9877 GCA_050697655.1 Gaiellaceae bacterium
CCCGTGGTAGGCTAGCGTTATGGAGCAGCGGCTCAGCCTCGTCACGCTCGGCGTCTCCGACCTCGCGCGCTCGAAGGCGTTCTACGAGGGGCTCGGCTGGACGACCGGCGCGGCGCCGAGCGACGACGTCGTCTTCTTCCAGGCCGGCGGGATGATCGTGGCGCTCTGGGGCCGGGAGCAGCTGGCCGAGGACTCCACCGTAGAGGACACGGGCGGCTGGGGCGGGGTCACGCTCGCGTACAACACCGGCTCGCCCGAGGAGGTGGAGGCGGTCCTCGCCGAGGCGGAGGCGGCCGGAGGCACGATCGGCCGCCCCGGCGCCCCGACCTTCTGGGGCGGCTACTCCGGCGTCTTCCTCGACCCCGACGGCCACCCGTGGGAGGTTGCGCACAACCCGTCCTGGACGATCCGCGAGGACGGCTCGATCAGCCTCAGCTAGCTGCCGCCAAACCGCGGCTCGCGCTTCTCGAGGAACGCGGCCAGGCCCTCGCGGGCGTCGGCCGTCTCGAAGAGCTGCTCGCAGAGCGCTGCCTCCCGGTCGAGCGCTCGCTCGAGCGCCTCGCGCGCCGCCGCGTCGAGCAACCGCTTCGACCCGGCGACGGCGAGCGGGGCGAGCGATGCGATTCGCTCGACGAGCCGGCGGGCCTCGGCCTCCACGTCATCGACGACCACGTCCACGAGCCCGAGCCGGAGCGCCTCCTCGGCGCCGACGAGCTCGCCGGTGAGCACGAGCCGCCGGGCCGCGCGGGGAGCGAGGAGGCTGAAGCCGTTCGAGATGGAGAGCCCGATCGCGACCTCGGGGCAGCCGAACCGCGAGCCCCGGCTCGCAGCGCGAATGTCGCACGCCGCCGCCAGCTCACAGGCGCCGCCGACGCAGACGCCCTCGACCGCGGCGATCACCGGCTGCGAGGCCGCCACGACCTCCCGCGTCAACCGGTTGAAGCCGGCCAGCGTGGCCGCCCACTCCTCCGGAGTCAGCGTCGCCGTCTCACGCAGGTCGTCCCCCGACGAGAAGGCTCCGCCCTCGCCGTGCAGGACGATCGCGCGCGCATCCGTGTCCCCGGCCTCGGCCAGTGCGCCTCCGAGCGCGGCCAGCGTCTCGCCGTCCCAGGCGTTCAGCCGCTCCGGCCGTGACCAGCGGATCCAGACCGCCGCCCCCTCTCTGAGAACGCGAACGCTCATGCAGGAGGCTCCTCGCCCTCGTACAGCCGGTAGAGGCGCTTGGCCTTCGCCTCCGTGCGCGGGAGCGACGCGGGGCGGACGAGGCAGGTGAAGCCGAGTCGCGCCTTCACGGCCTCGGCGAGCTCCTCCTCCCTCCCGTCGACGCCTTCGACGAGCACCTCGACGGGCGGCTCCACGGGAAAGCGATCGAGAACGATGGCGAAGCGGTCGAGCCCCTGCTCGCGCAGCAGCCCCTCGATCGAGCTGGGGAAGACGTTGACGCCGCGCACGCGAAACATGTCGTCGCTCCGGCCCGCGACGCTGAAGCGGAAGCCCGTGCGGCCGCAGTCACACTCGACGCCGAGGATCTCGGCGAGGTCGCGGGAACGGAAGCGCAGCACCGGCGAGGCTTCGCGCGCCAGGTGCGTGAAGACGAGCTCGCCGGTCGCGCCCGGCTCGATCCCCACCGGCTCCTCCGACTCGGGATCGATCAGCTCGACGAGCACGCCGTCTTGGCCACAGAAGTGGAGGCCGTCGTGCTCCTCGCACTCCGCCGCCAGCGTGCCCCAGACGTCGGAGAGCCCGTAGGTGTCTCGCATCGTCGCGCCCCACAGCCCCTCCAAACGGGCCCGGATCGATGCCAGCTGGCCGCCCGGCTCGCCTGCGACGATCAGCTTCCGCAGGCCGAGCACTCGCGGGTCGAGGCCGCTCTCCTGCGCGGCCTCGGCGAGGTAGAGCGGATAGGTGAGGGTCGAGAAGAGCGCGGTCGGGCGCAGGTCGCCCCAGAGCTCGAGCAAGCGCGTGCTCTGTCCGAGGCCGACGGGCACCATCGTCGCGCCGGTCTCCTCCAGGGAGGCGTGGTCGACCAGCCCGCCTGTGTAGAAGCTGTAGCTGAGGCAGTGGAGGAGGACGTCGTCGGGCCGCGCGCCGGCGGCCCAGAACGCGCGGGCGCCGATCCGGGCCGACGTCCTCAGATCCTCAGCGGTGTAGGCGAGAGCGAGCGGCTTGCCGGTGGTTCCCGAGGTGAGGTGAACCCGAGCCACCTCGATCGGATCGACGCAGAGAAAGTCGCCGAGGGGCGGCTCGGACTCCTGCGAGGCTCTCAGCTCCTCCTTGGTAGTCAGGGGGATCCGGTTCAGGTCCTCCCCACTCTGGACGTGCTCGGGACGGACGCCCGCGCCGGCCAGCTTGAGGCGCCAGAACGGTGACCGCTCGTAGCAGCGCGTGACCTGGTCGACGAGGAGCTCGTCCTCGAGCCGGCGCGTCCAGGCGGGCGGCATCGTCTCAACTCGCTCGTCGAAGTAGGTCGCCCACTCCACGGGGGTAAGCGTACGGTCAGACGTCGAGCGGGACAATCCGCCGGGCGCCCAGGCTGGCTCCGACGGACGCGGCGATGACGAGGACGATGGCGAGCGCCTCGATCGCGCTCGGGACCTGCGAGAGCACGACTGCGCCTGCAATCGCCGCGACCGCCGGCTCCAGGCTGAGCAGGATCCCGAACGTCCCGGCGGAGAGCTGGCGCAGAGCCGCCAGCTCGAGCGCGAACGGAAGCACCGAGCCGAGCACCGCGACGGCGAGCCCGATCGCCAGGATCCCCGGGTTGAGCAGATCGCCGCCGCCTGCGATGAGGCCGAACGGCGCCAGGAGGATCGCCGCCACGAGGAGCGTCAACGCGAGCCCAGGTCCCACCGGCCAGTCGGCGAGCATGCGTTTGGCCAGGAGGATGTACGCGGCCCAGCCGACCGCGGCGCCGAAGGCGTACGCGAGCCCGGCAGGGTCGAGCTCGACACCGGGGCTCCCGAGCAGCGCCACGCCGGCGCCGGCGAGACCGATCCAGAGGAAGTCGAGCGCGCGTCGCGACCCGATCACCGCGACCGCGAGCGGCCCGAGGAACTCGACGGTGGTCGCCAGGCCCAGGGGGATCCGGTCGATCGCCTGGTAGAAGCACCCGTTCATGACCGCAACCGCGGTTCCGGCGGCGATCACCCAGCGGAGCGGCGGCAGCGCCGAGCGCCGCAAGGCCGGGACGGAAACGGCGAGCAGGATGAGCGCGGCCAGGCCCACGCGGATCCAGACGAAGCCGAGCGGGCCCACCTCGTCGAAGGCCGTCGTCGCCAGCGCGGCGCCAAACTGGACCGAGAAGGCGGCGCCGACGACGAGGAGCGGAGCCGGCGCCTCCCGCAGGTGCCGGGCGAGGCGAGAGCTCAGAGAATCTCCCCGAGGGCGACGAGCGCCTGCTCGACGTCGGAGGAGTCGTTGAAGTGATGGCAGGAGAAGCGCACGGCGCCGAGCCGCGGGGAGACGATCACGTCGGCCTCCGCCAGTGCGGAAGCCACCTCCGGCCCCTCCCGCCCCGGGAAGCGGGCGATGACGATCCCGGCGCGGCGGTCATCCTCGACCGGGGTCAGCACCTCGGCGCCGAGGCGCACCAGGCCCTCGCGCAGCTCCGCGGTGAGCGCGAGGTCGTGCTCGAGCACGTTCTCGACGCCGAGCCCGAGCAGGTAGTCGACCGCGGCGGTCAGCGCAGCTCCAGCCGCGTAGGCCGGCGTCGAGTACTCGAGACGGCGCGCCGCGCGCGCGAGCGGGATCGTCGTCGCGTCGAAGGCGACCGCGTCCTCCGTCGACTTCCAGCCGACGAAGGGGCGGGTCGAGCCGCTCCCAGAGCTCGGGGCGCACGTAGCAGATGCCCGCGCCCGGAGCCGAGCAGAGCCACTTGTATCCAGAGGTGACCACCACGTCGGCGCCCAGAGCAGACGCGTCGAGCGGGACGACGCCCGCCGACTGCGTCGCATCGAGGATCAGCAGGGCGCCCGCCGATTGCGCGAGCTCGACGAGCGCAGCAGGGTCGAGCCGGTGGCCCGTCGCGTACTGGACGTGACTGACGCAGAGTGCGGCCGTGCGCTCGTCGACGGCGGCGGCGACGGCGTCCAGCGAGAACGACGCTGGGTCGTGGAGCGCGGGCACGAGCCGCACCTCGACCCCCGTGTCCCGCGCGACGCGGAGCCACGGGTAGGTGACGCTCGGAAACTCCAGATCGGCGGAGACGACGTTCTCGCCCTCGCCCGGCTTCAGCCACCAGGCGATCTGGCAGAGCGCCTCCGTCGCGTGCGTGACGACGGCGACGTCGTCGGGCCGTGCCCCGAGAAGGCGCGCCGCCGCCGCCCGGGGAACGTCGCCCACCCGCTTCTCGATCTCGTCGTCGAAGCCGACCGTCCCGCGGCCGGCGATCTGGCTCCCGAGCTCCTCGGCCGCCTGCTGAACCGGCAGCGGCTCGAGCCCGATCGAGCCAGTGTTCAGGTAGACGACCTCCTCCAGCACCGGGAAGTCGCTTCGCGGCGAGAGGGCGGGGCGTCCGGCGCTCACGCTTCGGGAGGCGCGTTGACCTCGAGCGTGAGGATGTCGGGGCGGTGGTAGTGGCCGGCCGGGTCGAAGCGCTGGCGCTCTTCGTGCAGCCTCGCCGGGTCGAGCTCCGCGTAGAGAATCCCCTCCTCGTCGTACAGCGGCCCGGCGAGGCGGGCGCCGTCCGGCCCGAGGATCGCGCTCCCCCCGCGACCGATGATCTCGACGCCGTCCAGGGCCTCGCGAAGCGGGAAGTCCTCCGGGTAGGCGGCCGCGCGCTGAAAGTGGCAAGGGGCGACGACGAACGCCCGCGATTCGCGCGCGATGTGGACGAGCGTCGCCTGCCAGTCGTCCGAGTCGTCCGCGGTCGAGGCGATATAGATCTCGACGCCGGACTCGTAGAGGGAGAAGCGCGCGAGCGGCATGTAGTTCTCCCAGCAGATGAGCCCGCCGAGTCGCCCGAGGCCGGTCTCGATGGCCCGGAGGCCCCGTCCGTCTCCCTGCCCCCAGACCAGCCGCTCGTGGTTCGTCGGGACGAGCTTGCGGTGGTGGAGCGCCAGCCGGCCGTCCGGGTCGTGGTAGAGCAACGAGTTGTAGAGCGTGCCAGGACGGGCCGGGTCGGCCTCCGTGACGCCGGTGATGAGCCAGACGCCGTGCTCGCGCGCGACCTCCCCGAGCCGGTCGGCGTCGGGACCCGGCACCTCCACCGACTCCTGCGCAAGGAGCGCGAAGGCCGCCTTCGCCCGGGGGTCGGCCCAGCCGGCCAGGTGCTTGGCCCAGACGGACGACGGGTACGCGGGGAGGTACGCCTCGGGGAAGGCGACGAGCTCGGCGCCGGCGGCCGCTGCCTCCGCGGTGCGCTCGGCCAGGCGCCCCAGGGAGGCCTCCCGGTCGAGGACAACGGGCTCGACCTGGGCGCAGGCGACAGTCACGGGACGGCGCACGGGAGAGGTTCTACCGAAAAAAGTTGCTCTTTGCGGACAGTTGCGCGACATGCTGCTTGACGTCGCGCCGCGCGCCCGTATAGGCTCGCGCCTGCCAGATCCGGTAAGTCTTCGGACTCGCCGGATTTGGCATTTAACGAGCCGGTTCCGTCCGACGCCGACTCTACTGTTCGTCGGCCCATGACCGGGACTCTCGTGCTCCTCGTGATGATCGCTGCCGCAGCCATGCTGGGCGGCCTTTGGCTCACGCGCGTCCTGCGGGCCGACCTCAGCGGTCGCAACACGGAGATCGACGGGCGGCTGGCGGACTTGACCGAGACGATGGATCGCCGGCTCGGCGACCTGGACGGCAAGGTCGACCGGCGGTTGGCCGGGATGACGGAGACCTCGGCGCGGATCCACGAGCGCCTGGGAAAGGTCGATGAGGCGACGGCGCAGATGAACGAGCGCGCCAAGGACTTCCAGCGCTTCGAGCAGATGCTCCGGCCGCCGAAAGCCCGCGGAGGCGTCGGCGAGCTGCTGCTCGAGAACCTGCTCGCGGACATCCTGCCCGCGGCGAGGTTCGGCCTTCAGCACGGATTCCGAGGCGGTGAGCGCGTGGACGCGGTCATCCGGCTCGACGACGCGCTCATTCCGGTGGACGCAAAGTTCCCGCTGGACAACTTCCAGCGGTTCGTCGAGGCCGACGACGATGCCTCGCGCGAGCTCCACGCCAAGGCCTTCTCGCGGGATGTCAGAGGCCACGTCGACGCCATCGCCGAGAAGTACATCCGCCCCGACGAAGGCACCTACGAGTTCGCGCTCATGTACCTGCCGGCCGAGGCCGTCTACTACGAGCTCGTCTGCAACCGAATCGGCGGAGACGCGAACCCGCTCTCCTACGCGCAGGAACGCAAGGTGATCCCGGTCTCGCCGTCGACCTTCCACGCCTACCTGCTCGTCCTCGTTCAGGGGCTCAAGGGGCTCCAGATCGAGGAGCACGCCCGCGAGGTAATGGCCTACGTGGCCGACCTCAACCGGAACTTCGGGCGCTTCAAGGCCGACTTCGACGTCGTCGGGAAGCACCTGGGCAACGCGCAGACGAAGTACGCGGAGTCGGAGCGGCGCCTGTCACGCTTCGAGGCGAAGCTGGAGCGGGCGGCGGAGTCCGAGCTGCCCGAGGGCGAGACCGCCATGGAGCTGGCCGAGCTGCCGCACGCGGCGGACGCTGCCTGAGCGCGGCCGCCCCGCTCCCGGAGCGGGCGGCATTCTCCACGCGCCTCGCTCCTATACTCGTCGTTAAAGACCCTCGTGGATTTCGGCTGGTTCTACCTCTGGCTCGGCCTCGCCCTCTTTGGCCTGGGGCTCCTGCTTATGCGCAACTCGTGGCTCGAGCGCCGCCTCCCCGGCGGCGCGCTGCCCCTCGCCTCGGGGCTCCTGCTGGTCGGCGCCTCGGTGCAGGAGTTCATCCTCTTCGCCACGTATCTGAGCGACGGCAAGGCGGTGGACGCGCCGGCCTTCCTCGCCGCTTCCGTCCTTGCGGCCTGCCTGGCAACCGCGGTCTGGATCGCGCTCGCCACCAGGCGGGGACGCGAGAGCCTCCAACGTGCCGCGGCCCGTCCACAGCGCATCCGGGAGCTCGAGGCACTCGGCGCCATCTCGCGAGTGGCCTCTCAGGCCGGGTCGGTAGAGGAGATCGGCGGCGCCATTCTGAAGGCGGCTGCTCCCGCAGTCGGGACGGACGCCGCCGTGCTGCTCATGCTCGATTCGGAGCGGCGCATCCTCACCGCCCAGGCGGCGAGCGGGATTCCCGAGGAGCTCTGGAGGACGTTCGAGATCGAGGTCTCGGACGACTTCAACCGCGCGTTCATGTCAGAGGGCAAGTCGCTGGTGGTGACCGACGTCGCCAACGAGCGGCGGCTGAAGATGCAGCTCGCGAAGGCGCTCGGGGCGCAGAGCGCCCTCGTGGTGCCGATCCGCCATGAAGGCATCCCGGTCGGGACGCTCACGTTTTATGCCGTGACGGCGCCCCGCAGGTTCGACAGCATCGCCGTCGCCGTCGCGGAGCTGATCGCCAAGGAAGCGGGCGACGTCCTCGAGCGTACCCGGCTCCAAGCGGAGGTCAGGGAGGAGCGCGAGCGGGCGGCGCTGGTCCTCGAGCACATCGGCGACGGAGTCTTCGTCGTGGACGGCGGCGGCCGCATTCGCCTCTGGAACCCGGCGATCGCGGCTGTGACCGGGCTCTCGGCCGTTGACACGCTGGGACGCCGCCCTGCCGACGTGCTACCGGGCTGGGCGGCGATCGAGCCGCTGGTGCCGGTCGCGAGCGGCCCCGAGTACGCCGCGAAGCACGCGGAGACGTTGCCGCTCGACCTGGGCGACCGCGAGCTCTGGGTCTCCCTCTCGGCAGTGCAGTTTCCTGACGGAACGGTCTATGCCTTGCGCGACCTGACCGAGGAGCGAGGCATCGAGAAGCTCAAGAGCGAGTTCGTGGCCACGGTCTCGCACGAGCTGCGGACACCGCTCGCCGCCGTCTACGGCGCCGCGATGACGCTCCGCCGCAACGACGTCGAGCTGGACGAAGGCCATCGCGGCCGGCTCCTGGCCGTGATCGCCGGCGAGTCGGACCGGCTGGCGCGGATCGTCGACCAGGTGCTCGCGGCCAGCCGCCTCGATTCGGGCGCCTTCGCTTTTTCGGTGGAGCACTGCGAGCCGGGGCCGCTCGCGCTCGAGGTCGTCGAGGCCGCGCGAGCCCATGCCCCCAGCGACATCGTCATCGCGATCGCTTCGGGCAACAACCTTCCCGCGGTTGCGGCAGACCCGGACATGCTGCGCCAGGTCCTCGCCAACCTCGTCGAGAACGCCGTCAAGTTCTCTCCCAGCGGCGGCCGGGTCAAGGTGTCGCTGGAAGGCCACGAGGGACGTGTGGTCTTCGCCGTGCGTGATGAAGGCCTCGGGATTCCACCCGGCGAGCAGGAGCGGATCTTCGAGAAGTTCTTCCGCCTCGACCCCAATCTCACGCGCGGCGTCGGCGGCACCGGGCTCGGGCTCTACATCTGTCGCGAGCTGATACGCCGCATGGGCGGCGGGATCTGGGTCGCTTCGAGCGAGGGCGAGGGCTCGACCTTCTTCTTCGAGATTCCCGCCGTCGCGGCCGAGGAGCAGGCCGTGGACGAGCCTGCGGGGGCCACCAAAGCGCCGGCGCGCTGATGCGAGTCAGAAGCGCAGGATGGCCCCGATGCCGTCCCCGGCGTCGAGGTCGTTTCGATGGCGCACCGCCCAGACCAGTCCGCCGTGGGCAAGCGTCTGGTGGACGGCGAGGTCGAGCCCGTCTCGCGACTCGTCGAGCTGCGTCCCGTCCAGGGGGCACTTGGAGCCTTCGACCGAGAGCCGCCCGCATGCGGGGCACCGCTTGGCCTCGTGATTGGCGCCCTCGCGGAAGAGGAGGAGCTCGACGCGCGCGTCCGACGCCGCCTCGAGCGTCGTCTCCCACCCCGAGCTGGCCCGACCGTTTCTGCCGAGCTCCTCGCGCCAGCGGTCGACGGCCTCGGTCTCCTTCTCGGCTTGCCAGCGCTCGAGCGCAGGCGCGGCGACGGCGAGCAGCTCGCGCGGCTGGGCGTGCGCCTCCGCGTGCGCGACGCCGGCGATCATCGCACGCGCATCCTGGGAGAGCAGCTCGCCGAACTCGCCCCAGGTTTCCTCGTTCGTGATCACCACCACCTGCGGCTTCCGGAGACGGCGGACGAAGCGGTCGAGCTCGTCTGCGACGCGCTTCAGGTGCTCGTGGACCAGCTCGTCGGCACGGCGCTGGAGGCGCGCCTGAGCCCAGCCACCCTGGTCGTGCCGCCTGGGCTGCTCCTCGAAGTGGTCGGCAAGGTCCGCGAGCCGGCCGGCCGACAGGCGGTAGAAGCGACCCTGTTCGCGGCTGACGACGAGGACGAGCGCGCCTTCCCCACGCCCGACGAGCGGAACCAGCGGCGCGAGGTAGAGCAGCTGCCCGACCTTGATCCCGTCGGGCACGACCTCCGTGAGTGGGAGCGGCCGCCAGACGTTGTCGAGGCCGGCGCAGAAGATGGCGAGGCCGTGCGCCCCGTCCCGCTCGAACTCGGCTTCGAAGTAGCGGCGGATCCGGTCGAGGTCGCCGCGGAGCGCGAGCCGCTGCTCGTGTGTCAGCTCTCGGGCCCTGCCGCCGTTCTCCTTGGCGGCGCCGTCGAGCAGGGAGTTGAGCCGCGTATGGGCGTCGCCCGCGGTGGGAACCAGCGCCGGATCGAGGTCGAGATAGACGCTGATCGCGAACCCGTTCTCGGCTTCGAAGCCTGCCAGGTCGCGCAGCTCGTCCCAGGTGACGGTTCTTGCCATCCGATCGAGTCCAGAAGCTACACAATGGAACACGATCTCGACGATCGTCGTTTAAGACTACGAGGCAAAATTCGACCAAGGTGGAACGAGTGAGC
>JBOHAB010000099.1:0-9845 GCA_050697655.1 Gaiellaceae bacterium
GGGCGGCGAGCGGCGCCGCTCCACAGCCGAGGATCGCGTTCGAGCGCGGGCAGTGGGCGATGGCCGTGCCGTGCTCCGCCAGGAGCGCAATCTCCTCGTCGTCGACGTGGACGCAGTGCGCGGCCACCACACGCGGTCCTAGGAGGCCTCGCTCGGCGAGCATGCGGACTCCGGTCTCCCCCGCCGGAGCCACCAGGATGTCCGCACCCGCGCCGGCCATCGTCCCCGTGCCGTGGAGCGCCCACTCCTGCTCGGCCTCGCTCTCGGCCAGGTGTGTCGCGAGTGGGAGCGCGAGGCCGGCGCAAGCCTCGTAGACCGCGGCCGAGGTCGTGTACGGCGCGTGCGGCGAGACTCCGACCACGAGCCGGTCCGAGAGAGCGCCGGCGACCGACTCGCGCAGCTCCGCGAAGCGCGCCAGCGCAGCCTCCGGGTCGTCCCCGAAGACCTCGAGATAGACGATTCCGTTGAGCCCGAGCTCGGCGCACGCGGTTGCGGCGGCGCCCGTGAAGCTCGCGTCGCCAACCGTGGCGATCCCGGAGCGCAGGCACTCCGCCGCTCCGAGCTTCGCGATCGCCACCGCGTCGCCCTCGAGGAGGCGGCGCTTGCGGAGGATGTGGAGCTCGATCCAGGGCGGAAACGCAAAGCCGTCGCCGAAGCCCGCGTAGACCGCGTATTCCAGGTGGGAGTGCGCGTTCACGAAGGCGGGGACGATGGCCGCCTCGGCAAAGACGCGCCGGTCGCCTTCGAGCTCCACGGCCGGCCCGACGGCGACGATGCGCCCGTCCTCGACCGCCACACCTCCGTCGCGCACGGGCTCTCCCTCGACCGGGACTACCCAGTCGGCGGCGTAGACGGTCGCAGCCAAGCTACGTGTCGGTGCCTGCGTACGCTTCTCGGCGCGCTTCGATCTGGGCGGCCCAGCGTTTCTCGAGGAGGACGGAGGCCCAGATCGAAGCCTCGAAGAGCAGGATCAGCGGAATGACCTCGAACGCGAGCGAGACCGGGTCGACCGTCGGGAGCAGGATGGCCACGACGAGGACGCTGACGTAGCCGATGCGGCGGTTGCGCCGCAGGGACCCCGAGGTCAACACCCCGAGGCGAACGAGCGCCAGCACGAAGATCGGGAGCTGGAAGACGAGCGCGAAGCCGATCAGGCCGAGCGTGACGAAGGAGAAGTAGTAATTCGCCCGGATCTCGATCTCGAAGAACTCCTCGTTGTAGGTCGTGAGGAAGCGAAGCGCCCGGGGGAGGACGATCCAGTAGGCGAAGGCCAGCCCGGCGGCGAAGAGCGCCGTCGCGATGCCGACGAAGACCGCGACGATGCGTTGCGAGTGCTCCTGGAACGCAGGCGCGAGGAAACTCCAGGTCTGCCAGAGGACTACCGGGAGGGCGAGAGCGAAGCCCGCGTAGAAGCTCACCTTGATCGAGGTGAAGAAGGGCTCCGTGACCCCGAAGGTCGTCAGCGTTCTCTCATCGGGGAGCGGGGCCTCGAGCCAGCGCAGGATCGCGTCCTGGAAGATGAACGCGACGAGGAAGCCGACGCCGATCGCGGCGAGGGAGATGATCAGGCGCGAACGGAGCTCATCGAGGTGCTCGACGAGCGTGACGCGATCGCCGTGCTCGAGGCGACGCGGCAGCCTGGCCATGGGCTCTTAGTTCGAGACGCGCTCGGTCTCGACGCGATCAGGCTCGGACGGCGTGCCGGCCGGAGGCGCCGCGTTCTCGGGAGCGGGAGGCGGCGTGAGCTCGGTCTTCTCCGGCTCGTCCTTGCCCGTGACCGCGTCCTTGAACTCGCGCATCCCGGAGCCGATCGAGCGTCCCATCTCGGGGAGCCGCTTCGCGCCGAAGACGAGCAGCAGCACGACCATGAGGATGACGAGCTCCCAGATGCCGATTCCGAAGGGCATGGGCCCAGGATACCACCCGTTCGCCGGCGGTCGTGCCCTGGGCTGTCGCTACACTGGTCCGTGTCGGGAAGCGGCTTTTGAGGTCGCTTTCGAAAGCTCACCGCGCGGATACAACCCATGGCTCTTCTCGAGATCAAGAATCTGCACGTCGCCACCGAGGACGGGACCGAGATCGTCCGAGGAGTCGACCTCGCCGTCGACTCGAACGAGGTGCACGCGGTCATGGGGCCCAACGGGTCCGGCAAGTCGACGCTCGCCTACGCGCTCATGGGCCACCCTGCCTATGAGATCACGGAGGGCGACATCCTCATCGACGGCGATTCGATCCTCGAGCTCGAGGCGGACGAGCGCGCCCAGCGCGGCCTCTTTCTCGCCTTCCAGTACCCCCACGCCGTCCCCGGCGTGACCGTGGCGAGCTTTCTCCGCTCTGCAGTCAACGCCGTGCGCAAGGCGAAGAACGGCGGCGAGGAGGACCCGGTGAAAATCCCCGAGTTCCGCAAGCAGCTGACCGCCGCGATGGAGCAGCTCAAGGTGCCGAAGGAGATGGCGGGGCGCTACCTGAACGACGGCTTCTCCGGAGGCGAGAAGAAGCGCGTCGAGATTCTCCAAATGGCCATGCTCTCGCCGCGGGTCGCAGTCCTCGACGAGACCGACTCGGGGCTCGACATCGACGCGCTCCGGATCGTCGCCGGCGGCGTCCGCAGCCTCGTCGGGCCAGACATGGGCGCCCTCGTGATCACGCACTACCAGCGCATCCTCAACTACATCAAGCCCGACTTCGTGCACGTGTTCGTCGATGGGCGTATCGTGCAGGAAGGCGGGCCAGAGCTCGCCGAGCAGCTGGAGGCCGAAGGCTACGAAGCCTTCACCCCCGAGCCGGTGGGAGGTGAGTCGTAGTGACAACGTCCGAAACAGAGGTCGTCGCGGAGATCGGTACCGACTACCGCTACGGCTTCAGCGATCCCGAGAACTACTTCTTCAAGTCCCAGCGCGGGCTCTCGCGCGAGGTCGTCGAGGCGATCTCCGCGCACAAGGACGAGCCCGAGTGGATGCGGAACTTCCGCTTGAAGTCGCTCGAGTACTTCCAGGCGCGCCCGATGCCCAACTGGGGCGGCGACCTCTCGGGGATCGACTTCGACAACATCTACTACTACATCAAGCCGACCGAGAATCAGGCGAAGTCCTGGGAGGACCTGCCCCCGGACATCAAGCAGACCTGGGATCGCCTCGGCATCCCCGAGGCCGAGCGCAAGTTCCTCGCCGGCGTCGGGGCGCAGTACGAGTCCGAGGTCGTGTACCACAAGCTCCAGGCCGACCTCGAGGCAAAGGGCGTTCTCTTCCTCGACATGGACTCGGGCCTGCGCGAGCACGAAGAGCTCGTCCGGCAGTACTTCGGCACGATCATCCCGCAGAACGACAACAAGTTCGCCGCCCTGAACTCGGCGGTCTGGTCGGGCGGATCCTTCATCTACGTGCCCCCGGGTGTCTCGGTGGAGATGCCGCTCCAGGCCTATTTCCGCATCAACGCGGAGAACATGGGCCAGTTCGAGCGCACGCTGATCATCATCGACGAAGGGGCCTACGTGCACTACGTCGAGGGCTGCACGGCGCCGATCTACACGACGGACTCGCTCCACTCGGCGGTCGTCGAGATCGTCGTCAAGCCGGGCGGCCGCTGCCGCTACACGACGATCCAGAACTGGTCGAACAACGTCTACAACCTCGTCACGAAGCGCGCGGTCGCCTACGAGAACGCGACCATGGAGTGGGTGGACGGGAACCTCGGCTCGAAGCAGACGATGAAGTACCCGGCCATCTGGCTGATGGGCGAGGGCGCGCACGGCGAGGTGCTCTCGATCGCCTTCGCGGGCGACGGCCAGCACCAGGACGCGGGCGGCAAGGCCGTCCACGTCGCGCCGAACACCTCCTCGGTGATCACGTCCAAGTCGATCTCGAAGGACGGCGGACGCTCCAGCTACCGGGGGCTCCTCGAAGTGGCGAAGGGCGCCCATGGCGCGCGCTCCAAGGTCGTGTGCGACGCGCTCATCCTCGATGAAGACTCCCGGACGGACACGTACCCGTACATCTCAATCGACGAGAACGACGTGGACATCGGGCACGAGGCCACGGTCTCGAAGATCGGCGAGGAGCAGCTCTTCTACCTGATGAGCCGAGGGCTTTCCGAGGCCGAGGCGGCCGCGATGATCGTCTCGGGCTTCGTCGAGCCGATCACGAAGGAGCTTCCGCTCGAGTACGCGGTCGAGATGAACCGGCTGATCCAGCTCCAGATGGAGGGCTCGGTCGGTTGATCGTGGAGCGGACGGACTTCGTGTCCGTGCCGGTACGGGACATGGAGCGGTCGAAGCGGTTTTATTCCGAGACGCTGGGACTGCCTAGCCCGAACTTGGACGAGGCCGGCTGGCCGGAGTTCGAGACCGGCAACGTCAGTCTGTACCTCATGGACCCCACCAACGTCGGCCAGGAGTTTGCCGGGCCGCACACCGCTCACATCGCACTCCGCGTCCCCGACGTCGCCGAGGCACGTCGCGAGCTGGAAGAGAAGGGCGTCGAGTTCGAGAGCGACGTCCTCGACACGGGCGTCTGCCACATGGCCTTCTTCCGCGACCCCGACGGCAACGCGCTCATGCTCCACCGAAGGTACGCGCCGAATGACTAGGGAGCTGGCCCTCGAGCGCTACCGCGAGCTGCCGCTCCCGTCCACCTCCGACGAGCACTGGCGCTTCACGGACCTTCGCGGCTTCGACCCGGAAAGCTTCGCCGTCGACGGAGCCGAGGCAAGCTCCGTTGCCGACAGCATGCTCGAGATCGACGCCGCCGCGGTCGCCGACGCAACCGAGGGCGGCATCGAGATCGTCAGCGCTCCCGACGGGATCACCTTCACCCCGCTCGTCGACCACGAGCGCCTCGGCTCGTTGGTCGGGCCGGAGGACAAGATGACGGCGCACAACGCCGCTCTCTGGGAGCACGGGCTGCTCGTCCACGTTCCCGCCGGCGTCGAGCTGGAGAAGCCGCTCTACGTCCACGTGGGCAACTCGACCCCCGGCGGCTCGCTCTTCTGGCGCCTGCTCGTCGTCGCCGAGGAAGGGTCGCGGTTCACGCTGATCGAGGAGTCTGCGTCGAGCTCGTCCGACCTCGAGTCCTACTCGAACGCCGTCGCCGAGGTGTTCGTGGAGCCAGGCGCGAAGCTCGAGTACGTCTCCATCCAGAACCTCTCGCATTCGACCTGGCACTTCGCCACGCATCGCGCGCGGGTGGCCGAGGACGCCGAGCTCGACTGGGTAGCGGGCGGCTTCGGCTCGCGCAAGGGAAAGGTCACGATCGAGAACCGCCTCGCCGGCCGGGGCGCGACGTCGCGCGTCACCGGCGCCTACTTCGCCGACGGCGACCAGCACCTCGACTACGACACGCTCCAGGAGCACGCGGCGCCGAACACGACCTCCGACTTCGCCTTCAAGGGCGTCCTCCGGGACAAGGCGACCTCGGTCTGGCGCGGGATGATCAAGGTGGAGCGGGACGCCCAGCGGACGAACGCCTACCAGGAGAACCGAAACCTCCTGCTCTCCGCGGAGGCTCACGCCGACTCGATCCCGGGCCTCGAAATCCTCGCCAACGACGTGCGCTGCACGCACGGCGCCACGGTCTCGCAGGTGAACCGGGACGAGCTCTTCTACTGCATGGCGCGCGGGCTTTCG
This sequence comes from Gaiellaceae bacterium, assembly GCA_050697655.1. GTDB lineage: Bacteria > Actinomycetota > Thermoleophilia > Gaiellales > Gaiellaceae > JAIBJN01. The sequence continues at coordinate 5,621 of JBOHAB010000099.1, forward strand.
CGGGAGGAGGCTCAGCTTCTGATCGTCCGCGGCTTCTACCAGGAGATCTTCGACCGCATCGAGCTCGCCCCGGTGCGGGATGCGCTCCAGAGCGTGCTCGAAGCGCGCCTGCTCGCCGCCTAGCGTGAGCTGCTGCCCTCCCAAGGGCTACACGACGGTCTTCTCCGAGCGCGCCGCCCGTAAGGACGCGAAGCGCTATCGCCGTGGCGGGCTCGACGACACGGCCCATGAGATGGTCGGATTCCTGCGCGGGCGCGGCGTCGAAGGAGCGTCGGTCTTGGAGATCGGCGGCGGTGTCGGCGCCATCCAGGTCGAGCTGCTGAAGGCGGGCGCCTCGCGGGCGACGAACGTCGAGCTTTCGCCGGAGTACGAGGAAGCCGCCGGCGAGCTGGCGAGCGAGCAGGGCGTTGCCGACCGGGTCGAGCGCCGCCTGGGCGACGTCGTCCAGGAGCCGGGGCTCGCGGGCGAGGCGGATGCGGTCGTCATGCACCGCGTCGTCTGCTGCTACCCGGACTACGACGCGCTTGTCGGCGCAGCGTCCGAGCGCGCGAGGCGATACCTCGTCATGAGCTTCCCGCGGTCCCGGCGCCTGATCCAGATCGGCGCGGGCGCGGTGAATCTCGCCGCGCGCCTCCTGCGCTGGGAGTACCGGACCTGGGTGCACCCTCCCCAGGCGCTGCTGGCAGCGGCAGAGCGCCGTGGGCTCACCATCGCAGAGGAATCACACGGCCGCATCTGGCAGGTCGCCGCCTTCGAGCGCAAGTAACACCGGTCCCTTGACAACGCTTGGCCGGCTGCGACGGGGCTTCGTTCGGCCACCGGTACGATGACCCCATGGCGGTGACGACGCAGGCGACGCTCGACGCGCGCAAGCTTCGCGCCGACTTCCCCATCTTCCAGCACTCGATCCACGGGAAGCCGCTCGCCTACCTCGACTCGGCCGCGTCCACCCAGAAGCCGCGGCACGTGCTCGATGCGATGACGACCTTCTACGAGACTTCGTACGCGAACATCCACCGCGGGGTCTACGACCTTGCGGAGCGGTCGACCGAGGCTTACGAGGCGGCGCGCGAGACGGTGCGCGGCTTCGTCAACGCGGAGTCGGAGCGCGAGATCGTGTTCGCGCGGAACGTCACCGCCGCCCTGAACGCCGTCGCCTACGGCTGGGGCCTCGACAATCTCGGCCCGGGTGACCTCGTGCTCGCGACGGAGTTGGAGCACCACTCCAACTTCGTCCCGTGGCAGTACATCGCCGGGCGCACGGGCGCCGAGTTCGGCGTGGTGCCTGTCGACGAGGCCGGCGAGCTGCTCCTGGACGACCTCGACGCGCTCGGGGCACGCGGGCGGCCGAAGGTGCTCGCCTGCACCGCGGTCTCCAACTCGCTCGGGACGATCACGGCGCTGCCGCGGCTCGTCGAGTGGGCGCACGAGCAGGGTGCGATCGCGGTCGTGGACGCCGCCCAGGCGGCACCGCACAAGACCGTGGACGTCCAGGCGATCGGCGCCGATTTCGTCGCCTTCACGGGCCACAAGCTGTGCGGCCCGACCGGGATCGGCGCCCTCTGGGGCCGCGCAGAGCTCCTGGAGTCGATGTCGCCGTTCGAGCTCGGCGGGCACATGATCCGCCGGGTCACCGTCGAGAAGACGACCTGGAACGAGATCCCGCACAAGTTCGAGGCCGGCACGGCGCCGATCGCCGAGGCGGTCGGGCTCGCGGCGGCGATCGATTACGTGACCGCGGCCGGGCTTCCCGCGCTCGAGCGGCACGAGAACGAGCTGACGGAGTACGCGCTCGGGCGGCTCGGCGAGCTTCCCGGCCTCACCCTCTACGGGCCCGCCTCGGACCGGCGCGTTGGGATCGTTTCCTTCAACCTCGACGGCGTCCATCCGCACGACGTCGCGCAGATCGTCGATGCGGAAGGCGTCGCCGTCCGCGCTGGCCATCACTGCAACCAGCCCTTGATGGCGAAGCTGGGCGTCGCGGCCACGACGCGGGCGAGCTTCTACCTGTACACGCTCCCCGAGGAGATCGACAGGCTCGTCGAGGGCCTCCTCCGGGCGCGTAAGCTCTTTAGCTAGACATGTCTGAGCTGGACAGCCTCTACCGCGAGGTCATCCTCGACCACTACAAGAACCCGCGTGGCCACGGGGTGATCGACGGCGCCGACGCGGAGGCCGAGGGCCAGAACCCGCTCTGCGGGGACGAGGTCTCGATCGCGGTCGCCTTCGAGGGCGAGACGATCGCCGACGTGAAGTTTCAGGGCCGCGGCTGCGCGATCAGCCAGGCAGCGACCTCGATGCTGATGGACATGGTCAGGGGCCGCAGCGCGAAGGAGGTGGCCTCCATGTCCCGCGACGAGCTCCTGGACGAGGTGGGCATCCCCCTGACGCCCGTGCGCCTCAAGTGCGCCCTCCTCGGCCTGGGCGTCCTCAAGCTCGCCCTCCACAAGGGTCGCGGGACGCCCCTCCCAGAAGAGTGGGCGGGGCTCGAGGAGCTCGAGCTTTCGTAACGTGACAGACATCGTCGTCTGCCCGGTCGAGGAGCTGCCGCCGGGCGAAGTGAAGATCGTCCGCGATGGGGAGCTGGCGATCGGCGTCTACAACTGCGACGGCGCCTTCTTCGCCCTTGAAGACCGCTGCTCCCACGACGACGGCCCGCTCTGCGAAGGCGACTTCGAGCCCGGCGAGTGCGTGGCCATCTGCCCCCGGCACGGCTCGCGCTTCGACGTCCGCTCCGGCAGGCCGCTGACGCTGCCTGCGTACATCCCGGTCGCAACCTTCGAGGTCAGGGTGGAGGACGGCCTTCTAAGGGTCGTCATTCCCTAGAATCCAGCCATGTCACGGGAAGAGCGTGTTGCGCGGAACGAGGCGCTCTTCCGCGAGGTGAACGAGCGAATCAAGGACGTCAGCGCCGGCACGGCCTCCGAGACCGAGTTCGTCTGCGAGTGCGGCGATGCGGAGTGCGCCGAGCCGGTGAGCCTGACGCCGGTCGAGTACGAGGAGGTTCGGAGCGACCCGACGCACTTCGCGATCCTCCCCGGGCACGTGCACCCCGACATCGAAGTCGTCATCGCCCGGAACGAGCGCTTCGCGGTGGTCGCGAAGAACGACCCGCAGGCCGCCCGCATCGCCGTTCGCGAAGACCCGAGGAGCTGATGCTCGACGACCGAGTCCGCGGAGTCCTCGAACGTCTCGAGGCGGAGGAGCGGCGCCCGCCGGCGATGCCGGTGCGGCCGACGACGGGCCGCTTCCTCTTCTCGCTCGTCTCGGCGCAGACGGACTGCGAGGTGCTCGAGGTGGGTGCGGGCCGCGGGCATTCGACGATCTGGCTCGCTGCCGGCGTCCGCATCCTGGGCGGACGCGTCGTCTCGCTCGAGCGCGATCCCGAGGTGGCGGCGGCCTGGCGGCGGAACGTGGCCGACGCCGGCCTGGAGGAGTGGACGGAGCTGATCGAGGGAGACGCTCTCGAGACTCTCGCGGGCGCGGACGAGGTCTTCGACGTCGTCTTCCTCGACGCGAAGAAGGACGAGTACGAGCTGTACTTCGAACTGGTCAGGCACCTGGTCGACCCCGGCGGGCTGATCCTCGCGGACAACGTCCTCTCGCACGAGGACGTCCTCGGCGCCTACAGCCGGGCGCGCCAGAGCGATCCGACGCTCGTCAGCGTCACGGTGCCGCTCGACAGCGGGCTCGAGCTGTCGACCGTCCTCAGCTAGCAGGCCTGGTCGCGCCCCACTCCTCGGGGTCGACCTCGCGGAGGAGCTGTGCGAACGACCAGCGATGCCCCTCGAGGTCCTCCGTGTCGTAGCGCCGGTCGCCGTACGGCGTGTCGTGGAGCTCCGTGAGAATCGGCGCGCCTGCCTCGACCGCCCGGGCGTGGTGGGCGTCCACGTGCTCGACGTAGACGTGGACGAGATCCGTGAAGGCGCCCAGCTCCTTCGGGTTCCGGTAATCGGGGCCTGGGTGGCCGAGGAAGATTTCGCCGTCGCCGATCGAGAGCTCGGCGTGAGTCACCGCCCCGTTCTCGTCCGTATAGCGGAGCCGCTCCTCGAATCCGAACGCGTGGGCGAGCCAGTCGATCGCCGCGGCGACGTCCTGGTAGAGCACGTACGGGGTCACCGTCTGCAACGGTCACGCCTCCCTTCGGGTCGTCCTGACGGAACCCGTATCATGGCCGTAACCACGGAAAGGGGGTGGTCCGACTTTGATTTCCGACAGTACGGGC
>JBOHAB010000100.1:0-9799 GCA_050697655.1 Gaiellaceae bacterium
GCCCGAGGACGTGGAGGTGCAAGAAGGCGACACCGACAACACGCCCTACGGCCTCGGCACGTACGCGAGCCGCTCGACCCCGGTCTCCGGGGCCGCGACCGCGATGGTCTCGCGGCGCATCCGTGCCAAGGCGCAGAAGATCGCCGCTCATCTGCTCGAGGCCTCCGAGGAGGATCTCGAGTGGGAGGGCGGCCGCTTCGTCGTCAAGGGCGCGCCGGAGAAGTCGAAGACGATCGCCGACGTCGCCTTCGCCGCGTACACGAACATCCCCGAAGGGATGGAGGGCGGCCTCGAAGGCGTCTACTACTACGACCCGCCGAACATGACCTATCCGTTCGGCACCTACGCCGTCGTCGTCGAGGTCGACCGCGGCACGGGCGCGTGGAAGGTGCGGCGCTGTGTCGCCGTGGACGACTGCGGCGTCCGCATCAATCCGATGATCGTCGCGGGCCAGATCACGGGCGGCCTCACGGAGGGCTTCGCAATCGCAGCCATGCAGCTGATCGACTTCGACGAGGAGGGAAACTGCATCGGCGCCAACTTCATGGACTACCTGATCCCCACGTCCTGGGAGACGCCGAAGTTCGAGCTCGGCATGACCGAGACGCCCTCGCCGCACCACCCGCTCGGCGCCAAGGGCGTCGGCGAGTCGGCGACGGTGGGTGCTCCCGCTGCGTTCGTCAACGCGGTCGTGGACGCGCTCGCCCACGCGGGCGTCCGCAACCTCGAGATGCCGGTGACGTCGGACAAGGTCTGGGCCGCCCTCCAGAAGGCAGGCCTGGCCGAATGAACGCAAGTCACGTCTCCGGAAGGCGGGTCCAAGTGCCTGGCACCGAGCCATGGCCGGCACGGGCAGAAGGATCGCTCCCGCACGCAGACGCGAAGCCGCAGGCTACCTCGCTTCCCGGGGCCCGGGTCGGCTCCTCGCGCCAGGTCCGAGTGCCTGGCACCGGAACGTGGCCGCCGGGGACAGGGGAGGCCGCCCGGCTGTGAACTCGACCGACGTCATCGTCGAGGCCGGGCGGCTGGCGGCGGCGGGGAAGCCCTACGCGCTCGCGACGGTCGTCAACGTCGTCCGTCCCGCCTCCGCGCGGCGCGGCGACCGGGCGCTCGTCACGCCTGACGGGCGCATCCGCGGCTGGATCGGCGGCGCCTGCTCCGAGCCGGAGGTCGTCCGCGAGGCGCTCCGCGCCCTCGCCGACCGCGAACCGCGGGTCGCTCGCATGGAGGGCGGCTGCGCCTCCGAGGGGGTGGTCGAAGTGTTGATCGAGCCCGTACTGCCCGCGCCACTGCTCGCGATCGTGGGGGAAAGCCCCGCCGCACGCACGCTCGGCGCGCTCGCCCGCACCGTCGGCTGGCGGGTGCGCGAGGACGGCGTCGAAGGGGCGGACGCGGTCGTCGTGGCAACGATGGGGCACGGGGACGAGGAGCTCCTGACGGCGGCGCTGCGCTCCGGCGCCGGCTACGTCGGGCTCGTGACGAGCGCGAAGCGCGCCGCCGGCGTGCTCGCCGAGCTCCGCGCCCGCGGGCTGGAGGAAGAGGCCGTCCTCCGCGTCCGGGCGCCCGCCGGGCTCGACCTGGGGCCGTCCACACAGGAGGAGATCGCCGTGGCCATCCTCGCCGAGCTCGTCGCCTGGGGGCACGCCCGCGGGGAGAGCCCGCTGCCCGCATCTGCAGAGGCCGTCGACCCGGTGTGCGGCATGACTGTGGCGGTCGGGTCGGCTACGGAGCAGGTCGTCCACGACGGGGTGACGGTCGTCTTCTGCTCGGCCCACTGCCGTTCACGCTTCGAAGCGGAGCCGGATCGTTACAGTGGCCTGAGAGCCCCGTGAGAGACGTTCTCGAGACCCTCGAGCGCTGGGCAGCCGACGGGACGCCGGTCGCGATCGCGACCGTGGTCGGCACCGAGCGGTCTGCTCCCCGCGATCCGGGCGCGGCCCTGGCCGTGTCCGAGGACGGCGCGGTTGCCGGCTCGGTGACGGGGGGCTGCGTCGAGCCCGCCGTCTACGGCGAGGCCCGCGAGGTGCTCGCCGGCGGAGAGCCTCGGCTCAAGACCTACGGCATCGCCGACGAGGAGGCCTTCGAGGTGGGCCTCCCCTGCGGCGGCACCGTGCAGATCTTCATCGACCGGCTCGACCCCGAGCTGGTCGCACCGATCGCCGAGGCGGTCCGGGAGGAACGGCCGATCGCCCTCGAGATCGCGATCACGGGCGAGGACGCCGGTGCGAAGCGCCTCGTCGGGCCCGAGGACGAGGGCCCCGCAGCCGAGCTGCTCGCCCGCGGCGAGACGGCGATACTGGACACGCCCGAAGGCCAGGTCTTCGTCTCCTCCTTCGCGCCCCGGCCGAACATGTACGTCTTCGGCGCCGTCGACCACGCGGCGGCGGTCGCCTCGGTCGGCCGCTTCCTCGGCTACCGCGTCACCGTCTGCGACGCCCGCGCGAAGTTCGTCACCCCTGAGCGTTTCCCCGACGTCGACGAGCTCGTCGTCGAGTGGCCCGACAAGTTCCTCCGCAACGCCCCGGTGGACGAGCGCACGGTCATCTGCGTCCTCACCCACGACCACAAGTTCGACATCCCGGCGCTGAAGGTGGCGCTCGAGACGCCCGCCGGCTACATCGGCGCGATGGGCGCGCGGCGCACGAACGCGGAGCGCGCCGAGCGGCTCCGCGCCGAGGGCGTGTCCGAGGAGGAGATCGCGCGGATCCACGCCCCGATCGGCCTCAAGATCGGCTCGCGGACGCCCGAGGAGGTGGCGGTCGCCATCGCCGCCCAGATCGTCCAGGTCATGCGCTCCCCCAAGCCCCAGGAGGTAGCTGCTTGAAGCTGGAGAATTCGTTCGAGGTCGCCGCGCCGCCGGAGGAGGCGTGGGACCTCCTCATGGACGTCCCGCGCATCGTCCCGTGCATGCCCGGGGCAACGCTGGACGAGGTCGTGGACGAGAACACCTGGAAGGCGACGATGCAGGTGAAGCTCGGCCCGATCGGGCTCACCTTCGCGACCGACGTGGAGCGCAAGGAGGCCGACGAGGCCAACCGCCGCGTCGTGCTCGGCGCCAAGGCGCGCGAGACACGGAACCGCGGGCGGGCGAGCGCGACGATCGAGTCCTCGCTGGCGGCGACGAACGGGGGGACGAAGATCGACCTGGTTACCGACCTCTCGCTCTCTGGGACGGTCGCGCAGTACGGGCGCGGGATGATCGAGGACATCTCGACGCAGATGGTCACGAGCTTCGCGCAGTGCCTCGAAGCTCAGCTCGGGGACTCCGCCGAGGAGGCGGAGCAGGCGGTCGCCGCCCAGGCGAAGCCCGTCTCCGGGCTCTCACTCTTCTTCGGCAGCCTCTGGCGCCGCATCCGAGGGGTCTTCGGAAGGAGGTCGGGTTGATGGAGATCACGATGTCGGTAAACGGCGAGAGCCACTCGGTGGAGGTCGAGCCGCGTCAGCTCCTCGTCTACTTCCTGCGCGAGCAGCTCGGGCTGACGGGCACCGTCGTCGGCTGCGACACGTCCTCGTGCGGAGCGTGCACCGTGCTCCTCGACGGCGAGTCGGTCAAGTCCTGCACGGTGCTCGCGGTCCAGGCCGACGGCCACGAGGTGACGACGATCGAGGGCATCGGCGCGATCGGCGACCTCCACCCGGTGCAGCAGGCCTTCCACGAGCAGCACGCCCTCCAGTGCGGCTACTGCACGCCCGGAATGGTCATGGCCACGATCGGCCTGCTCGACGAGAACCCGAGCCCGAGCGACGAGGAGATCCGGCACGCGCTCGAGGGCAACCTCTGCCGGTGCACGGGCTACCAGAACATCGTCAAGGCGGTCAAGACCGCCGCCGCGGCCTGAGGAGGGGAGATGGCAGTCACCGAGACCGAGACCTACATCGGGAAGCCCGTTCCCCGCAAGGAGGACGCGAAGCTCCTCACCGGCCAGTCCCGCTTCATCGACGACATGACCCTGCCCGGCATGGTGTGGGCTTCGGTCGTCCGGAGCCCCTTCGCGCACGCGACGATCACGAGCGTCGACGTCTCCCAGGCCCGTGAGGCCGAGGGCGTCGTCGACGCGTTCTCGGGTGCCGACCTCGCCGAGGACTGGGCCGCGACCCTGCCCTGCGTCTGGCTGGTCACCGACGACACGAAACAGCCCATGCACAGGCCGCTCGCCACCGACAAGGCGCGCTACCAGGGTGACGGTGTTGCGGTCGTCATCGCCGAGACACGCGCCCAGGCGAAGGACGCCGCGGAGCTCGTCGAGGTCGAGTACGAGCCGCTCCCGGCTGTGATCGACCCCGAAAAGGCGCTCGAGGACGGCGCGCCGGTCATTCACGACGAGTTCGGGACGAACCACTGCTACACCTGGAAGCTCGCGAGCGAAGGCTCCGACGCGGTCTTCGACTCGGCGCCGGTCACCGTCAAGGGCCGCTACCGTCAGCAGCGGCTGATCCCGAACGCGATCGAGCCACGGGGCGTGATCGGCCAGTACCTGCCGGCCCAGGACGAGTACACGCTCTGGTCGGCAACGCAGATTCCCCACATCGCCCGCTTCTGGCTCGCGATCGTGCTCGGCATCCCCGAGGCGCGGCTCCGCGTCGTCGCTCCCGACGTCGGCGGCGGTTTCGGATCGAAGCTGAACGTCTACGCCGAGGAGGCGCTCGCGCTCGCGCTGGCCAAGCGGGTCGGCCGGCCGGTGAAGTGGACCGAGGAGCGCTCGGAGGGCTACCTCGCGACCATTCACGGCCGCGACCAGTGGCAGGAGATCGAGATCGCCGCCGAGGAGGACGGCACCATCAAGGGCATCCGCGCCAAGCTCACGGTCGGGCTCGGCGCCTACCTTCAGCTCGTCACGGCCGGCACCCCGATCCTGGGCGGCTGGGTATACGGCGGCGCCTACGACATCGACGCCTACGACCTCGAGGTGGTCGGCGCGTTCACGACGGCCACGCCGACGGACGCGTATCGCGGCGCCGGTCGCCCGGAGGCCACCTTTCTCGTCGAGCGCGGCGTCGACGCGCTCGCGCGGAAGCTCGACATGGACCCAGCCGAGGTCCGGCGCAAGAACTTCATCACCGAGTTCCCGAAGACGCTCGCCTCCGGCCTCGAGATCGACTCCGGCGACTTCGAGGGTGCGCTCGACCGAGCCCTGGAGATGGCCGACTACGACGCTCTCCGCAAGGAGCAGGCCGAGCGGCGCGCGCGCGGCGACGCGAAGGAGCTCGGGATCGGCTTCTCCACCTACACGGAGATGTGCGGTCTCGCTCCGTCCCGGATCCTCGGGGCGATCCTGTACGCCGCCGGCGGCTGGGACGCGGCCACGATCCGTTGCCTCCCGACCGGGAGCGTGGAGGCGTTCATCGGCACCTCCCCGCACGGGCAGGGGCATGTGACGACCTTCTCGCAGATCGTCGCCGAGCGGCTCGGCGTCCCCATCGACCAGGTCGAGGTCATCCACGGCGACACCACCGCCATGCAGCTCGGCCTCGACACGTACGGCAGCCGGAGCCTCGCCGTGGGCGGCATCGCCCTCTACAACGCCGCCGAGAAGGTGATCGCCAAGGCCCGCGACGTCGTCGCGCACAAGCTCGAGGTCTCCCCGGACGATCTCGAGTACGACGGCGGCCGCTTCACCGTGGCCGGCACCGACAAGTCCATGACCGTGCAGGAGGCGGCGCTCCAGGCGTTCACCGCGCACGACCTGCCGGACGGAATGGAGCCGGGCCTCGAGGCGACCTTCGTCTACGACCCGCCCAACTTCAGCTGGCCCGGCGGCGCGCACATCTGCGTCGTCGAGGTGGACACGGAGACGGGCGACGTCGACCTGCGCCGCTACATCGCCGTGGACGAGATCGGCAATGTCATCAACCCCATGGTCGTGGACGGCCAGGTGCACGGCGGCGTCACGCAGGGGATCGCGCAGGCCCTCTGGGAAGAGGCGATCTACGACGAGGACGGCAACCTGACGACCGGCTCGATGCTCTCCTACCTGATCCCGAGCGCTGCCGAGACGATCGACTACGAGCTCGACCGAGTCAACGCCCCGAGCCCGACGAACCCGCTCGGCGTCAAGGGCGTGGGGGAGACGGGCACGATCGCCTCGACGCCGGCCGTAATCAACGCCGTCGTCGACGCGCTCTCGCCCTACGGCGTCACCGACGTGGAGATGCCCGCCAAGCCCGAGCGCATCTGGCGCGCGATCCAGGAAGGAGGTGCGAAGTGATCCCCGCGTCGTTCGACTACGAGGTCGCCGAGTCCGTCGACCACGCGATCGAGCTCCTCGGCTCCGGCAAGGACGCGAAGCTGCTCGCGGGCGGCCACTCGCTCCTCCCGCTCATGCGGCTCCGGCTCGCCCGGCCCGAGCTGCTCGTCGACATCGGGCGCGTCTCCGACCTCTCCTACGTGCGCGAGGACGGCGACGCGATCGCCGTTGGCGCGCTCACGCGCTACCACGATCTCCAGTCCGACGAGCTCCTGCGGGCCGAATGCCCGATCCTCGCCGAGGCCGTGGGCACGATCGGCGACCCGCAGGTTCGCCATCGCGGGACGATCGGCGGCTCGGTCGCGCACTGCGACCCTGCCTCCGACGCGCCCACGATCCTGCTCGCCCTCGACGCCGAGGTGGTGGCGCGCGGGCCCGGCGGGGAGCGGCGGCTGCCGATCGCCGAGAGTTTCGGCGGCTTCCTGCAGACCGCGCTCGAGCCGACCGAGGTGCTCACGGAGATCCGCATCCCCAAGACGGGCGCGGGCGGCTGGGCCTACGAGAAGACGACCCGGCGGGCCCAGGACTGGGCCACGGTCGCCGTCGCCGCGATCAAGATGAACGGCGGCGCCCACGTCGCGCTCACGAACATGGGCCCCACGGCGCTGCGGGCGGCCGGAGTGGAGGAGGCGCTCGCGTCGGGCGCCGATCCCGCCGCGGCCGCCGAGCGGGCCGCCGAGGGCACGAGCCCGCCGAGCGACCACAACGCGAGCGCCGAGTACCGCGAGCACCTGGTGCGCGTGTTGACCCGGCGTGCGCTCGAGGAGGCGCTGAGCTAAGGGAGGCGAGCCGAGGGGCCGCAATGCCCCCAGAACCGACGTACTACGTTCAGATCGCCGACCCCGAGGAGCCGGAGCGTTGGCAGACAGTCGCGCGCGTCGAGGGGCGCGAGCTGGCCGACGAGGTGATCCGCCTCGCGCAGGGCTCCTACATGCGAACGACCGTGCTGGCCGAGTCCCACTACCACGCGCGTGCCCTCTCCCGCACGAGGCTCCGCCGCGACAAGCGCCTCGCCCACGCCGACTGGGAGCTGGGTATGGGCGAGCACCGCCACTACGGCCGCGCGCTCGTCGAGCGAGCCCAGTCCACCCTTAGCGCCCGCTCTCGGCCCTGACCGAGCCGGGCAGGGACGGATGAGTCGCTAGCCTTGGTCCCGACCTTTGAGGGTCGATACCTCGCCTGGCGAGGTCGACACTTAGGGGACGGGAATGCAAAGGGGTCTCCTCAGGACTGCGGCGTTCGTCCTTCTCTGCGTTGCGCTTGGGCTCGCGGGAAGTTTCGTCGCGCTCCGCGCGGCTGCCCCCGAGTCACGGGCGGTGACGCTCGGGACGGTGGACGTCCACGTGGCGCCGGCGCGGAGCGGCGAAGTGGACGTGTACGTCCCGGTTGTCGACTGGGGTGTCAGGGCCGAGCCGTTCACGGCGCCGGTCGCCGTCGAGCTCGAGTTCCGTTCGCTCGACCGCACCGCCGCGCTCGCGGCGCTCCGCACGGGCGGAACCGCGAACGCGAGCCTGGCCGGGCTGGAGGGCGAGCTGCGCGACGCGGTCTCCGACGGGCTCCGCCGGGCGGCGGCGGTCGCGCTCATCGGCGGTCTCGCGGGCGGGCTCGTCGGCGGCGCGCTGGTCGCCGTCTTCAGCCGCCGTCGCTGGCTCCTGCTCGGGCCCGCCACGGGGGTCACCGTCACCTTCGCCGCCGTCGTCCTCGTCGGCGTTGGCGTCAGCCGCTTCGACTACGCGGCGCTGCGCGAGCCGACCTTCTACGCGCACGGGGAAGAGCTGCCCCGCCTCCTGGAGTTCTCGGAGCGGGTGCTGGCGGCCGGCGAAGGCTACGACGATTCGTACGGCGAGGCCGTCGAGGGGCTCACGCAGCTGATCGCCGTCGCCGGCGATCGGGCCGAGGAGCCCGCGCCGATCGACCGGGCGATCGTCGTCGCCTCGGATCTGCACTCGAACGGTCTCGTCCTGCCCGCCCTCCAGGGCTTCGCCAGCGGGAAGCCTGTCTTCCTCGTCGGCGACCTCACGCAACGCGGAACCCGCTACGAGACAGGAATCGTGCCCGGCCTTGCTCGCCTCGGGCCGCCGGTCGTGGCGGTCTCGGGGAACCACGATTCTCGTCCGCTGATGCTGGCCGCCGCCCGGGGTGGCGTCGTCGTCCTCACGCGGAGCGGCCGGCTCCTCGCGGACGGCACGACCGACGGCGACCCCGTCTTCGAGGTCGCCGGGCTCCGGGTCGGCGGCTGGGACGACCCCGCCGAGAGCGCGACCGGAAGTTTTGAGGGGCACCTGCTCGAGCTGAAGGAGCAGGCTCTGCTGGACGCCCAGGAGCAGTTCCTCGACTGGTTCGAGTCCTTGCCCGAGAGGCCCGACGTCGTGCTCGTCCACCAGCACTCGCTCGCGCACGGGCTTCTCGATCAGTTGGCGGCGCAGGGCGGCGCGCCGGTGCTCGTCCTCACCGGCCACGACCATCGTCAGCATGTCGAGAGCGAAGGCGTGCACGTCCTCGTCGACGGCGGCTCGGTAGGTGCCGGGGGCGCGTTCGGCGTAGGGGAGGAGCCGTCGGGCTTCGCGCTCGTCCACCTCGACGCCGACGAACGGGCACGGGCTGTCGACCTGGTCGAGGTGCAGCCCGAGTCGGGCTCTGCGAGCGCGCGTCGCGTCGTCATCGCCCCGCCGGACCTTGCGGGTGAAGACTCAGAGGCGGGGCCCGGCAGGTCGTAGGCCCTCTTGCGGCGTCACGCCGCTTCATTACCCTGACCACGTGGAAGTACTGACCCCGCGGTCGCTGGAGGAGGCGCTCGCGCTCAAAGCCGAGCGTCCCGACGCCGTTCCTATCCAGGGCGGTACGGATCTCATGGTAGAGCTCAATTTCGACCGGGCCCGGCCGGAAGCGATCCTCAACCTGAACGAGGCCTCCGAGCTGCGCGGCTGGTCACGTGAGAACGGGACGCTCCGGCTCGGCGCCGGCCTCACCTACGCCGAGGCGATGGAGGACGAGCTCGCCGAGCTCCTGCCGGCGCTCGCCGAGGCCTCGCGCACCGTCGGCTCGCCGCAGATCCGCAACCGCGGGACGATCGGCGGCAACCTGGGCACGGCCTCGCCGGCGGGCGACGCGCTGCCGCCGCTCCTCGTCGAGGACGCGGTCGTCGAGGTGGCCAAGGTCGGCGCCACGCGCACGCTTCCGCTGGCCGAGTTTCTCGTCGGCCCGAAGGAGAACGCCCTGGCCGAGGATGAGCTGATCGTCGCCGTCACGCTGGCGCCGTCGGCGAGCCGGCAGACCTTCATGAAGGTCGGGCCGCGGAATGCGATGGTGATCGCGGTCTGCTCGCTCGCGCTCGGTGTCGACCGCGAGAAGGAGGAGATCAGGGCCGCCTACGGCTCTGCAGGTCCGGTGCCGGCGCTCGTGACGGCGCCGCTCGCGGAGCGGGAGGGCTTCCCGGAGCGGGTGGCCGCGGCCGCGAGCCCGATCGACGACGTCCGCGGGACCGCGGTCTACCGGCGACATGCCTTGAAAGTCCTCACCGGCCGCGCTCTGGAGCGAGTCCTCACGTGAAGGTC
>JBOHAB010000101.1:0-9551 GCA_050697655.1 Gaiellaceae bacterium
GGCCGACGACTTCTTCGTCCTCAAGCTTCTGCGCTCGGGCAAGCCCATTCTCCTCTCGGACGTCCTCCCGCTGCTCGAAGTCCTCGGAGTAAAGGTGTACGACGAGCGGCCGTACGAGATCGACCGTGCGGGCGACGTCGACGCCTGGATCTACGACTTCGGGCTCACGAGCGAGGACGGCCCGATCGACCTGGACGCCGTCGGCGAAGCCTTCAAGGAGGCGTTCGCTCAGGCCTGGCGCGGCGAGATCGAGGTCGACGGGTTCAACAGGCTCGTCCTTCGAGCCGGTCTGGGACCACGCGAGATCGTCGTGCTGCGGGCGCTCGCCAAGTACCTCCGTCAGACCGGCAGCACGTTCAGCCAGGCGTACATGGAGGAGACGCTGGGCAGCCACGCCGGGATCGCGGGGAAGCTCGTCGAGCTCTTTCGCATTCGGCTCGACCCGACGCGCGGAGACGACCGAGCCGCTGACGCTGAGAGCCTCGCCGCGCTGATCGAGAAGGAGGTCGACGCAGTGCCGAGCCTGGACGAGGACCGCATCCTCCGCAGCTTCCTCCGGCTCGTTCAGGCGACGGTGCGGACGAACTACTTCCAACGGGACGAGGAAGGCTGCCCCAAGCCGTACGTCTCCTTCAAGCTCGACCCGGCGCTCGTCCCCGACCTGCCGCTCCCGCGCCCGGAGTACGAGATCTGGGTGTACTCACCGCGGGCGGAAGGCGTGCACCTTCGCGGTGGAAAGGTTGCCCGCGGCGGCATCCGCTGGTCGGACCGCCGAGAGGACTTCCGCACGGAAGTGCTCGGCCTCATGAAGGCACAGATGGTCAAGAACGCCGTCATCGTCCCGGTGGGCGCCAAAGGCGGCTTCGTCGTCAAGCGCCCGCCGGCCGACCGCGAAGCGCTCCGCGAGGAAGTCGCCGAGTGCTACCGGACGCTCATGCGCGGGCTGCTCGACGTCACCGACAACATCGTCGCCGGCGCGACCGTTCCACCCCCTGACGTCGTCCGCTACGACGACGACGACCCGTATCTCGTCGTCGCAGCCGACAAGGGCACCGCCAGCTTCTCCGACCTGGCGAACGGGGTCGCCGCGGAGTACGGATTCTGGCTCGGCGATGCCTTCGCGTCGGGAGGATCGGCCGGATACGACCACAAGGAGATGGGCATCACCGCGCGAGGCGCCTGGGAGTCGGTGAAACGCCACTTCCGCGAGCTCGGCGTCGACGTCCAGACGACGGAGGTCACCGCGATCGGGATCGGCGACATGTCGGGTGACGTCTTCGGGAACGGCATGCTCCTGTCCCGCCGGCTCAAGCTCGTCGCCGCCTTCAACCACGAGCACGTCTTCCTCGATCCCGATCCCGACCCCGAGACGAGCTATGCCGAGCGCGAGCGTCTCTTCGCGCTCCCGCGCTCGAGCTGGGCCGACTACGACCCGGCGGCGATCTCGCCGGGCGGGGGCATCTTCCAGCGCTCGGCCAAGTCGATCGAGCTCTCTCGAGAGGCTCGCGCGGCGCTCGGGATCGATTCGGAAGCGCTCACGCCGAACGAGCTGATCAGGGCAATCCTCACCGCGCCCGTCGACCTGTTCTGGAACGGCGGCATCGGCACGTTCGTCAAGGCCTCGTACGAGTCGCACCTCGACGTCGGCGACAAGGCGAACGACACGCTCCGGGTCGACGGCCGCGACCTCCGGGCCCGGGTCGTGGGCGAAGGCGGAAACCTCGGCTTCACGCAAAAGGGCCGGATCGAGTACGCGCTCTCGGGCGGCCGCATCTACACCGACGCCATCGACAACTCGGCCGGCGTCGACTCCTCCGACCACGAGGTCAACATCAAGATCCTCCTCGGCGAGGCCGTCACGGCTGGGGACTTGACCGAGAAGCTGCGCACGGAGCTGCTCGTCGGAATGACCGACGAGGTCGCACGGCTCGTGCTGCTCGACAACTACCGCCAGACCCAGGCGCTCAGCCTGGCCGTCAAGCAGGCGCCCTCGATGCTCGGCGTCCACGGGAGGCTGATCCAGCACCTCGAGCAGAGCGGCAGGCTCAGCCGCGAGCTCGAGTCGCTCCCCACGGAGGAGGTACTCACCGAGCGCCGCGCCACGGGCGGCGGCCTCGTCGCGCCGGAGCTCGCGATCCTCCTCGCCTACGCCAAGATCGAGCTCTACGACGCGCTCGTCGCCTCCGACTTCCCCGACGACGAGTTCATGGCGGAGGAGCTCGTCCGGTACTTCCCGCGCGTGCTCTCCGAGCGGTTCCGGGACGAGATGGACGGGCACCGCCTCCGCCGCGAGCTGATCGCTACCACCGTGACGAACAGCCTGGTCAACCGTGCCGGGATCACGTTCGCGTTCCGGCTCACCGAGGAGACCGGCGCGGCCCCTCCGGACATCGCGCGGGCGTACATCGTCGCGCGCGAGACCTTCGACATGCGAGAGCTCTGGACGGCGATCGAGGAGCTCGATTCCACCATCCCGGCCGAGCTCCAGCTGGAGATGCTCCTCGAGGGCCGGAAGCTCGTGGAGCGGGCAACCCGCTGGCTGGTTCGGAGCAGGCCGCGACCGCTCGAGATCGCGGCCGAGATCGAACGGTTCGCGCCCGGCGCCGCGCTCCTCGCCGAGACGATCCGCGGCTTTCTCCACGGCGGCGACCGAGCGGGCCTCGAGCATGCCGCCACCACGTACGTCCGGGGAGGCGTGCCCGACGACCTCGCCGGCAGGGTGGCCGCTTTCGGCGCCACGTTCTCGGCCCTCGACATCGTCGAGGCGGCCGGCGCCACCGACGCACCGCTCGAGGAGGTCGCAGCCGTCTACCACGCCCTCGGCGCGCGTCTTCGGCTTCAGTGGCTCCGAGACGAGATCACCGCGCTCCCGCGGGACAACCGGTGGCAGACGCTCGCGCGTGCCGCCCTGCGCGACGAGCTCTACAACGTCCACAGCGCGCTCACGCGTGAGGCGCTGCAGACAGGCCCGCCGGACCTCGACGCGGAGGCGCGCGCCGAGGCCTGGCACGCCGCAAACCGCGCCGGCGTCGACCGGGCCCTACAGGTTCTCTCCGACATCGGCGTGGGTGGGCTCGCGAGCCTGGAGACCCTCTCGGTGGCGCTCCGGGAAGTGCGAAACCTGGTCTCCACTCCCGCCGCGGCGCCGCCGCTCGAGCTGCCGCCCGAGGCGATCGCCGAGCCGCTTCCGCTCCCGTCCGAGTCGATTCGCCTCGGTTGACTTCTACCTAGTCAGCCGTCGCCCGCTCCGCCGGGCCAACGACGTAGTCGTCCTTCGGGAGGCTCTCTCTCACGCTTCTCCGCTTCCTCAGGCGTCCCGGCCTCGAGATAACTTCCTGCTCGCCGGGGAAGATCCGGCGCGCAAACGTCGTCTGGAGGGCAGGCAGCTCAGGAGCGGCCGGCGCCTAAGGGCTCTCGCTCGTACCTGGACTCTCGTCTAGTCCTTGCGCGCGAGCGTTGAACCGGTGCCAGCACTGACATACCCTCCGATGTGGGAAGGCGAAATCATTCGGGAAAGGAAGGCTGCGGTGGCTGCGACTGTCCTCCGCGCAGTCGTCGTGGCTGCGCTTCTTGCTTCGTTCTTGGTTGCTTCGGGATCGGCCGCGGCGGCCGTCGAATCGTGCTCGTACGACGCGGGGACGAAGCGGATCACCGCAGAGGTCAGCACAGGGTCGCAGGCCACGCTGAAGGTCAAGTCCTCGGGTGCGCTCTGGTTCGGCGCCGTGCCGAGCGCCTGCGGGGCCGCCACGACCACCAACACCGACCTGATCACCGTCAACGGCACGAGCGGCGCCTCCGAGACGCTCGCGGTCGACATGTCCGAAGGGTTCATCGGGCCGGGCTTCAGCTCGGAGTTGAACCTGCCCGAGATCGAGTTCGAGGTCAACCTGGGCGACTCGGCCGATATCTTCACCGTGATCGGTCAGAGCGGTGGCGACATCATGGCGGCCGGGCTCGCGGGCTACTCCTTCAATCGGGACGGGGATCTCGACGTCGTCTTCTCGCCGCTGCCCTCCCACATGAACATCGTCGGCGGCGCCGGCGAGAGCTTCCTCACCGCCCGCGGCGGCTGGGGCGCGGGGCTCGCGTACCCCGGCAGCACCACGATCACCGGCGGCGCCTCCGACGACGAGCTGAACGGCGGCAACGGCCCCGACGCGATCACCGGCGGCGGGGGCGATGACTTCATCAACGGCTCCGGAGGCAACGACACGCTCTCGGGCAACGTGGGCGACGACCGCCTGAGCGGCGGCGAAGGCAACGATACGATCACCGGCGGCGCAGGCGCCGACGTGCTGATCGCCGGGGCCGGAACGGACACGCTCTTCGCGAACGACGCCGAGACCGACGAACAGATTCACGGCGGCTCGGGCACCGACACGGCCACCGTCGACGCCAACCTCGACCCGGGGACGGTCGCCGTCGAGAACGTGATCCTCGACCAGGGCCCTCCGCCTCCGCCTCCGCCTCCCACCGGAGCCTGCACGTACAACGCGGCCACGAACTCGGTGACGGCGGGCGTCGGCGCCGGTGGAGCGGCGACCCTGAAGGTCGTCGGCGGCGCCATTCACTTCGGCAGCACCCCCTCGGCCTGTGGGGCGGCCACGACGGCGAACACGGACTCCATCACGATCAACGGTGCGACGGGCTCGGTCGAGCGCCTGACAGTCGATCAGTCGGGAGGCGCCCTCGCGCCCGGCGCGAGCGCCGAGTCGAACGGGATCGCCGAAATCGAGCTCGCGGTCAACCTGGGCGACGCCTCCGACGAGATCGTCGTTCGCGGCACCTCGTCCGCCGACGCGCTGGCGATCGGGACAAAGGGTGTCTCCTTCAACAACGACACCGACGTCGACGTGACGATCACGCCGGTTCCGAGCTCGATCGAGCTGATCGGCGGCGGCGGCGGCGACACGCTCACTGCCCGCGGCGGCTTCGGCTCCGGCCAGGTCTTCAGCGGCAGCGTCACCCTGCGCGCCGGCGACGGCGGCGACTCGCTCACCGGCTCGGACTTCGACGACCTCCTCGTCGGAGCTGCCGGCGCGGACACCGTGGCCGGATACGGCGGGAACGACGAAATCCGCGGCGAGGGCGGTAACGACCACTTGAGCGGCAACGACGGCAACGACCTGATCGTCGGCGGCGCCGGGGCCGACTCCCTCATCGGCGGCGCCGGCAACGACACGTTCCAGGCGACGGACGGCCAGGCCGACACGACTCTGAGCGGCGGGGCGGGCGTCGACACCGCCTTCTTCGACGCGGCCTTCGACCCGGCTCCAGTCGCGGTCGAGGTCTTGCATCCGCAGTAGGAGCACGTGCGAGCCGCCCGCCGACGACGCTCGGTAAGCGCTCGCGCCGCGACCGTCGTCGCGGGAACGGTCTTCGTCTTGTCCGCCAACGTGGCCCCGGCGGCGGCCGAGACGTGCTCGTACGACGCCGGGACGCGTGCGGTGACGGCCACGATCGACCCGGCCGGGGACGCGACGCTTCAGGTCACCGCCTCGGGCGAGATCTGGTTCGGAGCGACCCCGAGCGCCTGCGGCGCGGCAACGGCTGCAAACGCGGACTCCATCTCGATCGCGGGAGCGCCCGGGACGACCGAGACGCTCACGATCGACCAGTCCCAGGCCTTCCTCGGTCCGGGCTTCTCGGCCGAGTCGAACTTTCCCGAGATCGAGACGACTGTCGCGCTCGGCGACACCGCCGACGCGCTGATCGTCGTCGGCACGAGCGGCAACGACTCGATCGCCATGGGCGCGAACGGCCTGTCGCTGAACTCGGACGGCGACGTCGACGTGACCTTCGCGCCGCTGCCCGCCGCCGTCGAGATCCGAGGCGGAGCAGGCGCGAACGCTCTCACCGGCCGCGGCGGCTGGGGCGCCGGGCTCGCCTACGCAGGCGAGATCACGCTGATCGCGGGCAACTTCGGCGACGAGCTCAACGGCGGCAACGGGAGCGACCAGCTGACGGGCGGCGACGGAGCCGATGTGCTCAACGGGAACGCGGGCGACGACCGGCTCGAAGGCAACGCCGACGACGACAGGCTGAGCGGCGGCGACGGCAAGGACTTCCTGCTCGGAAGCGCGGGCGCCGACCGGTTCCTCGGCGGTTTCGGGAACGACTTCCTGAACGCCTTCGACGGCGAGGCGGACCTGCAGATCAACGGCGGGCCCGACGTCGACGTCGCCTTCTACGACCCGGGCCTGGACCCGGTCCCGAGCGCGTCCGAGAGCAACGTTCCCGGCCCTCCCGTCGAAAGCTGCGAGCACGACGCGACGGCGAGGACGGTAACGGCGCGGCTCGAGCCCGGGACCGACGCCACCCTCGACGTCTCGGCGACCGGCCAGATCCTCTTCGGCGTCGTGCCGACGCCGTGCGGGACAGCGACATCCACGAACACGGACTCCGTGCAGGTGAACGGCGCCGCCGGCATTCCCGAGAGCCTTACCCTCGACCTCTCCGACAGCCCCTTCGGCCCGGGGTTTTCGGCCGAGTCGAATTTCCCCGAGATCGAGGCGAACGTGGCCCTCGGCGACACGAGTGACGACTTCGTCGTCATCGGCACGGCCGGCAGCGACACGCTGACCGCGGGCGCGCTCGGGGTCTCGCTCAACGCGGACGGCGACCTGGACGTCACCTTCTCGCCCTTGCCGGCGCGCATCGAGCTGCGCGCAGAGGGAGGCGTCAACCTCCTCACCGGTCGCGGCGGTTTCGGCGCCGGGCTTGCCTACCCGGGGAGCGCCGTGCTCCTCGGCGGCGACCTCGGCGACGCGCTGGACGGAGGTAACGGAGACGACGTCATCGTCGGCGGACTCGGCAACGACGTCATGAACGGATCCGGCGGAAACGACGAGATGACCGGCGGCGGCGGCGGCGACTCGCTGACCGGCAGCGGCGGCAACGACGCCCTCGTGGGCGGCGCCGGCGCCGACGCGCTCCTCGGCGGGAACGGCGACGATTTCCTCGACGCCGACGACGGCGAGGCCGACACGCAGGTCCACGGCGGCGCGAACGTCGATACTGCCTTCTACGACGGCGGGGTCGACCCGGCCCCGGTCGCCGTCGAGAACGCGATCGCTGATCCGGGCGAGGAGCCGCCGCCACCGCCGCCACCGCCGCCACCGGGCGAGTGCGAGTACCGCGCGGGGCCGAAGGAGGTCGTGGCGACCATGCCCACGGCCGGCGAAGCGACCCTCGCGGTCGTGGCCGGTGAGATCCGCTTCGGCGCGACTCCCGTCGCCTGCGGCACGGCGACGACGCTCAACACCGACGCGATCGTCGTGTCCGGTGCGAACGGCACCGACGAGACGCTGATCGTCGACCAGTCTGCCGGCGTGCTCGGCCCCGGCGCCACCGCCGAGGGCAACACTCCCGAGATCGAGCTGGCCGTGAACCTCGGCGACGCGGGCGACGAGGCGGTGTTCGTCGGCACCGACGGCGGCGACGCGTTCGCGGCGGGGCTGAACGGCGTCTCCCTCAACTCGGACGGCGACGTCGACGTCACCTTCGGGCCGCTACCCGGGAGCATCGAGCTCCAAGGGCGCGGAGGCGTCAACGCCCTCACGGGCCGCGGCGGCTCGGGCGCCGGGCTCGCGTACACCGGTGTCCTCACGCTCCTGGGTGGGGACGGCGGCGACTCGCTTGACGGAGGCAACGGGAACGACGTCATCCACGGCGGCCTCGGCAACGATCTCATGAACGGATCCGGCGGAAACGACGAGATGACCGGCGGCGGCGGCGGCGACTCGCTGACCGGCAGCGACGGCGCCGACACGATCGTCGGGGGCGCCGGCGCGGACTCGATGCTCGGCGGGATCGGCGATGACGTGATCGAGGCCGACGACGACGAGGCAGACACGCAGATCCACGGCGGCTCCGGCGTCGACACGGCTTACGTGGACGCAGGGATCGACCCCGCGACGGTCGCCGTCGAGACCGTCGTGCCTCGCTAACCGACTCGTCCGCGAGACTGCAGGCGTGCGCGCGATCGTGCCCCTCGACGGCGAGCCCCGCTTTCGCCCGTTTCCCTTCGCCACCCCGCTCGATGGCCCCCTCCGCCGGGCGGTGGACGACGCCGCGCTCGTGCTCTCACGGACAAAGGGGCGCTTCGACGGCCCGATCGCCTTCTGCCACGGAGTCTCTCGGGACGGCGCGATCGTGCGCCGCCACGGACGCTACGCAGAGGCGATGGTCGTCTTCGCCGAGCCGACGCAGGCTTACCGGCTGGGCTTCGCGCTCGGCGTCCAGCTCTTCGTCGAGCGACCGGGGGGTCTGACGCTCTTCCAGCAGCACGGCCCGTCGATCGGCCGCGATCCGCTGCTCTGGACGTCGTCGGCCTCGGGCGGCCTCGCTCACTCCGAACGGCCGCGGGACGCCGTGCTAGCCGACGCCGCCGAGGAGATCGGGCTCGGAGCCGAGGATCTCCCGGGCTTCCGAGCCGTCGCGGTCGTCGTCAGCGACGACACCGGCTCCGCGCTCGTCGTCTACCACGCGAGGCTGCGCGACGGCGCCGAGCCCGAGCCTGACCCGGTGAAGGTGGCGAAGCTCTCCTGGGCCGCCTCGCCTTCCGAGCTCGGAGCCCAGGTGTCGGCCGACACCGTGGCGTCCTGGGAGGCGCTGGAAGCCTGGCGCGACCGTGAAGCCGCCCCGGCCTACTAGAGCTCCTTAGACTGCGCCCTCGATCGCGTGGAGCGTCCAGGCGGGCCCGATCCGGACGAGGTGGCCGTCCGGGTCGGTGAGGTCGTAGACCTCGGTGCCGAAGCGGGTGCGCGTCACGCGCCCGTCCCGTATCCCCTGGCGGTCGAGCCTGGCCATCTCGGACTCGATGTCGTCGCCCGCGATCTCGAGCCGAGCGGAGCCGCCGATCTCGCGGCCGCGCTCGGGATCCCAGGTCAGCACCAGGAACGTCTGGCCTTCGAGCACGAAGAAGGCGCTGTGGGCGTTCTCGCCTTCGTCGTAGGCCGCCGCCGGCCCGTGCCCGAGCAGGCGTGTGTACCAGTCGATCGAGCGGTCGAGGTCGGTGACGTAGAGATGAACCGCCGTGACGAGGCTCACGTGGAAGCCGGCTTCGTCTTGCTGCGCGCGGCCCCCTCGACGGCGCGCCGCTTCTGGCGTTCCTTCTTCTTACGCTGCCGGTCGTTTCGCCAGCGCTTGATGGGCCGGGAGCCGCGTCCCATGAGGCTTGGGACTCTATACATTCCCCCCGTGCCGCTCGAACCTGGCCGCACCGTCGACGAGCTTCGGGAGCTACGCGAACTCACCGGCGACGACGAGGGCGCGCAGCGCGTCGCCTGGACGGACACGTGGGTCACTGCCAAAGAGTGGCTCTCGGGCAAGGTGGCGCCGACCGGCGCGGAGGAGGAGATCGACGAGGCCGGCAACCAGTGGTTCACGTTGCGCGGCGCCTCGGAGCGGGCCTTGCTGATCGGTGGACACATCGACTCCGTCCCCAACGGCGGCTGGCTCGACGGCGCCCTCAACGTCGTCGCCGGGGTCGAGGTCTTGCGCCGGATCGCGGCGGACGGGGCACCACCGGTCACCATACGGCTCGTCAG
>JBOHAB010000102.1:0-9548 GCA_050697655.1 Gaiellaceae bacterium
CCCCCGAGGAGCTCCCCACTCGCGCGGTCGAGAATGGCGAATGCCGACTCCTCCGTCGAGGCGATGAACTGGCGCGCGTGACTCTCGGTGTAGGGAAACGGGATGCGCGTCCAGCGGTCGAGCTCCGGGTCGCTATCGATAGCCGCGGCGAGCGCAGGCGCGTCGCTCTCCTCGAAAGGCCGCAGCGCGATCGCGTCGTCCTCGAGCCTCACGGCGCCAGGTGGGCGTCGTACATGCCGAACTCCTCGCGCAGCGCGTCGCAGACCTCGCCGACGGTGGCGTGGGCGGTCAGCGCCTCCCGCATCGGTACGAGCAGGTTCGCCTCGCCCCGGGCCGCCTCACGCACCCGAGCGAGCGCCGCCGCCACAGCCTCGGCGTTCCGCTCGGCCCGCACCCGCTGCGTCCGCTCGACTTGGCGCCGCTCCGCCGCGGGGTCGAGGCGGTGGAGCTCCATCTCCTCCTCGCCGCCCTCGGCAAAGCGGTTGACCCCCACGACGACCCGCTCGCCCGCCTCGACCTGCTGCTCGAAGGCGTAGGCGGCCTCCTCGATCTCCCGCTGCTGGAAACCCTGCTCGACCGCGGCAACGGCGCCGCCGAGCTCGTCGATTCGGCCGATCAGCTCCCGGGCGCGCTCTTCCAGCTCCCTCGTCAACGACTCGACGAAGTAGGAGCCGGCGAGCGGGTCCGCCGTGTCGGTCCCGCCGGCCTCGTGCTGGAGGATCTGCTGCGTGCGAAGCGCGATCCGGGCGCTCCGCTCGGTCGGGAGCGCGAGCGCCTCGTCGAAGGCGTTCGTGTGGAGCGACTGCGCGCCGCCACAGACCGCCGAAAGCGCCTGCACGGTGACGCGGGCGACGTTGTTCTCGGGCTGCTGCGCCGTCAGTGTCGAGCCGCCCGTCTGCGCGTGGAAGCGAAGCGCCTGCGCCCGCGGGTTCGTGGCGCCGAAGCGGTCCCGCATGATCCCCGCCCACAGCGTGCGCGCCGCGCGGAACTTCGCCACCTCCTGGAAGAAGTGGTTGTGCGCGTTGAAGAAGAAGGAGAGACGCTCCCCGAACTCGTCAGGCGAGAGGCCCGCCGCCACGGCCGCCTCGCCGTATGCGATCCCGTGTGCGAGTGTGAAGGCAAGCTCCTGGACGGCCGTCGAGCCCGCTTCGCGGATGTGGTAGCCGGAGATCGAGATCGTGTTCCAGCGCGGCAGGCGCTCGTGGCAGTACGCGAACAGGTCGGTCGTCAGCCGCATCGACGGCCGCGGCGGGAAGATGTAGTTCCCGCGGGCCACGTACTCCTTGAGGATGTCGTTCTGGACGGTGCCGCGGAGCCGTTCGCCGCTCACGCCCTGCTGCTCGCCGACGAGCTCGTAGAGAAGGAGGAGCAGCGCCGCCGGCGCGTTGATCGTCATCGAGGTCGAGACCTCGCCGAGCGGGATGCCGGTGAGAAGGATCTCCATGTCCGCGAGCGAGTCGATCGCCACGCCGGTTCGCCCGACCTCGCCGGCAGCGCGCGGGTCGTCGG
The DNA here is from genome assembly GCA_050697655.1 of Gaiellaceae bacterium. GTDB lineage: Bacteria > Actinomycetota > Thermoleophilia > Gaiellales > Gaiellaceae > JAIBJN01. The sequence continues at coordinate 1,510 of JBOHAB010000102.1, forward strand.
AGTCGTAGCCGAGCTGCGTAGGCAGGTCGAAGGCGACGGAGAGCCCCGTCTGGCCGTGCTCGAGCAGGTAGCGGAAGCGCTCGTTCGTCTCCTCGGCCGAGGCGAAGCCCGCGTACTGCCGGATCGTCCACGGACGCCCGCGATACATGTCCGCGTACGGCCCCCTGGTGAAGGGGAACTCCCCGGGGAGCCCGGGCTCGACGCCCTCGACGTCCTGCTCCGTGTAGACCGGCTTGACCTCGATCCCCGAGTCGGTCTCGCGGCGATCCTCGGCCGTGGCCATGGCACTAGGCTAACGGCCATGAGAGTGACCGTGAGGCTTTTCGCCGGACTGCGGGAACGAGCGGGCGCGGCCGAGCGGGTGCTCGAGCTCCCCGCGGGCTCACGGCTGGCCGACATCTGGGCCCCGCTCGACCTCGGTCAGGAGCCCCAGGGCCTCCTCTACGCGGTCAACAAGGACTACGCCTCCGGCAACCGCCTGCTCGCCGACGGAGACGAGGTGGCGTTGATCCCGCCGGTCTCCGGAGGCGACTTCAGGCTGACCGCCGATCCGATCGACCTCGACGCCGTCATCGCGGAGGTCGGCGACGAGGGCGCGGGCGCCATCGCCACCTTCCTGGGAACGACCCGGGTCCACTCGCGGGGTCGCACCGTCGTCCACCTCGAGTACGAGGCCTACGAGGGCATGGCGGAGAAGGTCATGTCCGAGATCGCCGAGACGCTCACGGCCCGCTACGACCTCTGCAAGGTGGCGATCACCCATCGCATCGGGCGCGTCGGGATCGGCGAGACGAGCGTCGCCATCGCCGTCTCCGCCCCGCACCGTGAGCACGCCCTCGCCGCCTGCAAGGAGGCGATCGACACGCTCAAGGTCGACGTCCCCCTCTGGAAGAGGGAGGTCTACGACACGGGGGAAGTGTGGTGGGTGCGGGGATCCTGAAGTGTCCGCGCACGTCGCTGGTACGCGGTGGTACTCGGCGGGCTCTAGGTCGTGGCCGTCGCGTACTGCGGGCGCCCGGTGGGCCGGTAGACCTGAATCGTTACGCCCTTCGAGTCGGCTCGCGAGTCGACCAGGTCAAGCGCAATGTCCGGGCCGGCGTCGGGGAACAGCCGCGCGCCCTGGCCGAGGACCACGGGGACGATGAGCAGGGTGATCTCCTCCACGAGGTCGTGACCGAGCAGCCAGCGGATCAGGGCACCGCTGCCGTGCACCTGCAGCTCACCCCCCGGCTTGGCTTTCAGCTCGCCGATGGCGGCCGCGAGGTCACCGGCGAGGAGGGTCGTGTTCGCCCAGCCCGGTTCGGTGAGCGTGGTCGATGCGAGGTACTTGGGCTTCGTGTTCAAGGCAGCTGCGATCGGGTGGCTGCCCGGATCTTCCACCGCGGCGCCAGCCCGCTCCTCTGCGCCCCAGTAGCCGGCGAAGAGCTCGTAGGTCCGCCGGCCGAACAGGAACGCGTCGGCGCGCTGATACGTCTGGTTGATGAACGTCATGGTCTCGTTGTCGGCCACCCCCATGGCCCATCCGCCGCGCTCGAATCCGTTCCTGCGGTCCTCATCCGACGCGCCGCCGTTTCCCTGCATCACTCCATCGACGGTCACTTGCGTCATGGTCGTCAGTTTCATGGGCTCGTCCTTCTCCCTCTCGTGGTGGTCTTTCCCGTTAGGATCGCACCGAGGCGCGGATCTCATCGGTCGAGCGTGATTCCGTGCTGCGAGTTCACTCTGCCTCCTTCCCGAACACGGGCCGCACGCCGCCGGGGAGGGAGACGCCCTTCCGCCGGGGGTAACCCGCCGAGTCGGCGAAGGAAGTGGATCGGCCGCGGTTCTCGACCGCGGCGGGGGCCCCGAAGGGCCCCCGCCGATTCGTCTGCGTCCGCCCTGCCAGGGCTACCAGACGCTACTCGCCAGAGGGCGTTGTCGATGTGATTCGTGGCGCGACTGCACGGGGAGCTGCAGACCCGGCAGCACGCACTACCCACTGACCATAGGACCAGTTGCCCCCTGCGTTCGCACTGTCGAAGTAGATCCCGAATCCGGACATCGACGAACCCTCGCCTCCTCCGGGATTGGCCGATCGATAGATCTGTCCGAGGGTGGCGCCACCCGAGCCGCGCTCGTACACACACAGATATCCGGCCGCAGCCTGGCCCCCACCGGGGCAGGTTGGAGTCGTCGCCCCACCAGACGGGATGAAGACAACGTGCGCCGAATCGAGGTCGGCCGGAAGCGGCGACCGATAGGTAACCGCGTCGCCGATGTATCCGCTTCCGTTGCCCCAGGCTGAATAGACGCCCCGCAGAGTCTTTCCTGCGGGTAGCGCACCCGTCTGCTTGACATATCTGGCGTCAGCCTTGGGCTTGATGTGCTGGTTCCAGTTGTGCGCCCAGCCGGACACGTGGGCGCCGGCCGGCGTCCCGACCATGACGATCCCGACGAGCATGCCCGTCGCCAACAGCGCAACGAGCTTCCATCTCCTGTTGCCTTGCACGCGCTTCTCCTTTCATCCGTTGCCCCAGCACCTGGACGGATGAAAGGGCGTCTGCCTTCCCGCAGTGTGAAAAGTCGTCGCGCCTAGCAAAGCCCCTAGATGGAAGCCCCCAACCGAGGGCCGGCGCTTCCAGAGGCACGGCTACGATGAGACGGTGAGCAGCCTCACGCCTCAACAGGAGCCGGAAACCGGCGAATACGAGGCAGATCCAGGGCTAGAGCACGCCTACCGCGACTACGAGCCGATCCACCCGCGCGGGGGGCTGGGCGCCCTCCTGCGGAAGCTGTGGGCCCCGATCGCCGCGCTCGGCTTCCTCATCTTCAAGTTCAAGACGGCGATCCTGGCGCTCTTCAAGCTCAAGATCTTCGCCACGTCGGCGTCGATGCTCGTTTCGATCGCTGCCTATGCCTGGATCTGGGGCTGGCGCTTCGCGGTCGGCTTCGTCTTCCTGCTGCTGATCCACGAGCTCGGCCACGTGCTCGAGCTGCGTCGGCAGGGCATCCCCGCCTCCGCGCCGCTCTTCATCCCCTTCCTGGGCGCGGTCGTCGGCATGAAGCAGATGCCGCACAACGTCTGGAAGGAGGCGCAGGTCGCCCTTGCCGGCCCCGTCGTCGGAAGCCTGGCCGCCTTCGCCTTCTGGGCCGCCGGCGAGGCGCTCGACTCGGAGCTGCTCATCGCCTTGGCCTTCACAGGCTTCTTCCTCAACCTCTTCAACCTAATCCCGCTCTCGCCGCTCGACGGCGGCCGCGCGGTCGCGGCCCTCCATCCCGCCCTGTGGGCCGTGGGGCTCCTCCTCCTGCTCGTGCTGACCATTCTCTACCCGAACTTCATCCTCATCCTCGTGCTCGTGATCGGCGGCATGGAGGTCTGGCGCCGCTGGCGCGACCGGAACGAGCCGCGTGTGGCGGAGTACTACGCGATCGAGCCCTGGCAGCGCGCCGTCGTCGGCGTCACCTACGTCGGCTTGGCGGCGGCGCTCGCCTTCGCCATGAGCGCGACCCACATCGAGCGCACGTTCTGATGGGCGCCCAGCGCGACGACGACCGGCTGATCCTGGAGAGCACGGAGGGCGAGGAGCTCCTCCACTCCCGCGAGATCGGGGACGAGTTCCTCCACGGCTTCGGCACGGTGGCCGAGCTCCCCAAGCCCGCGGTGACGATCTTCGGCTCGGCCCGCGTCGCCGAGAGCCACCGCGCCTACCAGGACGCCCGGGAGGTCGGTCGGCGCTTCGGCGAGGCCGGCTTCACGATCGTGACGGGGGGCGGCCCCGGGGTGATGGAGGCTGCGAACCGCGGCGCCAGGGAAGGCGGCGGCCTCTCGGTCGGGTTCAACATCGTCCTCCCGCACGAGCAGCAGTCGAACCCGTACCTGGACGTCGACGTCGTCTTCGACCACTTCTACGTGCGGAAGACGATGTTCGTGAAGGCGGCGGAGGGCTTCGTCATCTTCCCCGGCGGCTTCGGCACGCTCGACGAGCTCTTCGAGGCGATGACGTTGATCCAGACGGGGAAGATTCTCGACTTCCCTGTCGTCCTCTTCGACTCGGAGTACTGGGAAGGCCTGCTCGACTGGATCCGCGACCCGCTGCTCCTCGAGCGCATGATCTCCCCCGAGGACTGGGACAACCTCACGGTCACCGACGACCCGGAGGAAGCAGTTCGCCTCGTCGTTTCCGCCTACGAGCGGCGTGTGGGCGCCGCCCGAGACGCCAGCGTCTAGCCTCGGAGGTTCTTGACGAGCCGCCACGCGCCGGGCAGGAGCATCCCGGCCAGGTAGAGCTTGATGAGGTCGCCGACGACGAACGGGTAGAGGCCGGCCTCGAGCGTTCCCTCCAGATTCAGGTTGGCCGTGTGGGCGAGCCACGGGAGGCCGAAGAGGTAGATGACGACGCTCCCGGAGAGCATGGCCGCGACCGCCGAGTTGAAGCGGCGGTCCCACCTCCGTTGCGCGAGCCAGCCGGTCAGCACCGCGGCGAGGATGAAGCCGACGAGGTAGCCGCCGGTGGCGCCCTTGACGATCTCCCAGCCGCTGTCGCCGCCCGAGTAGACGGGCGCGCCGACGAGACCCACGCAGTAGTACAGGAGCAGGCTCGACGCCCCGAGCAGCGGGCCGAGCGACGCGCCCACGAGCAGGACGGCGAAGGTCTGCCCGGAGATCGGAACCGGCGTGAAACCGAGCGGGATCTCGATCTGGGCGGCGAGCGCGACGAGGCCCGCCCCGGCGACGACCAGCAGCACGTCGACGAAAAGGCTGGAGCGCGGGAAGACCGCGAGCCTGAGAGTCGCCGCCTGCGGGTTCATCGCGGCGGGAGTCTACTAGGACGGAGCCGCGAGAGAGCGTCTCTATCATTCGCGTTCGTGGCCCCATCGAATCCGTTGCGGGAGCTGCCATCCGTCGACCAGCTTGCCGGCAGCCCGGAGCTCGAGGCCCTGGCGGAACAGCATGGGCGACCGCTCGTGGTCGCCGCCGCGCGGACAGCGATCGAGCGCGCGCGCGAGGACGTGAAGGCCGGCTACCCGGCCGGGGACCTCGCTGCCCGAACGGCCGACGAGGTCGAGGCGCGCCTGCGACCGAGCCTCCGCCGCGTCCTCAATGCCACCGGAGTCGTCGTGCACACGAACCTCGGACGCGCGCCGCTGGCCGAGGAGGCGCTCGCGCGGGTGTACGAGGTCGCGGCCGGCTACTCGAACCTCGAGTACGACGTCGCGGCGGGGAGCCGCGGCTCGCGCCAGGATCACGTCGCCGCGCTCCTGCGCGAGCTGACCGGAGCGGAGGCGGCGCTCGTCGTCAACAACAACGCCGCAGCCGTCCTCCTTGCCCTCGCCGCGCTGGCGGAGGGGCGCGAGGTGATCGTCTCCCGCGGGGAGCTGATCGAGATCGGCGACGGCTTCAGGATCCCCGACGTGCTCGCGCGCTCGGGCGCGATCCTCGTCGAGGTGGGCACGACCAACCGGACGAGGCTCGCGGATTACGAGCAGGCCGTCATCGGCCGCACGGCCGCGCTCCTCCGCGTCCACCAGTCGAACTTCCGCCTCGTCGGCTTCACGGAGCAACCGCGCGCACGCGATCTGGCGCGCCTGGCCGACCGCCACGGGCTCGCGCTGGTCGAAGACCTGGGCTCGGGCGCCCTCGTAGAGACCGGGGACGAGCCCACCGCGACCGTGAGCATCGAGGCGGGTGCGCACGTGGTCACGTTCTCGGGCGACAAGCTCCTCGGCGGGCCGCAGGCAGGCATCGCCGTCGGTCGCGCGGATCTGATCGAGCGCATGCGCCGCCACCCGCTCCAGCGCGCGCTGCGGCCCGACAAGCTCACGCTCGCAGCCCTCGAGGGCACACTGGCCCTCTACCGGAGCGGAAGCAACCGGATCCCCGTCCTGCGCATGCTCGCGGAGCCGGTCGAGGCGGTGCGCGCCCGCGCCGAACGACTCGCCGGCCTGACCGGCGGGACCGTGGAGGAGACGACGGCTCGCCCCGGAGGCGGCTCGCTCCCGGTCACGGAGATCGCAAGCTTCGCCTGCGCGCTCCCGCTCGAGCTGGCGGAGCCGCTTCGCCGCGGCGAGCCGGCGGTGATCGGGATCGTCCGGGACGGGAAGCTCCTGCTCGACTGCCGCACGCTTGTCGAGGCCGAGATCGGCGAAGCGGCCGAGGCAGTCGCACGATGCCGCTGACCGTCGGCACCGCCGGCCATATCGACCACGGGAAGACCTGGCTCGTCCGCGCCCTGACGGGCAAAGACACCGACCGACTCCCGGAGGAGCAGAAGCGCGGGATCTCCATCGACCTCGGCTACGCGCCCCTCGAGCTGGCGGACGGGCGCCGGCTCTCGCTCGTCGACGTGCCCGGCCACGAGCGCTTCGTTCGCAACATGGTCGCCGGGGCCACCGGCATCGACCTCTTCCTGCTCGTGATCGACGCCGGCGAGGGCGCCCGGCCGCAGACGCACGAGCACCTCGCGATCCTCCGACTCCTCGAGATCGAGCACGGGGTGGTCGCCGTCACCAAGGTGGACGCGGTGGACGAGGAGACGCGCGAGCTGGCGCTCATGGAGGCCCGGGAGCTCGTCCCCGGCGCGACCGCCGTCGCCACGAGCGCGCGTACGGGCGAGGGCCTCGACGAGCTCCGTGCCGCGCTCGCGGAGGCGGCCGACCGCGTCGAGCCGCGGCCGGCGACCCGGCCCACACGCCACTTCATCGACCGCGTCTTCACGCTGCACGGGATCGGGACCGTGGTCACGGGCACGCTCTGGTCCGGATCAATCGGCGAAGGCGACGTCTTGCGGGCCGAGCCCGGCGGCCTGGAGGTGCGCGTCCGGAGCGTGCAGGTGCACGACCGCCCGGTCGAGCGAGCCGAAGCAGGGCAGCGGGTCGCGGTCGCGCTCCCCGGCGTTGAGCGGGGCGACCTGCGGCGCGGTGATGCCCTGGTCGAGCGAGGGGCGTATCCGCTCAGCTACCGGCTCGACGTGGCGCTCGAGACGCTGGAGGAGATCCCCGACGGCACCCGCCTGCACGTCCATCACGGCACCGCCGAGCACCTCGCCCGAGTCGTGCGCATCGACGAGCGCCACGCGCAGCTTCGCCTGAGCGCGCCGGTGGTCGCCGCGCGGGGCGACCGGATCGTGCTCCGCGAGGGGACGACCCTCGGCGGCGGCGCCGTCCTCGACCCGGCCCCCCCACGCCGCCCTTCGGGGGAACGGCTCGAGCTTCTCGAGCGCGGCGACCCCGCCTCGATCGTGCTGGCCTCGCTCTCGGCCGCGGGGGAGCCGCTGCGCCGCGAAGAGCTGGCTCGGCGGGCCCTGCTCGCGCAGGACGAGCTGGATGCCGGGCTCGCGTCGGCGGTTAGCGCCGGCGAGTGGTATCTGACGGAGGAGCAGCTCGAGGAGCTTCGCTACGGCGTCGTCCGCGCTCTCGACGAGCGAGCGGTCGAATCCCCGCTCGACCCGGGGATCCCGGTGGCCGAGCTCTTGCCGCAGCGCCCGTGGACGGCCGCCTTGCTCCCGCTGCTCCCGATCGAGCGCCGCGGCGCCAAGGCGTACGCGCCGGGAGCGACCGCGCGCCTGGGCGATCGCGCCGAGGCCGCCGACCGGCTCGAGGACGAGCTCGAGCGGGCCGGCTACACGCCCGTGAAGGCCGACGACGCCGAGCTCGTGAAGTACCTCGAGGAGGCCGGCAGGATCGTCCGTCTCGGCGACGGCCTCGCCCTGGGCCGGGCCGCGTACGAGGAGGCGAGGCGGATCCTGGTCGAGGAGTGCGCGCAGGCGGGCTCGATCACGCTCGGGCGCTTCCGCGACCTGCTCGGCACGGGCCGCAAGCCGGCCCAGCTCCTTCTGGAGCGCTTCGACGCCGACGGCCTCACCCGCCGTGTCGGCGACGAGCGCGTCCTCCGGCGCAAGGCCAGGACCGGCTAGGTTCTTCTCGGAGCGGCCCGGGCCCGGTGGCCCAGCCGGTCTTCAAAACCGGTGAGGCGGCGTAACCCGTCGCTGGGTAGGTTCGACTCCTGCGCCGCTCCGTTCCTCCTGAAAAAGTAAGCGTTCAGCCCTTTGTCGGAGCGAGGC
>JBOHAB010000103.1:0-9464 GCA_050697655.1 Gaiellaceae bacterium
CGGTGCTGACGCTCGGCCACTCGCGGAAGACCGGGATGCTCATCTCGCCGAGCATCTCCTCGTACAGGACCGGGTAGAGGGCCGCGAGCGCGAGCGCGGCCAGCCCGATCAGCCACCCGACCGGGACCTTTCGCTTCCTCACGGCGGGCGTCGGGGTTGCCTCGGTGGCCATCAGACGCCCTCCGGTGTCCGCTCCCCGAGAAGGCCCTCGGGGCGGAAGACAAGCGTTGCGATCAGGATCCCGAACACGATCGAGCGCGTCCAGTCGCTCCCGGGCGCAGCGATCGAGAGCCCCTCGTTGAAGGCCTGGATGAACCCGATCAGGAGCCCGCCCAGCGTGGCGCCCGCGAGGTTGCCGATGCCGCCGACGACGGCGGCGGTGAAGGCGATCAGCCCCAGCTCGAAACCTGTGTCGTACCGCATCTGGAACTGGAGCAGGTACAGCACGCCCGCGGAGCCCGCGAGGGCGCCCGCGAGCAGGAACGTGAACGAGATCGTGCGGTTGACGTTGATGCCCATCATCGCGGCGGCGTCCTGGTCCTGCGCCGTCGCCCGCATCGCCTTGCCTTGCTTGGTCGAGCGCACCATCCAGGTGAGCAGGATCAGCACGGGGACCGTGATCAGGACGACCACGAGCTTGTTCCAGCTCATGGAGACGCCGCCGATCGTAAAGGCCGGCTCGGTGGAGATGAGCGGCGGGGAGCTGCGGTAGTTCACGTCGTAGATCGCGAGCGAGATGTTCTGCACGATGAACGACATGCCCACCGCGCTGATCAGCATCGTCAGGCGCGGCTGGTTACGCAATCGCCGGTAGCCGACGGCCTCGATCGTCGCGTTCAGCGTCGCTCCGAAGAGCATCGTCAAGACAAGTGTGCCGAGTAGCCCGAGGCCGATCACGACCGCCGCCTCGCTCCCGGTGAGGTCGAAGACGCTGACCATGATCGTGCTCGAGACGAGCCCGCAGAGCGCAAAGACGTCGCCGTGGGCGAAGTTGATCAGCTGCAGGATCCCGTAGACGAGCGTGTAACCGAGGGCGACCAGCGCGTACACCGACCCGGTCGTCAGGCCGATCAGCGCCACGGTGAAGAACTGCTGAGGGTCGCTGATCAGGTTGACGAGCAGCCAGACGGCGATCAGGACGACGAAGAGGATCCCGAGCACGGAGAGCAGGTCCGGCCGCTTCCGGCGGGTGCTCAGGCGTGGCTCCGGGCTCGCTTCGACCGTCATCTGTTTCTTCAGAGAGATCCGGGAGAGGGCCGAAGCCCTCTCCCGGATCGTCCCTATTCGGCGTTAGTTGCCCCTCGCTGCGTCGACAGCATCCTCCTCCGGGGAGAAGACGGTCTCGACCTCGAGCTGGTCCTCGCCCCTGAAGATCGTGAAGCCGATGACCGCGCCGCTCGCAAGCGTCGGGTCGCCGAACTCGGTGAACGAGAAGTCGCCGAGGAAGCCGCCGGCCACCTCGGTTGCGAACATCTGCTCGATCACCCCTGCACGCGTGTAGTCGGAAGCCGCGATCGCGTCGAGCAGGATCTGTGCGGCCTGCGCGCCGTAGATCGCGTACGGGTCGACCGGATCGCCGCCGAGCGTCGGCTCGAACTCCGTGATGAACTCTGCAGCCGAGCCGGTGAACTCGTCGACCGGCACGCCCGCGACCGAGAAGAAGGCGCCGCGCGTATTCTCGACACCCGCCTCGTCGATCGTCTGCTGTGTCGTGAAGCCGTCAGGCATGTACAGCTTGACGGTCTCGTTGTCGCCCAGGACGCGGACCTTGTCCTTGATCACCTGGGCGCCGTTCTCGTCGATCAGCCCGCCCAGGAAGACGCCGTCAGCCCCCGAGTTCTCGATCTTGGTCATGAGGGCTTCGTAGTTCGAGGCCCTCGGATCCCAGGCGTCGAAGCCGACGACCTCGATGCCGAGGAACTCAGCGGCACCTCGGACGTTCTCCGCCACCCCGAGGCCGTAGGCCTCGCGGTCGTTGAGGATGTAGAGCTGCGTCGTCCCCTGCTCCTGCATGAACTGGGCGAGAGCAGCGCCCTGATAGGCGTCGTGGGCGACGACGCGCGTGTAGTTGCGCGCCCCGGTCGGGTAGTACCGGTCCGGCTCGTCGTCCGCGCAGCCCGGTCCGCCCTCGGTCAGGCAGACGTACGTGTTCGCCGGCGAGATCATGGCGAGACCGCCGCCAGGCGCCTGGTTCAGCACCGGGATGATGACCGCGGCGCAGCCCGAGTTGAACGTGCCGATGAGGCCGAGCATGCTCTGGTTCTCGGCGTAGGCATTCGCGTTCTGGCTGCACTTGCCGGGATCCCACTTGCCGGCCTGGGCCGTCGAGTCGTCGCACGACTGGTAGCCGACGCTTACGTCCCCGGCCTTCCAGCCCGCTGTCGCCAGGACCTGCCTGATCGCAGCGGTCATCTGCAGCGTCTGGGTCCGCGAGGAACCCTGCAGCGGCAGGTCGGACGCGATCAGCACCTGGGGCTCACCGTCGCCCTCGTACTCGATGTCGGTGCACGATGCCGACGGGAGCGCGGTCACCGGCGGGAGGTCGGGAGCATCGCTCCCGTCGCCTTCCCCGGTCTGCGCCGGAGTCGCATCGTCGTCATCGTCTCCGCCGCAGCCCGCCGCCACCAAGGCGAACGCGCCGATGAGCAGAACGAGTAACGCCAAAATCGTCCTTCGTTTCACCACTCCTCCTCTTCGCCCGATTCTGTTTCGGCGCTGCACCCGGCGAGCACCGTTCGCAGGTGCCCGATTATGACTCCGGGTTCCACGCCCTTGTCAACCCCTGCCGATACGATGGACCTCCATGGAGCGCGCCGAAGTGGCGGAACTGGAAGACGCGCTGGACTCAAAATCCAGTGGGGCTCTGCCCCGTGCGGGTTCGATCCCCGCCTTCGGCATCCGTCGTCACCTCCTCGCCACGGTCGAAGTCGGTCCATCGCTGAGCTTGGGTACGTCCAAACAGACGACCGCGCGTAGCCGAAGTTAGAAGAATGAGCAAGCGAGTTGCGCTCCTCACGGGCGGAGGCGACTGCCCGGGTCTGAACGCTGTCATCCGCGCGGTGACGCGGCGCTCGCTCGATCGCGGCTACGAGGTCGTCGGCGTCCGCGAAGGCTGGCGCGGCCTGGTCGAGGGCAAGTTCCAGGAGCTCGACTCCAGGGCGATCTCCGGAATCCTGCCGCGCGGGGGCACGATCCTCGGCACGACGAGAACGAACCCCTACAAGGAGGAGGGCGGGGTCGAGCTCGTCCGCGAGCATTTCGCGTCGCAGCGGCTGGACGCGCTCGTCGCCATCGGCGGCGAGGACACCCTCGGAGTCGCCTCGCGGCTCTTCGAGGAGCACGCGTTCCCCGTCGTGGGCGTCCCCAAGACGATCGACAACGACCTCTCGGCGACGGACTACACGTTCGGATTCGACACGGCGGTCACGGTCGCCACGGAGGCGATCGACAGGCTGCACACGACGGCGGAGTCGCACAACCGCGTCATGGTCGTCGAGGTGATGGGGCGGCATACGGGTTGGATCGCCGTCATGAGCGGGATTGCCGGAGGGGCCGACGTCATCCTCATCCCCGAGCAGCCGATCACCGTCGAGGAGGCCTGCGAGGAGCTCCAGCACCGCCACGAGCGTGGCAAGGACTTCTCGATCGTGGTCGTGAGCGAAGGCTACGAGCTCACGTACGCATCGGGCGAGCAGCGCCAGATCGCGCAGGCGCCCGCCGCCAGGGATCAGTTCGGTCATGTCCGCCTGGGAGGAGTGGGCGACGCGCTAGCCCGCGAGATCGAGGAGCGAACCGGCTACGAGACACGGGTCACCGTCCTCGGCCACGTCCAGCGCGGCGGAACGCCGACTCCGCGCGACCGCATCCTCGCCACCCGCTACGGGCTCAAGGCGGCAGACCTCGTTCACGCCGAGCGCTGGGGAGGGATGGCCGCGCTGCGCGGCGACGAGATCGTCGCGGTGCCCCTCCGTGACGCCGTCGCCGAGCTGAAGCGCGTCCCGCCCGAGTTCTACGAGGCCGCGCGAGCGTTCTTCGGGTAAGCGGCACGCTTTCGGCACGTTCCGAGCGCCACGTATGCGCTTTTGAGCGTTAGGCTCGAAAGCGGAGGGAGGCTCGCGGCCGGCCCCCGGGCGCGCGTGTATCTGTCCGTGTGCCTGGCGTTGTCCCGCGCAGGCCGGGACAAGTCACTGAAAGAGCAGGAGCAGGGCGTCCGTCGGCGCGTAGTCGTCCGTCAGGACTGGCACGTCGTCCGTCGAGATGAAGGCGTCGTGGCGGTCGAGAATCGCCTGCCTCAGGTCCGGCGCGGTCGGCGCGGCGCGCCTGATCTCCTCCCAGCGCTCGGCGACGAACACCCGCTGCGGAGCCGCCTGCTCGGTCGCAACGAGGATCAGGTTCCTGAACGTCGCGTCGCCCTGGTCGCCGGGAAGGATTGCCGGATGGACGAGAACCGTGGGGAAGACCGTACGGTAGGTCCGGTAGATCGAGCGAAAGAGCCGTGATCCCGGCCCGTCGATCGCGCCGATCGCGTTCGTCACGATCACGCCCCCCGGCTCGAGACGGCTCTGCGCGAGCTGGAGAAACTCCCGGGTCACCAGGTGAAAGGGGATCGCGTCGGCGAAGAAGGCGTCGATGACGATCGCATCCCAGCGCCGTTCGCCGTCGGCCAGGAACCGGCGACCGTCCTCGATCTCGACCGCGAGCCGCGGGTCGTTCCGGGGGACCTCGAAGTGGTCGTAGGCGACCTCGGCGACCACGGGGTCGATCTCGACAGCCTGCAGCCGAACGTCGGCGAAGTCATCCAGCATCCGCTTCTCCGACGAGCCGGCGCCCAGGCCGATGAAGAGGATGTTCCGCGCCCCGGGGTTGTACGCGACCGACAGGTGGAAGAGGTCGGTGTAGGCGAAGCGCGTGCGGAGTGGGTCGTCGATGTACATGGCGCTCTGGAAGGAGTTGTCGAAGCGGAGGTAACGCGTGTCGGAGTCCTCCACGACCGAGAGGCGATGGTACTGCGTGTCCTCGGAGAACACCACCCGCAGGTCGGGCTGCGGGATCGCAGCTCGCGGATCGCGGGCGTCGAGCACCGACTCGGCGCCGCGCAGGCGGTAGAGCGGCGACCAGTTCTGGGCGGCGGCGCCGGAGAGAGTCCCGCCGGTCTCGGGTGCGAGCGAGACTGCCGCCGCCCCGGCGCCCGCCGTCGCCACGACCGCCAGGAGCGCCGTCACAGCCTTCCGTTCGGCCACCGCCACGACGAGCACCGCGGCGAAGAGTGCCGCGGCCGCGAAGCCGATCAGCTGATCGACGCCCAGCTCGGGGATGAGGAAGAACGAGGTAACGAGCGTCCCGACGATGCTGCCTGCAGTGGAGACCGAGAAGAGGCGGCCGGCGGTGCGCCCGACCCGGGCGAGCGAGCGCGCGCGGAGTCGCACCGCGATCGGCGTGACGCAGGCCATGAGGACGCTCATCGGGCCGAAGAGGATCAACGCCGCGAGCAGCGGGTTCAGGCGGGGCCCGGCATCCCACTCGACGACCGCTTCGAGCACGTCGTCGTCGACAAGCGGGATGGCAAGCACCGAGACGGCGGCGAGACCCATGACGCCGAGGAGAAGGCCGGTCACCGGCAAGCGGTCCGCCAGTACCCCGCCGAGCCAGTACCCGACCGCGAGGCCGGTGAGAACGACGCCGATCAGCGAGCCCCAGACGTAGAGCGAGTTGCCGAAGAAGGGCGCGAGCACTCGGCTCGCCGCGATCTCGACCCCCAGGAGGACGGCCCCGGAGACGAAGACCGCCGCCATCACGGCGGCCCCGTCGAAGCGCTCGCCGAGACTGGGCTTGCCGGGGGCAGAAGCAGGCGCCGCGCCGTTACCGTCGCGCCCGTCCCTCCCGAGCTCGTCCGCGGCGGCGGTCGGCGTCGAGCTAGCGCCAGGCTTCCGGACCATGCACGAGCTCCTCGAGAACGGCTCTGAAATCGGGATCGCGCGCCAGGCCATGCACGAGGATCGCGTCGACTCCTGCCCGCTCGAGCGCGACGACCTGGTCGTGGGAGACGATCCGCGCCTCGGAGACGACCAGCTTTCCGGCCGGCACGTCCGCGAGCAGATCGAGGGTCAGCTCGAGGTCCTCCTCCCCTTCGTCGAGCCCGCGCTCCGAGATGAGGACGATCTCCGGATCGATGCGTGCGAGCGCATCCTCGAGCTCGTCCTCCTCCCGCACGTCGACGGCGAAGTCGAGCCCGAGCTCGTAGGCGGCGCCGTAGAGGCCCTCCAGGCGGCCTTCATCCGAGGCCGCCTCGTGCTGGACGACCACCGCGTCGGCTCCGGCTTCCGCCACCGCCTCCGGGTTGCCGTTCCTGGCGAGGATCGGCAGCCCGGTCTGCGAGCGGGCGTCGGCGACGTCCTCCGCGCGGACCGCCACCGCCTCCGCGCCGGCCTCCTCGGCGAGCGCAGCCAGCGCGCCGACGTCACCCTCGAGCACGGGGATGACGGAGATGCCGTCGCCCTCGGAGATCGCCTCGCTGAAACGGCTCACGAAAGTCGAAGGTTAGAGCCTAGACGCCGATCGGATGCCAGACGGTCTTCAGCTCGAGGTAGGCGGCCGCGTGCCAGGGGGACTGCCCGTCGCCGTTCCGGGAGATCCGCTTGACGCTGTCGGCCGCCAGGCGCTCGAGCTCCGCCACGTCGTCATCCGCGCCGGCCAGGTCGAGCGCGTTCACGTCCATGTGCGCAGCCAGCACGGGAGCCAGCTCCCGCTTCCTCCCGGTCAGGAGGTTGACGACGCCCCCGGGAACGTCCGACGTCGCCAGCACCTCGGCCAGCGTGACGGCCGCCAGCGGACGGTGCTCGGAGGCGAGCACGACCGCTACGTTCCCGCCGACGACCGCCGGGGCGAGGCGGGAGACGAGCCCGGCGAGAGCGGGCTCTTCGGGAGCGACGATCCCGACGACACCGGTCGGCTCGGGCACCGTGAAGTTGAAGTACGGCCCGGCCACAGGGTTCGAGGAGCCGAGCACCTGGCCGAGCTTGTCCGCCCAGCCCGCGTACCAGACCCAGCGATCGACGGCCTCGTTCACCTCAGCCTCGTCGCCGGTCAGCTCCGCGAACTCGGCCTTCCGCCCTTCCATCATCTCCGCGACGCGGTAGAGCACCTGGCCGCGGTTGTAGGCGGTCATCGCGGCCCATTTGGAGAACGCGCCCCGGGCGGCTCGAACGGCATCGCGGACGTCCTTGCGGGAGGCGAGCGCGACGTTCGCGCCCTCGACCTCGTAGGTGCGCCCGGATTCGGACCGCGGGAAGGCGCCGCCCACGTAGAGCTTGTAGGTCTTCTTGACGGGCAGACGGCTCACTCGTCGAACTCCAGGTACGGGCCGAGGCCGTGGAGGCCGCCCTCGCGGCCGAAGCCGGACTCCTTGTAGCCGCCGAACGGCGAGGCTGGGTCGAAGCGGTTGTACGTATTCGCCCAGACCACGCCGGCGCGGAGCCGCTGTGCCATGGAGAGGATGCGCGAGCCTTTCTCCGTCCAAACGCCGGCCGAGAGGCCGTACGGCGTGTTGTTCGCCTTCTCGACGGCCTCGTCGGGCGTGCGGAAGGTGAGCACCGAGAGGACGGGCCCGAAGATCTCCTCCTGCGCGATCCGGTAGCTCTGCGCGACGTTCGTGAAGACGGTCGGCGGGAACCACCAGCCCTTCTCGGGGAGCCGGCACGGCGGCTGGTAGACCTCGGCGCCCTCCTCCTCCCCGCTCGCGACGAGCTCCTCGATCCGCTGCAGCTGCTCGCGGGAGTTGATCGCGCCGACGTCGGTGTTCTTGTCCAGCGGGTCGCCGACGCGGAGCGTTCCCATTCGGCGCTTCAGCTTGGCGAGCACCTCCTCGTACACGGGCTCCTGGACGAAGAGACGCGAGCCGGCGCAGCAGACGTGGCCCTGGTTGAAGTAGATGCCGTTGACGATTCCCTCTACTGCTTGGTCGAGCGGGGCGTCGTCGAAGATGATGTTCGCCGCCTTGCCGCCGAGCTCGAGCGTGAGCTTCTTCCCGGTGCCGGCGACCGCGCGCATGATCTCCTTGCCGACCTCGGTCGAGCCGGTGAAGGCGATCTTGTCGACGTCGGGATGCTTGACGATCTCGGCGCCCGCGCGCCCGTCCCCGGTGAGGATGTTCACGACGCCGGCGGGGAGCTCCGCCTGGCGCAGGACGTCGGCGAAGAGGAGTGCGGTGAGCGGCGTCGTCTCCGCCGGCTTGAGGACCACCGTGTTGCCCGCCGCGAGCGCCGGCGCGATCTTCCAGGAGAGCATCAGCAGCGGGAAGTTCCAGGGGATGATCTGCCCGGCGACCCCGAGCGGCGACGGCCGACGGTTGGGGAAGGCGTACTCGAGCTTGTCGGCCCAGCCCGCGTAGTAGAAAAAGTGCGCCGCCGAGAGCGGGAGATCGACGTCGCGCGACTCGCGAATCGGCTTGCCGCCGTCGAGCGACTCGAGCACGGCGAACTCGCGCGAGCGCTCCTGCAGGATGCGCGCGATGCGGAACAGGTACTTGGCGCGTTCGCTCGACGGCAGCTCGGACCAGCCGTTCTCGAACGCGTCGCGCGCGGCTCGCACGGCGAGCTCGACGTCTTCGGCGCCGGCGTAGGCGACCTCGGCAAGCGGCTCCTCGTCGCGCGGGGCGACGCTCGGGGCGTACTCGCCCGAGGTCGGCTCCGCCCACTCGCCGCCGAGGAAGAGACCGTAGCGCTCTTCGAGGCGGACGATGTCGCGCGACTCGGGCGCGGTCGCGTACTCGAACGCGGAAGGAACCGGCGAACGATCTTGTCGCTTCTCGACCTCGGCCATCAGTCGATCGTGAAGTAGTCGGGGCTCTGGTAGCGGCCCGTGCGCTCCTTGCGGATCTGCATGAGCACGTCGTTCAGGAGCGAGGAGGCGCCGAAGCGGAAGAGGTCGGGTGTCAGCCACTCGGGCCCCAGCGTCTCGTGCAGGAGGACGAGGTACTGCACCGCCTGTTTCGAGTGGCGGATGCCCCCGGCCGGCTTCATTCCGATCTTCCGGCCGGTCTCCTCGTAGACGTCCCTGATCGCCTCGAGCATGACGAGCGTGACCGGCAGCGTCGCGGCGGGCTGGATCTTGCCGGTCGACGTCTTGATGAAGTCGGCGCCCCCCGCGATCGCAAGCAGGCTCGCTCGGCGCACGTTGTCGTAGGTCCCGAGCTCACCGGTCTCGAGGATCACCTTCAGGTGCGGGCCGCCGCAGACCTCCTTCACGCGCCGGACCTCGTCGTAGACCTTGGCGTAGTGGCCCGAGAGGAAGGCGCCGCGGTCGATGACCATGTCGATCTCGTCGGCGCCGAGCTCTGCCACGCGGGCGGCCTCTTCCACCTTCAGCTCGGTGGGAACCTGGCCGGAGGGGAACGCCGTCGCCACCGATGCGACCTTGACGCCGCTCCCGCGCACGCGCTCGAGCGCGTGCGGGACGAGGTTCGGATA
>JBOHAB010000104.1:0-9425 GCA_050697655.1 Gaiellaceae bacterium
GCCCGTCTCCGGAAGGCGCTGAGCCAGATGCCCGACCTCAGGCCGGCGACCAGGCGCGGGTCGATTGTCACCCATGCCCGCAAGTCTGCACCGGCCTATGTGAGCGGATAGTCGCGGGCTGCCGCCGCGGCCGGCCCAGGGAAGAACATCGCTTCCATCTCCGTCCTGCGGTGAAGACAGCGTTAGAAGGAGACGGAGATGCAGCAGCAGGGAATCAAGGGAAAGATCGAAGTCCGCGCGCGACGCGTTCGGTGATGTTTGCCGAGCTCGAGCGCTGCGCCCGCTGCCACCAGCGGTACCCGACACCGCTCGGCCACCGTTGCCCGCACGCGTCATTCTCCGGCCAGCGGGAGGACAACTTCGAGCAGGGGTTCAGGTCCTGGCTCGCCTCCAGTGGAGGTCAGTTCGCCGAGTACTTGGCCCGCCGGCAGCGACGCTCGTAGGCGGGCTACACGTCGCGCGTGAAGCTGCGCTCGAGGTAGCGGCTGATGTCGGCCCGGCCGGCTTGGCGCTCGAAGTTCACGACCTCCAGCTCCCAGACGCAGCCGGCCGGCTGGTTCTTGACCTGGATGAACGCGGTGGGATGATCCTTCGGGCTGACGTAGATCCGCTGGTGGAGCTCGTTCTCGGACTGCCACCAGTAGACGAGGGCGATCCCAATGGCTCGGGCGTCGTGCACGGTGGCGGATCCCACGCCGGCTGTCGAGGCAGTCAAGGCGTGCTCCTTCCCGAGAGTGACGGCCTGCAGCTCTCAACGCGCGCGGCCCGCGAGTTCTTCCGGCCGACGGTGCATCAGGCGGTGCTAGCGCTCGAGGCGGCGGCGCAGCTCGTCGAGCGGGATCGCGTCGGGCTCATAGCCCTCGAGCCGGAGTGCCTGCTCGAGGTTCGCGACAAGCGCATCGCGAAACGCGAGGTCGGCCTCGGCTCGCGCGACGATGTCGTCGAGCCGGCCGCGCGCGAGCGGGAGCTCCTGCGCTGCTTCCACCCACGCTTGGGGTGCCGGCGGCAGGGCCTTGATCAGCTCGGCGAGGCGGTATTCGTCATAAGCGGTCATCGGGTCTCCGTCAAGTGGACGCGCCGGTGGAGGGATTTCTTCCTTCGAAGATCTCACGCAGCCGGCCGAGGCAGCGGGAGATGCGACTTGCGATCGTCCCGGACGGGATGTCGAGCGCCGCGCCGATCGTCTGGTAGCTCTCGTCGCGGGCGAAGAACCGGTCGAGGATCTCCTGGCAGTTCTCGGTCAGCTCGGCCATCGCCTCGTGCACGGCGAAGGCCTCGTCGAGCGTCGTCATCGCCTCGTCGACCCCGCCCGGGATCGCCTCCGGATCGACGAGCTCCTCCCGAGAGCTCGCGCGCAGGTGGTCGATGCAGAGCCGGCGAGTCAGCTGCCCGATCCACGGGCGGATGGCCGCGTCGTCCCTCAGCTTGTCCAGGTGTTGATAGGCGCGCGAGAAGACTTCCTGGAAGACCTCCTCCGCGTCCGCCGGGCGGAGTCGGAACCCCTGCGTGCAGATCGCATAGACATACCGAGAGAAGCGCGTGACGAGCTCCCGCCAGGCGTCTTCGTCGCCCACCCGGCAGCGGGCGACGAGTTGAGCGTCGGGGAGAGATGCAAGCTGCACGCCAGAAGTATGAAACCACTTGTTCTCTCGGTGGGAAGAATTTGCCCCTGCCCGCCGTCCTGTGGACGGCGAGAGGAACCCGAATGCTTCACCCCGAGACCCAACTAGACCTCGTGCGGCAGCGCCACAACGACCTGGAGCGGGAGGCGCGCGCCGGGCACTTGGCGAAGCGCCTCGCGGCAGCGCGTCGCGAGGAACGCGTGTCTTTCCTCTCCCGGCTTCGCCGCAAGCCCCATCCTTGCCCGCCGGCGGCCCAGCCGACGTCGAGCTGATCCGACGGAGGCCCGACATGCTGCAGAGAACCTGGTTTTGGCTGTTCGCCCTGTACTCGGCTGCTGCGCTCCCGCTTTTTGCGTGGGCTCTTGCGAGCGCCGCCTCGTAGCGCCTGACTCTCCTCAGACAAGGGTGGAGCCCCGGTAGGGGGCCGGGGCTCCTGCCCACCAACGCGGTATCAACCCCGGGACAAGGTTCGCGTCAGCGAGCGTGATCCCCATTCTGTGCAAATCTGACGGATCCTCTCAAGCTTTCGTGAGCGAAAAGTTCGCTCGATACGATGTTTTCCTTGTCGGCGCGGTGGCCGAGTGGTTAGGCAGGGGCCTGCAAAGCCCCGTACACCGGTTCGAATCCGGTCCGCGCCTTGACCCGCCTTGGCGCCGAAGGCGGCGTCACTGGGCCGTGAAGCCGCCGTCGAGGACGAGGGTCGTGCCCGTGCAGAAGCGTGCCTCGTCCGAGCAGAGGTACATCACCGCGGCGACCAGCTCCTCGGGGCGGCCCATCCGGCCGATTGGGAAGGCCTGCATGAGCGTCTCTTTCGAAACCTTCTCCTCCTCCAGGTAGCGCCAGATCATGCTGCCGCGGATGTCGATCGCGGAGAAGGCGAGGGCATTCACGCTGATGTTGTCTTTGCCCACCTCGCTTGCGGCTGCCTTGGTGAGGGCGTTGACACCGCCCTTCGTGGCGGCGTAGAGCCCGTTCGCGGGCGCCGCCGTGATGCTGCTCGTGATCGACGACATGTTGAGGATCGCGCCGCCGCCGCTTGCTTGCATCGCCTTGATCTCGTGTTTGAGGCAGAAGAAGAGGCCCTTGAGATTGGTTGCGATCAGCTCGTCGAAGGCGCTCTCGGTTCCTTCCGCGATCTCGGAAAGCTCCTCCGTGCCGGCGTTGTTGATCGCGCAATCCAGTCGGCCGTGCGCCTCGACCGCTCCAGCGACGAGCGCCTCGACCCGGTCTTCGTGGGAGACGTCGGTAGGCGAGAAGTCGATCCGCCCTCCGGCCTTTCGGATCTTCTCCGCAGTCGCTTCGCCTGCCTCGGCGTCCACGTCACAACCCACGACCGTCGCTCCGGCCTGCGCGAACGCTTCGGCGAGAACTGCGCCGCAGCCCCGGGCAGTCCCGGTTATCAAGGCGACCTTGCCGGCGAAGGAGGGCACCGCGGCTAGCCTAATCGCCTCCTCCACGCCTCGCCCGCGGCCCGGCCTTCGGGAGTCGCGAGGAAGTGGTCGAGCGGGACGTGCAGGAAGGCGCCCCGTGCTTCTGCGAGGACCTCGTCGCCGTCCCTCAGATCCGCGTCGATGTGGATGCGGCGGCCGTGGCTGTCGGTGACCCAGGCGGCGAGCCCGAGCTCGTGGTTGATGAGGACGGGGCGGCGGTAGCGGACGAAGATCCGAGCAGTCACAGCCGGAAAGCGGTGCCAGGTCGCGAGCAGGCCGGCCGCTTCGTCCAGGGCTGCCGCGACGACGCCCCCGTGGACGATGCCCGGCCCCGCCTGATGGTGCTCGCCGAAGGTGACAACGGCTTCATAGCGCTGGATGCCCCCCTCGGTCGGCTGGGGGAGGTGGAGCCCCTGCGGGTTGTCGCCGCAGCCCCAGCACGCCGGGTCGTGGTGGGGCGGAACCGCTGCGGGCACGGCGCTAGCGCAGGCCGCCGCGCTCGAAGTGGGCGCGGTAGAAGTTCTCAGAGCCCGCCGTGGCCATGGCGGCGCTCGCCGAGATCTCCAGCGAGAGCGTCGCCGCGGCGACGATCTGCGCGAGGCGGTAGACCTTGCCTGGGCCGTCGCAGCCCATGAGCCGGAGCCACGAGCGGGCGTACGGGAGAGTCGTGCCGCCGCCGACGGTCGCGACCTCGAGGGCGGGCAGGCGCATGGTGACGTGCAGGCCGCCCGCGACGCGAAGGGCGGTGCCGTGCGCCATCGAGCTCGTCCCGACCATGCCGATGTCCTGGCCGGTCGCCGTGAAGATGGCCGCGACCGCCGTCGCGGGCGTGAAGGCGACGGACTGCATCCCGGAGGCGATGGCGCCGTGCGTCCCGACGAAGGCCAGCTCCGCCAGGTCGTCGAGGGCGGTCTTGAGCACGCGGCGGACGGCGTCCTCGCTGAGAGTCGCCTCGGCGACGACGGTCTTTCCGTGCCCGCCGCGCTCGAAGTAACGCGCCGACGGCTTCTTGTCGCCGCCCATGTTCCCCTCGAGCAGAGAGCGCCGAGGCCTGACGGGCGCGCGCTCGAGGACGTAGCCCTGGTTGAGCGCGTACGAATTGCGGGTGATCATGTTCATCCCGCAGGCGTCGCCCGTCGTGTAGGCGTACATCACATGGCACATGGGGCCGACGACGTGCGTTTCCAGCTCGCGGAGCTTTGCGTGCTTCGAGAGGTTGGCCACGGGCTCCGAGGCGAGCCAGGCCTTCATTTCCTCCAGCTGGGCCTCGAACCACGTGGAGAACTCGACAGCCTGCGCGACGTCATCGAAGAGGAAGGCGGAAGCGCGGGTAATCCGATCCTTGAGCACGTAGGTGCGAAAGCCGCCCGACTCACCGACCGCGCGGGCGCCGCGGTAGAGGGAGATCGAGAGGCCGCCCTCGGTGTTGGCGAGCGGGACGTAGACGCCTTCCAGCTCGCGACCGTGCTCGACGAGTCGGCCCTCAGGCTCCTCGAGACCGTAGTCGCCCAGCTCGATGTCGATCGGCCCGACGACCGCGACCGGGACGAGCGCGACGCCGGTGATCGCCTCCGTGGCCTTCGCGTAAGGTGCAAGATCGTGGGCGAAGACCTCGCCCTCGGCGTCGAGCCGGGGCGCGAGCTCCTCCTGTCGCGCGCGGATCGAGTCGGGGTCGTTCTTGCGGGGCCAGCGCCGAAGCTCCACGGGGTCAGCTTAGAACGCGCGGCAGCCAGCGTGGGATGGTGGCCCGGTAGGCCTCGTACTCCTCGCCGAAGCGCTCGCGCAGGCCGGGCTCCTCGACGAGCGGGATGTACGCGGCGTTCGCCGCGAGCACCACGGCGAACCAGACCAGGAGCGCCGGGGATCCGAAGAGCGCGGCCTCGCCGAGGAGGATGAGGAGAACCCCGTCGATCATCGGGTTGCGAACGTGCCGGTACGGGCCCTGGATCACCAGCCGCGTCGTGGGATCCCAGGGCGCCAGCGTCCCGCCGCCAACTGTCGCGAAGAGCTCCACCGTCCACGCGATGAGGGCGAGCCCGAGCGCGATCAGCGGGGCTCCGACCAGGACGAGGGCCCAGTCGGCGAGCGCCTCGCCGCTCCACCAGAGGATGATCGCGGGTACCACGAGCGTGACCACGGCGGGGCAGAGCCCGATGGCGCGGAGGTGCCGCCAGACACTCACGGTCTGATCATGCCCGCCAGTCGGTTACGCTCCCCGGCCGTGGCGGTCACGCTGATGGACGGGAAGGCCCTCGCCGCGCGCGTGCGCGGGGAAGTGGCGCGCGAGGTCGCGACGCTCGGTCGTCCCATCGGCCTGGCGACCGTGCTCGTCGGGGAAGACCAGGCCTCGGCGCTCTACGTCCGACGGAAGCAGGAGGCGTGCGAGGAAGTCGGGATCGAGCCGATCCACCACGAGCTTCCGGCCGACACGAGCGAAGAGGGGCTTCTCGGGCTCGTCACCGAGCTGAACGCGGACGAACGGGTAACCGGGATCCTCGTCCAGCTGCCGCTTCCCGACCGCATGGACGAGGGGCGCGTGATCAGCACGATCGCGCCGATCAAAGACGTGGACGGCTTCCATCCCGCGAGCGCCGGGCATCTGCTTCAGGGCGTGCCGACCTTCGTGGCCGCGACGCCGGCCGGGATCATGGAGATCCTGCGCGCGTACGAGATCCCGCTCGAGGGCGCGCGGGCGGTCGTAATCGGGCGCTCCAACATCGTCGGAAAGCCGATGGCGCTGCTGCTCCTGGCCGAGAACGCCACGGTGACCATGTGCCACAGCCGCACGCGCGACCTACCCGACGTCGTACGAGAGGCGGACGTCGTCGTCGCCGCGGTCGGGCGAGCAGGGATGGTGACCCACCGAATGGTGAAGGAAGGCGCGGCCGTGATCGACGTCGGCATCAACCGAGTCGACGGAAAGGTCGTCGGCGACGTCGCCGAGGACGTCCGCGAAGTGGCCGGCCATCTGACGCCGGTTCCCGGCGGCGTGGGGCCGATGACGATTGCCAGCCTCCTGCGCAACACGGTTCGTGCCGGCCGCTACCAGGCCGGACTGCTTGCCTTCCCGGGCGGCTGAGGTTAGGCTGCGCGCGCCGCGAATCTGCGGCCATGCCGGATGCGGCGGCTCGAAGCCGGGCCGTCGTTTGTGTGAAGGAGGAAGGTCCGTTGGCTGAGGGCACCGTGAAGTGGTTCTCGAACGAGAAGGGGTACGGCTTCATCGAGCGCGAGGGGGGAGACGACGTCTTCGTGCACCACAGCGCTATCGAGATGGATGGGTACCGGACCTTGACCGAGGGCCAGCGCGTCCAGTTCGACGTCGAGCAGGGCGACAAGGGGTTGCAGGCAAAGAACGTTACGCTGCTCTAGCCAGCGAAGGTTCGATTGCCGCGACGGGCTCCGGTAAGGGGCCCGTCGCATTTCTACCGCGGGTTTCTAGACTGGGGGCTGGATGGCGATCACGAGAGACGATGTGCTGCACGTGGCCGCGCTGGCGCGGCTCGAGATTCCCGAGGGCGAGGTCGACGCCGTTCGAGACCAGCTCGGAGCGATCCTCGACGCGGTCGGAAAGGTCTCCGAGCTCGACCTTGCCGACGTCGAGCCGATGACCCATCCCCTCGACCTCGTGAACGAGTGGGCCGAGGACGAGCCGCGGCCCTCGCTCCCGCGAGAGGAAGCGCTCGCGAACGCGCCCGACCCGGCCGACGGCAGCTTCCGCGTCCCCGCAGTCGGCGGGTGATCGCCGTGCGGCCGGCGCACTTTCGCCACACCTCGTTCCACAACCGACACGATGTGCGCGCCACTCGCGCGCTTTGCCTCGCTACGCTCAAAGCGGGTGGAGGCACGGGGTGGCCCCTCACGCGGCTGGAGTCGACGGGGCCGTGATCGACACCCTGAAGCTGACGGCCGAGGGCGCGGCCGGAATGCTTGAGCACGGCGAGGTCTCCGGTGGTGAGCTGGCCGAGGCCTACATCGACGCGATCGAGGCGCGCGACCCGGAGCTGCACGCATACCTTCACGTCGCGGGCGAAAAGGACGACGGCGTTCCGATCGCCCTCAAGGACGTGATCACGACGAAGGGCATCCCGACGACGGCGGGCTCGAAGATCCTCGTCGGGTACACACCGGTCTTCGACTCGACCGTCGCCGCCCGTTGCAAGGCGGCCGGGCTGCCGGTGCTGGGGAAGACCAACCTGGATGAGTTTGCGATGGGCTCGTCTACAGAGAACTCGGCCTTCGGGCCCACAAGGAACCCCTGGGATCCCGAGCGCGTGCCTGGCGGGTCTTCCGGCGGCTCGGCGGCCGCCGTCGCCGCCGGGCTTGCTCCCTGGGCGCTCGGCACCGACACCGGCGGCTCCGTGAAGCAGCCGGCCTCTCTCTGCGGCGTGGTCGGCCTCCGCCCGACCTACGGCACCGTCTCCCGCTACGGGATCGTTGCGTTCGCTTCGAGCCTCGACCAGGTCGGCCCGCTCACGAAGACCGTTCGCGACAACGCCCGCCTGTACGGCCTCATCGCCGGCAAGGATCCCTGTGACTCGACCACGGTCGAGCTGCCGGAGCCCGTCGCCGTGCCGGGCGGCGACGACCTGCGCGGCGTCCGCATCGGCATCCCGAAGGAGATGAACGAGGCGGAGGGGATCGACCCGGGCGTGAGCGAGCGCGTAAACGCTGCGATCCGCCTGGCCGAGGAGCTCGGGGCCGAGGTCGAGGAGACGAGCCTGCCCCGCTCGGTCGACTACGGCCTCGCCTGCTACTACCTCGTCGCCCCGGCGGAGGCGAGCTCGAACCTCGCGCGCTACGACGGCGTCCGCTACGGCTTCCGCGCCGAAGCGAACGGCGACCTTACCGAGCTCTATTCGCGCACGCGCTGGGAAGGGTTCGGGGCGGAGCCGAAGCGCCGCATCCTCCTCGGCACCTACGCACTCTCCGCCGGGTACTACGAGGCCTACTACGGCCAGGCGCAGAAGGTCCGCACGGTGATCGCGCGCGAGCACGCGGCCGCCTTCGAGCGCTTCGACCTGCTCGTCAGCCCCACGTCCCCCACGGTCGCCTTCCGCCTCGGGGAGAAAGTCGAAAACCCGCTCGCCATGTACCTCTCCGACCTGCTCACGATCCCGTCGAACATGGCAGGCCTGCCGGGCATCTCGATCCCGTGCGGGCTCTCCGAGGGGCTGCCGGTCGGCCTGCAGCTGATCGGCCCGCAGTTCTCCGAGAACACGCTCTTCCGCGTCGGCCACGCGCTCGAGCAGGCGATCGGCTTCGACTACGTCCCGGAGCGCCTCACATGAACTGGGAAGCGGTCATCGGCCTCGAGGTCCACGTCCAGCTGAAGACGCGGACGAAGATGTTCTGCCGGTGCGAGAACGTCTGGGGCAAGGAACCGAACACGCGCACCTGCCCGGTATGTCTCGCACACCCGGGAACGCTGCCGGTGCCGAACCGCACGGCAATCGAGTGGGCGGTCAAGCTCGGCCTCGCGCTCGACTGCCGGATCGCCGAGCGGGCGCTCTTCCACCGCAAGAACTACTTCTATCCCGACCTGCCCAAGGGCTACCAGATCTCCCAGTACGACGTCCCGCTCGCCTCCGGAGGCCGCTTTGTCGTGCCCACGCCCGACGGTGACCGCACGGTCGGCATCGTCCGCGCCCACCTGGAGGAGGACGCTGCCAAGACCGTTCACGTCGGCGGCGCGGCCGGGAGGATCAGCGGCGCGGAGTCGTCGCTCGTCGACTTCAACCGTGGCGGCACGCCGCTCGTCGAGATCGTCGCCGAGCCGGACGTGCGCTCGGGCGAGGAGGCGCGGCGCTTCCTCCAGCTCCTGCGCCAGACGGTCGTCGAGCTCGGCATCTCCGACGCCGAGATGGAGAAAGGCTCGCTTCGCTGCGACGCCAACGTCTCGGTGCGCGAAGCCGGCGAGGAGGGCTATCGCACGAAGACGGAGCTCAAGAACATGAACTCCTTCAAGTTCGTCGCGGACGGGATCTCGGCGGAGGTCGAGCGCCAAATCGAGCTCTACGAGGCCGGCGGTGAGGTCGTGCAGGAGACCCTGCACTTCGACCCTCAGCAGGGCACGATCGCCCCGCTCCGCTCCAAGGAGGAGGCGCACGACTACCGCTACTTCCCCGAGCCCGACCTCGTGGCGGTGGAGCCGCCCGCGGAGATGGTCGAGCGCGCTCGCGCGGAGATCGGCGAGCTCCCGGGGGCGCGAATCCGCCGGCTCGAGGAGGAGGTCGACTTCGACCTTGCCTACGGGCTCGTCACCAGCGGCCGCGATGAGCTCTACGTCCGGGTGCCGGGCGACGACCGCCGTGCAGTAGCCAACGTCCTCATGAACCAGCTGGCGGCAGCGGGGGTCGACCCCGCGAAGGTCGAC
>JBOHAB010000105.1:0-9338 GCA_050697655.1 Gaiellaceae bacterium
CGGGCGCCGTCAGTGCCTGGACGGTCGGCCTCAGCCTGGGCGTGTTCGCGTTCCTCTACCTCGTGCTCGGCCTGGTCGACCTGTATCTCATGCGGCGGTACGCCCGCTTCGATCCTCCCGAGGTCGGCCGCGAGAGAGAGGAGGGAGCGCCGCAACCGGCGCCGGGGTACTAGGCCATGACCCTCGAGATCCTCTGGTTCACGCTCCTCTGCTTCCTCTGGACGGGGTACTTCGTCACCGAGGGCTTCGACTTCGGGGTCGGCATGCTGCTCCCCGTCCTGGGCAAGGGGGAGGGCGATCGAAAGACGATGTTCGAGTCGATCGGGCCGGTCTGGGACGGGAACGAGGTCTGGCTCGTCATCGCCGGTGGGGCGACCTTCGCCGCGTTCCCGGTCTGGTACGCGACGATGTTCTCGGGCTTCTACCTCGCGCTTCTCCTCATCCTGGTGCTCCTGATCGTGCGTGTCCTCTCGTTCGAGTGGCGCGCGAAGGCGGACAGCCCTCGCTGGAAGGCGGTCTGGACGTGGATGAACACGATCGGGTCGGTCGGCGCGCCCCTTCTCTGGGGCATCGCGCTCGCGAGCCTGCTCCACGGGGTTCCCATCGCGTCGGATCAGAGCTTCGCCGGGGATTTCGGCGACCTCTTCACCGGCTACACGATCGTCGCGGGGATTGCGGTCTGCCTGCTCTTCGCGCTCCATGGCGCGGTCTACCTCGGTCTCCGAACGCTGGGGGACCTGCGCGAGCGCTCCCGCCGCACGGCCTCGCGCCTCGCACCGGCGGCCGCGGTCGTGGGCGCGGGCTTCCTCGTGTGGACGCTCGTCGTCGCAAGCGACGTGAACGACAAGGGCGTCTTCCCCGGCATCCTCCCCGTCGCCGTCGCCGCGGTCGCCGCCGTCGGAGCGATCTTCCTCGTTCGCGCGGGGAAGGAGCGCTGGGCGTTCGCTGCGACAGCGCTGACGATCGTCGCGGTCGTCGTCACGCTCTTCGTCAGTCTCTACCCGCGCGTGATGGTGTCGGACCCCCAGTTCGCCAACAGCCTCACGATCGACAACGCCTCCTCGGCCGACTACTCGCTCAAGGTGATGACGGTCGTCGCAGCTGTGCTCGTCCCGGTGGTGCTGCTCTACCAAGCGTGGACGTACCACGTCTTCCGCGCCCGGCTGGGCGGGGAAGACGTCGGGAGCCCCGTCGATCTGCTCGCGCCGAAGACCGGAGGCTAAGGCCCGTCATGGGCCCGCTCGACCCCCGCCTGGTGCACCGCGTCCGGGCCGTGCGGGCGCTCTTGGTGGCCGATGCGCTCCTGGGCGTCCTCGCGGCGCTCCTCATCCTTGCGCAGGCAGTCCTGCTCGCCCGCGTGGCCGCGCGCGGCTTCGAGGGCGCCGGCCTCGGAGAGCTGACCCTGCCGCTCGTCCTGCTGGTCGCCGTGGCGGCTTGCCGCGGCGCGGCCGCCTGGGGCTTCGAGTCGGTTGGACGCCGGGCCGCAGCGAGCGCGCTTTCCGAGCTCCGTCTCGACCTCGTGGAGAGACGGCTCCGCCACCGTCCCGCTGCTCTCGACGGCGCCGGGAGCGGCGAGCTTGCGACCGTCGCCGTCGGTGGAGTCGACGCGCTCGAGACGACGTTCTCCCGCTATCTCCCGCAGGTCGTGCTCGCGACGGTCGTCCCGGTCGCCGTGCTCGGGCTCGTGGCCGCGATCGACCTCGTCTCGGCAGGGATCATGCTCCTGACGCTCCCGCTCGTCCCGGTCTTCATGTGGCTGATAGGGCGCCACACGGAGCGACGGACGCGGCAGCGCTGGCAGGCGCTGCGGGTCTTGTCGACGCACTTCCTGGACGTCGTTCGCGGCCTGCCGACGCTTCGTGCGTTCAACCGGGGCGAAGCCCAGGCCGAGCAAATCGCACGCGTGAGCGACGAGTGCCGGCGGACGACGATGGGCACGCTTCGGGTCGCTTTCCTCTCGGGGGCGGTGCTCGAGCTTGCCGCCACCCTCGGGATCGCGCTCGTGGCCGTGACGGTCGGCGTCCGCCTGGTCGACGGCGGCCTCGGCCTGGAGGCGGGGCTGACCGTGCTCGTCCTCGCGCCGGAGCTGTACCTCCCTCTCCGGAACCTCGCGGCGCAGTATCACGCGAGCGCGGACGGGCTGGCCGTCGCCGAACGGCTGCTCGACCTCGTGGAGGCGCCGGAGGCCCGTCCGGCCGGGGTGGAGCCCCCGAGCCCGCGTGAGGTCGCCGTGCGCCTGGAGGGAGTCTCCTTCGAGTACCCGGCACGGCCGGGCCCGGTTCTCGCCGGTGTCGACCTCGCGCTCGAGCCCGGCGAGACCGTCGCGCTCGCGGGGCCGAGCGGGGCGGGGAAAAGCACGATCGCAGCTCTCCTCCTGCTTTTCGCCGAGCCCGCCTCGGGCCGAATCACAGCGGGCGGGTTCGACCTGGCAGGCTGCGACCCGGCCGCCTGGCGCGCTCAGATCGCGTGGGTCCCACAGCGGCCGACCCTTTTCCGGGGAACGGTGGCCGACAACATCCGCCTCGGCGACGGGGCCGCGGGGGACTCGGCCGTGCGGGAGGCTGCCGTCCTGGCCGGGGCCGACGCCTTCGTGCGGGAGCTTCCCGACGGCTACGGGACCGTGGTCGGCGATGGCGGCCGGCCGCTCTCCGTCGGCCAGGTCCGCCGGATCGCACTCGCCCGCGCGTTCGTGCGCGGCGCGCCGTTGGTGATCCTCGACGAGCCGACCGCCGATCTCGACCCGGCGAGCGCCGAGCTCGTGGGCGACTCGGTGGAGCGAATGCGTAACGGCCGCACCGTCCTGCTCATCACCCACCGAGCCGAGCTCGAGGCGCGGGCCGACCGGGTGGTACGTCTCGAGAACGGGCAAATGCTCCCCGTGCTGGAGTCGGCGCTATGAGCACCGTGCGCCGGCTTTCCGTCCTGGCAGGCGTTCCGGCCCTGAGAGTAGCCTCGGCAGTTCTGCTGGGCGCGCTCGCGGTCGGCTTCGGCGTCGGGCTGATGACCGCAGCCGGGTACCTGATCTCCCGCGCCGCCGAGCAGCCGCCGATCCTGTCCCTGACCCTCGCCATCGTCGCCGTCCGCTTCTTCGGCCTCGCTCGGCCGCTCGCCCGCTACCTGGAGCGGATCTGGTCCCACGACGTCGCGCTCCGGTCGCTCGCCCGTCTCCGCGCCCGCTTCTACGAGCGGATCGAGCCGCTCGCGCCCGCTCAGCTCGAGGGCTACCGCCGCGGCGAGCTGCTCAACCGCATGGTGGGAGACGTGGACGCTCTGCAGGGTCTCTATCCACGCGTCGTCGGCCCTCCAGCGATCGCCGTCCTCGTCGGCGCGGCCTCCGTGGCGGCGGCGTGGACGGTCCTGCCGGAGGGGGCGGCCGTCCTGGCGGCGGGTCTTCTCGTCGGCGGCATCCTCGTGCCGGTGCTCGCCTGGGCAGTGAGCCGCTCGGCCGGACGCCGTCAGGCCGCCGCCCGCGGCGAGCTGACGGCCGAGCTGGTGGAGCTCCTGCGCGGCGCCCCGGAGCTCGTTGCGTACGGCCGGGAGAACGATGCGCTTGCCCGCGTCCGGGCCGCTGACGCCGAGCTCGTCCGGCTCGGCCGTCGCGACGCGCTGGCCGCCGGCGCGGCGGACGCGCTCATGATCCTCGTGGCCGGAGCGACGGTGGCCGGCGTGCTCGCCGTGGCCGTGAACGCCCACGCCACCGGTGCGCTGGACCGCGTGCTCGTGGCGACGCTCGCCCTGCTCGCGGTCGCGTCGTTCGACGCCGTGCTCCCGCTCCCAGGCGCTGCCCGGGAGCTCTCGGGCCTCTTGGCCACCGGCCGGCGGGTTCTCGAGACGGCGGAGCGCGAGCCCCTCGTCCGCGACCCGGACGACGCCCACCCGGGCCCGCCCAGGCGCGCTCCGGTCGCCCTGGAAGGAGTCAGCGTGCGCTACGGGGAGGCACAACCGGTCCTTCGCCGCTTCGACCTGAGGCTGGAACCGGGACGGCGAGTCGCGCTCGTCGGCCCCAGCGGCGCCGGGAAGACGACCGTCACGAATCTCCTCCTGCGCTTCCTCGACCCTATCGAAGGACGCGTCACGATCGCCGGGCACGACATACGCGAGTACTGGCAGGCCGACGTGCGCTCGACGTTCGCGCTGACCGGCCAGGACGCCCACGTCTTCGACTCGACGATCCGCGAGAACCTGCGGCTTGCCCGTCCGGACGCGACGGATGCCGACCTCTGGGTCGCGCTGCAGCGCGCTCGGCTGGGCGACTGGGTCGCGTCGCTCTCCGCAGGGCTCGAGACGCCGGTCGGCGAGGAGGGGACGGCGCTCTCCGGCGGCCAGCGCCAGCGCCTCGCCCTCGCGCGCGCGCTCCTGCGAGATGCCCCCGTCCTCCTCCTGGACGAGCCGACCGCACACCTCGATGCACCAACGGCCCGGGTGCTGATGGACGACATCCTCGACGCCGCCGGCGACCGCGCCGTCCTTCTCATCACGCACCGCACCGAGGGCGTGGAGCGCATGGACGAAGTCGTCGCGCTCACCGGCGGGCCATGATCGAGCTCGAGGTATTCGGCACCACGCCGGCGATGCGGGCGGTGGCAGGGCGGCTAGACGGAATCGACGGCGTCAGCCGGGTCAGGCTCGTCGACGCGACACGGGAGGGGTACGCCGTGGTCTCGGCCAGCCTGCGCCCGAGGACCGTCGATGCGGTGCTCGGCGACCTGCGCCGGCAAGGGGTGCTCGATGCGGACATTGCGCTGGCTCGGGTTGAGCTCGTCGGCTCGCTGGCCACCGGCCGGCCCGAAGTCAGCCTCGTGTGGGCGGACGTCATCGGAACGGCCTGGCTGAACGCGCGACCGATCGCGCGCTACCTGGCGTTCATGCTCGCGGCGGGGGTGATTGCCGCCTACGGCGTGATCGACGAAAACGTGATCCTGATCGTCGGTGCGATGGCGCTCAGCCCCGACTTGCTGCCGATCACCGGAATCGGGGTGGGTGTCGTCGCGCGACTGCCCGGCCTCGCGGCACGGGCCCTGCTGACGCTTGCATTGGGCCTCGGCGCTGCCAGTCTCGCAGCGGCGGTCTGTACGTTCGCGCAGGACAGGCTCGATGTCCTCCCTTCCGGGTTCGACCTCCAGGAAGCCGCTGTGCTCGGAGGGCTGACGGCGGTGAGCAACGAGACGATCGTGGTTGCCTTGGTGGCCGGCGTGGCGGGAATGCTGGCTCTCGAGACCCGTGCCAGCTCCGGGGTGGGTGTGGCGATCTCGGTGACGACGATCCCCGCCTCCGCCTATCTCGGCGTCGCTGTGGGCCTGGGCGAGTTCGGGAAGGCGCCGGATGCGCTGGCGGTGCTCGGGGCGAACGTCTTGATGATGGTGGTGGGCGCAGTGGCGACGCTCGAGCTTCAGGGAGCGCTCGCGCGTCGCCGAGCGGAGAGAAGGCGGGCAGGTGCATCCTGAGCGCCGCCGGCCTAGGGCTCGCTCGCGCCGGGCCAGAGATTGACGCCGCTCTCCGTCGCGTAGCGGTCGATCTCGGCGAGCTCGTCCTCGGAGAAGTCGAGCCGGTCGAGGGCGGCGACGTTCTCCTCCAGCTGCTCGACGCTCGAGGCGCCGATCAAGGTCGAGGTGACGCGCTCGTCGCGAAGCGTCCAGGCCAGCGCCATCTGCGCGAGCGTCTGGCCGCGTCGCCCTGCGATCTCGTTCAGCGCCCTGACCTTGTCCAGGGCTTCCGCGGTGAGCAGCTCCTCCGAAAGCGCGTAGTCCCGGGTTACACGCGAGCCCTCCGGGACCCCGTCCAGGTACTTGTGGGTGAGCATCCCCTGCGCGAGCGGCGAGAAGACGATGCACCCGACTCCCTCCTCGCCGAGCACGTCCAGGAGGTCGGGCTCGATCCAGCGGTTGAGCATGGAGTAGGACGGCTGGTGGATGAGGAGGTCGACGCCCAGGTCGCCGAGGAGCGCCGACGCCTCGGCCGTTCGCGCCGCGGAGTACGAGGAGATGCCGGCGTACACGGCCTTGCCCTGATGGACGGCCGTGGCGAGGGCGCCCATCGTCTCCTCGAGCGGTGTCTCGGCGTCCGGGCGATGCGAGTAGAAGATGTCGACGTAGTCGAGCCCCATCCGGCCGAGGCTCTGGTCGAGGCTGGCGAGAAGGTACTTGCGCGAGCCGCGGTCACCGTACGGCCCAGGCCACATCTCCCAGCCCGCCTTCGTCGAGATGACGAGCTCGTCCCGGTACGGCGCCAGGTCGTCCGCGAGCATCCGGCCGAAGTTCTCCTCGGCCGACCCGTACGGCGGCCCGTAGTTGTTGGCCAGGTCGAAGTGGGTGACCCCCAGGTCGAACGCGCGCCGCACGATCGCCCGGCTCGTCTCGAAAGGCCGGTCGTGGCCGAAGTTCCACCAGAGGCCGAGCGAGACCGCGGGCAGGTCGAGCCCGCTCCTACCGCAGCGGCGGAAGAGCATGCGGTCGTAACGGTCCTCCGCGGCGATGTAGGTCACTGCAAGCCCTCTGCCCGGTGCGGTATACCTGAGTGTGAGGAAATGGGGAAGCCTGTCGAGCAGCGCGATCGGGTGGTCATCCGCTTCGCCGGCGACTCCGGAGACGGGATGCAGCTCACGGGCGGGCGCTTCGCGAGCGAGACGGCCCTCCTCGGGAACGACCTCTCGACGCTGCCGGACTTCCCGGCGGAGATACGCGCGCCCGCGGGCTCGCTGCCCGGTGTCTCCGGGTTCCAGATCCACTTCTCCGACCACGACATCCTCACGCCCGGAGACGCACCGGACGTGCTCGTGGCCATGAACCCCGCTGCCCTGAAGACGAACCTGTCCGGCCTGCCGAAGGCCGCCACGATCATCGTCAACACCGATGCCTTCAACGAGCGAAACCTCCAGAAGGCGGGCTACGAGGCGAACCCGCTCGAAGACGGCTCCCTGGAGGAGTTCCGCGTCCAGCGGGTGCCGCTCACGTCGCTCACGATCGAGGCGCTCAAGGAGTTCGACGTCTCCAAGCGGGAGGCGGAGCGCTCGAAGAACATGTTCGCGCTCGGCCTCATGTCCTGGCTCTACAGCCGTCCGACCGAGAGCACGATCGAGTTCCTCGAGCGGAAGTTCGCGAAGCTGCCCGAGATCGCGCAGGCGAACGTCAAGGCCTTCCGCGCCGGCTACGCCTTCGGCGAGACGACCGAGGAGTTCGCCGTCCAGTACGAGGTGAGGCCGGCACAGCTCGCGCCAGGCACCTATCGCAGCGTCACCGGGAACCAGGCGCTCGCCATGGGGCTCGTGGCCGCCAGCGTGCAGAGCGGGCTGCCGCTCTTCCTCGGCGCCTACCCGATCACGCCTGCCTCCGGGATCCTGGAGGAGCTCGCGCGGCACAAGAGCTTCGGGGTGCGGACGTTCCAGGCCGAGGACGAGATCGCCGCCGTCGGCGCCGCGCTCGGCGCCTCCTTCGGCGGCGCGCTCGGCGTCTCGACCTCGAGCGGCCCCGGCGTCGTCCTCAAGGCTGAGACCGTGGGCCTGGCCGTCGCGCTCGAGCTCCCGCTCGTCATCCTCGACATCCAGCGGGCCGGCCCCTCGACCGGAATGCCGACGAAGCCCGAGCAGGCCGATCTCCTGATGGTCCTGTTCGGCCGCAACGCCGAGTCGCCGGTGCCGGTGGTGGCCGCGACCTCGCCCGGGCACTGCTTCGAGATGGCGATCGAGGCCGCCCGCATCGCGCTGAAGTACCGGACTCCCGTCTACCTCCTCTCCGATGCCTACCTCGCCAACGGCTCGGAGCCGTGGCTCGTCCCCGACGTGGCCGAGCTGCCGGAGATCGCGCCGCAGTTCGCCACCGACCCGAACGACGGCGACCGGTTCCTGCCGTACGTGCGCGACTCCCGGACGCTCGCCCGCGAGTGGGCGCTTCCGGGGACGCCCGGCCTCGAGCACCGGATCGGCGGGCTGGAGAAGGAGGAGCGCACCGGCAACATCTCCTACGACCCCGACAACCACGACCTGATGGTGCGGCTCCGCGCCAACAAGGTCGCCGGGATCGCCGCCGACATCCCCGAGCTGGCCGTCGACCACCAGGAGGGTGCGAACCTGCTCGTGCTCGGCTGGGGCGGCACGCATGGGCCGATCGCCGCCGGCGTCCGCCGCGCCCGTGAGAGCGGCGCCAAGGTGGCGCAGGCGCACCTCGCCTACCTGAACCCGTTCCCCCGGAACCTCGGCGACGTCCTCCGCTCGTACGACCGCGTGCTCGTCCCCGAGATGAATCTCGGGCAGCTCTTGAAGCTGATCCGGGCGGAGTACCTCGTCGACGCGGTCGGCTACAACCGTGTCCGGGGCGTGCCCTTCACCTCGACCGAGATCGCCGACGCGATCGCCCAGCTGGCATGACGGAGCTTCCGGTCCTCAAAGCCAAGGACTTCAAGTCGGACCAGGAGGTCCGCTGGTGCCCCGGCTGCGGCGACTACGCGATCCTCGCCGCGATGCAGGGCTTCCTCCCGGAGCTCGGCATCCCGCGCGAGCGGCTCGTCTTCATCTCCGGGATCGGCTGCGCCGCCCGCTTCCCCTACTACGTGAACGCGTACGGCCTGCACTCGATCCACGGCCGCGCCGCCGCCATCGCCACGGGCCTCGCCGCGTCACGACCCGACCTGTCGGTGTGGGTCGTCACCGGGGACGGGGACGCGCTCTCGATCGGCGGCAATCACTTCCTGCACGCGCTGCGACGCAACGTGAACGTCAAGATCCTCCTCTTCAACAACCAGGTCTACGGCCTGACGAAGGGGCAGTACTCGCCGACGAGCCCGCTCGGGCAGGTCACCGGCCCGACGCCGATGGGCTCGATCGACTGGCCGCTCAACCCGGTCTCCGTCGCCCTCGGCGCCGAGGCGACCTTCGTCGCCCGCTCGATCGACACCGACCGCGCCCACCTGACCGAGACGCTGCAGGCCGCGAGCGGGCACAAGGGCGCGGCCTTCGTCGAGATCCTGCAGAACTGCAACGTCTACAACGACGGAGCGTTCGACCACGTGCGGGACGAGAAGACGAACCGGATCGTCCTCGAGCATGGCTCGCCGCTTCGCTTCGGCCCGGACGGAGAGCGGGGGGTGCGGCTCGGCTCGGACGGCTCCGTGGAGATCGTCGACGTAGTCGACGTCGGGGAGGACGGGCTCCTCGTCCACGACGCGCACGCCGAGGACCCCACCGTCGCCTTCACGCTCGGGCGGCTCGGCTACCCGGTTCCCGGTCCTGCGCCGATCGGCGTCTTCAGGGACGTCGAGCGCCCCGTCTACGACGAGCTGATGGCGGCTCAGCTGGAGGAGGCGAGGCGCGCCGGCGGGGAGGGTGACCTCGAGGCGCTCCTCCACAC
>JBOHAB010000106.1:0-9305 GCA_050697655.1 Gaiellaceae bacterium
ACGGCTTACCCCCGGCGCCGACGATCGAGTCGAGCACGAAGCGCTTGATGCCCGCGACTCCGTCGGCAGGGACGCACATCTTCAAGAAGCTCATGTTCTCGGAGCCCGAGCCCTTGGGAACGCACTTGACGTCGAGCCCGTCCCAGCCGGGAACGAAGTCCCAGTGGACGATGGGTACGCGGTGGCCGACGTTCTGGCCGGTGTTCTCGCGGGTGAGCGTGTGCACCGTGTTCGAGCGCAGCGGGTGCTCGACAGTCGCCCGCTCGGTGCCGTCGTAGAGCGCCTCGTAGATCCGCGCGGGGTGCAGCGGGAAGTGCTCGCCGACGCGGCAGTAGTAGACGGGAATGCCCGTGTCCTGGCAGACGAGGTTGCGCTCGTCCTCGGCCACCTCGACGTTCCGCAGGATGGTCTCGAGCACGCGCTTCCCCGGAACCGAGGTCTCGGTGCCTGCCGCCTCGGCGAGCGCGTCCCGCAGATCCTGCGGGATGTCCTTCAGCGACCAGACGTAGAGGTGCGCGGCAGCGTCCTCGACGACCTTCTGGAGATCGGTAGCGACCGCCATCAGCCCTTTGCCCTCTCCGCGGCGGCCTTTCCCGCGCGGCGCCCGAAGACGCAGCATTCGAGCAGGCTGTTGCCCATCATCCGGTTGCGTCCGTGCGTGCCGCCGGCGATCTCGCCGCACGCGAAGAGGCCCTCGGCGGTGGTCTCGCCTCGCTCGTCGATCGTGAGCCCGCCGTTTTGGTAGTGCAGCACCGGATACGTGAGGATCGGCTCGGCCAGCGGATCGATGCCGTCAGCGCGATAGCGCCGGAGCATGTACGGGAGCGAGACCGCGGCGTCGTCCGGAGAGATCCTCGTCGTGTCCAGCCACACCGCCGGGCGGCCGTCCGGGCTCTCGACGCCGAGCCCCTTCTCGACCTCGTCGAAGATCGCCTGCGAGACCTCGTCGCGCGGGCCCAGCGAGTCCGTGAACTCCTCGCGCTCGGCGTTCAAGAGCACGGCGCCGTACGCGCGAGTCGTCTCCGGAATGGAGTAGCCCTGCAGGCTCGCGGGCCATGTCCCACCGTTCGGGTGGTACTGGAGCGCATCGAGATCGCGGGTCTCCGCCCCGAGCTCGCGCGCGATCTCCGTCACCTCGCCGGTCGCACCGGGATGGTTCGTCGTGAGCTCGCCCCGCTCCCGGGCCTCGCGAAAGCAGCGGCCCCCGGCCGCGAGCACGACCGCGCCGGCCTCGACGACGTGCTGGCCGCAGCGCGCGCGCCAGCCCGTCGGAGTCGCCTCCAGCTCAGCGAGCGGTGACCTCGGGAGCGTGAGCGCGCTCGAAGCCTCGACGGCTCCGCGCAGCGCGCGCGTGATCGCGAGACCCGTGCGGTCGCCGACCTGCAGGAGGCGCTTGCGGCTCGCGCCGCCGCAGCGGGCCAGGCGGTAGCCGCCGTTCGAGCGGGTGAACCCGACGCCGTGCTCCTCGAGCCAGTGGATCGTCCCGGGCGCCTCGGAGGTGAGGACGCGGACGAGCTCCATGTTCGCCGTCTCGTGCGAGCTGCGCCAGACGTCCTCCGCGTGCTGCTCGGGCGAGTCGTCTTCCCCGAAGGCCGCCTGGATTCCGCCCTGGGCCTTGGCGGAGTTGCAGGATTGGAGCGCGCCTTTGGCCGCCAGCGCCACTCGCGCGCTGGCGCGCTCGGCCGACACGGTCGCGGCGAGCCCGGAGGCGCCGCTCCCGACAACGAGCACGTCGACAGAGATGGGCTCGCCCATGACTGGCGGACTATACCACGCTTCTTCTAATCCTACGCATTTGTATTGCTTATTCTGGCACCGCGCGGATGTCCTGCATGCTGCCGTCTCGCTCCGTGTCGCGGACGCCCGGGACGAACAGGAAGGCGATCGTGACGAGCGCCGCCGTGATGCCGCCGGCGACGAGGGTCGTCTGCGCGCCGAGCAAGGCCGACACGGGCCCGGTCAGCGCAAACGACACGGGCACGAGGCTCGTCGAGACGAACCAGTCGAGGCTCGTGACGCGGCCGAGCAGCTCGCCGGGCACGAGCGACTGCACGAGCGTCCCCCAGACGACGAGGCCGGCCGTGAAGAAGGCGCCCTCGAGCAGGCTGATCGCCTGCAGCTGCCAGACGGCGGTCGCGAGGCCGAACCCGACCAGCGCCAGGCATCCGATCGTCCAGGCTGAGTACATGAAGGTGATGTGGCGGCGCGGGAGGCCGCGCTGGCCGAGCACCAGCGCCGCGAGGATCGAGCCGATGCCGCCGCAGGCGAGCACGAGGCCGAAGTCGCTCGCCGAGCCGCCGAGCTCGTTGCGCACGCGGTAGGGGACGAGCACGTCGATCGGCCCCCAGTACGCCAGCAGGAACGCCGCGGCGGCGAGCAGGGTTGCCCACAGCCAGGCGTGCGCCCGCACGAAGGCAAGGCCCTCGCGCAGATCTCGGAGCAGCGACGTCGAGGGCTCCGATACGGCTTCGCTGACCGCTTTCCGGTGACGGATCAGGAAGATCGCCGCCGCGGAGACCAGGAATGTGGAGGCATCGAGGACGAACGCCCAGCCCGTGCCGACCGAGGCGACGAGCCAGCCGCCGATGGCCGGGCCGACGAGCAGGAAGGCGAACGGCCGGATGAACTGGTCGAGCGAGTTGGCCTGCAAGAGGAGGTGACGAGGGACGATCTGCGGAACGAGCGACATGAAGGCAGGGCCGAAGAACGCCTCCCCGGTCCCGAACACCACTGCGATCGCGATCAGATGCCAGAGCTCGATCGCGCCGGTCAGCGAGAGGACGGCGATCGTAGCGGCGGCAGCCGCGCGGACGATGTCGGCGGCGATCATGATGCGGCGCCGCTCGAACCGGTCGGAGACGACCCCGCCGAGAAGGACGAAGAGGGCGAGGGGGAGCGTCCAGGCCACACCGACGAGCGAGAGCGCGGTCGGCGAGTCGGACAGCTCGTAGACCTGCCACGCGAGTGCGACGATGTACACGCCGTCCCCGGCGAGCGACACGGTGGCCCCCGCCCAGAGCAGGGCGAAGTCCCTGATCTTGAGCGGGCGGAGGATGCCCACGCGCGACAGGCGGCCGCCCTCGAATGCCGTCCCGAGCCCCATGGCGATCAGTAGGCGCTGTTCCTCAGCGAGCGGGCGAAGCGGCGCCGACGGCGGCGCGCCTCCGCCCGGGCCCTCGGGTCGGTCTTCAGCTCCAGGTGCAGGAGCTCACGCTGGAGCTTTCGGTAGCTCGAGAGCCGCTCCTCGGCGAAACGGCCGTCGGCGATCGCAGCACGAACCGCACAGCCCGGCTCGCTCGCGTGAGCGCAGTCGGTGAACCTGCATCCGGCAGCCAGCTCGGCGAGGTCCGAGAACGTCTCGTCGACGCCCGCTTCGGCGGACCAGAGCCCCAGCTCGCGCATGCCGGGCGTGTCGAGGACGAATCCCCCGTTCGCCAGCGGCACGAGCTCCCGGTGCGTCGTCGTTTGCCGACCCTTGCCGTCTCCGCGCAGCGCCTGCACCTCCTGGCGCTCCCAGCCGAGCAGGCGGTTCAGGAGCGAGGACTTGCCGACCCCGGAGGAGCCGAGGAGCGCCACCGTTCGGTTGCCGGAGAAGTACGGCTCTAGCTCGTCCAGCCCCGCTCCGTCGAGACAGCTGACGACGTGCACGGGCACGCCGAAAGCGACTGCCTCGACCTCGACAACGGCCGCGGCGAGATCTTCTGCCAGGTCGCTCTTGTTGAGAACGATCACAGGCTCGGAACCGCTCTCCCAGGCGGACGCGAGGTAGCGCTCGATCCGGCGGACGTTGAGATCCTCGCCGAAGGCGCTCACGAGAAAGACGACGTCGACGTTCGCGGCCACCACCTGCTCGACCGCCTCCTCGCCCGCGGCCTTGCGGGAGAACACGGTCGACCGCCCGAGGACAGCGTGGATGGTCGCCGCTGCCGCAGCCGGCCCGTCCTCGACCGCCACCCAGTCGCCGACGGCGGGAAGGTCGGCAGCGGCGGCGGCAGCATGGCGAAGACGCCCGGCGACCTCGGCCGGCCGCTCGCCGCCCTCCGTATAGACGACGTAGGCGCCGCGATGCTGTGCGGCGATGCGCGCGGGCGCATGCCCGGCGGCGGCGAACTGCTCGAATTCTGCTTCTCGGCTCGGGCTCCACCCGAGCGCGCTCGTCGTGAACGACAACCTGAGACTCCTTTTGCTCGCAGGGGCTGAGAACGCGGTCTCGCGCGGTCTCGAGCCTGGCTTCGGAGGCTCGGTGCTAAGAGAAGCCGTCGGGACCGCACGAGGGCGACGGACTGGCAATTTCCATTGTCGACCTCCTCTCGTCGCGGTACCGGATCGGAGGAAGCGTACCCGACGAGCGTCGCGCTGTCAGCCGCCCAGCCCGCCGAACACGGCGAACGGGTTCCGGGGGCTGACCTCCCAGACCATGGCGCCGCCCGGCTCGACCTCGACGGTCGCGCCCTCCGGGGCGTCCGTCCGAAGCCGCTCGGCCAGCGCGGTCGCCTCGTCTCGGTTGACCGCTCCCACCAGGAGAAACGTCGAGCGCCTGGTGAC
Source organism: Gaiellaceae bacterium (assembly GCA_050697655.1). Lineage (GTDB taxonomy): Bacteria > Actinomycetota > Thermoleophilia > Gaiellales > Gaiellaceae > JAIBJN01. The sequence goes on from JBOHAB010000106.1 coordinate 4,546, forward strand.
GGGAGTCCCCTCGGCCTCCAGCCGGTCGGCGAGCTCGTCGGTCGCCTCGCGGCTGGCGAGCGAGACGCGTACTTCCCACTCGGCGTGGCCGCTGGCGAGGGACTCGGCGGCCTCGCGCGCCTGCTGGCGCTCGTGCTCGGCTTCGACCTCCTCGTCAGTCTGCGGCAAGGGGACGGCGGCATCCTTCCAGTCCTGCTCCACCGGGTGCCAGCGCTCCAGCGCGATTCGCGCCTGGCGCCCCTCCGAGGAGAGGAGCGCGCGCACGATCCCTTCGGCGTCGCGACCGAGCTCCTCGGAGTCGGCGTAGAGGAAGACGCACGGCCCGTCGCGGCTGACCGCAACCCGCCCTCCGAGGCTGTCGCGCTCCTCCGACTCGAAGCGACGCGCAGCGAGCCATTCGACGAGCTGGGTGCCGTCGCCCTCGTCGTCGAAGTCGACGGTGATGCGCCAGTCCTCGGCCACGGACGAATTCCTACCAGACGCCGTGGAGGAGCTCGGCGATCTCGGCCGGCGAGGCAGGCCGCGGGTTCGCTTTCGCGCCGCGGCGCTCGGCGGCAGCCGCGGCCACCACCGGCAGCTCGGGCTCGGGCACGCCGAGGTCGCGGAGACGCTCGAAGTCGGCGAGACGCGCGAGCTCCTCCACCTTGCCGGCCGCGTCCTCCGCCCTCCCGATCGCCTCGCCGAAGCGGGCGATCTCGGCCGCGGCCACTGCCTCGTTGAAGCGCAGGGCCGGAGGCAGGCAAATAGCGTTGAGTGCGCCGTGCGAGATTCCATAGCGGCCGCCGAGGGCCTGCGCCATCGCGTGGCCGAGGCCGAGGCCTGCGCCGGCGAGCGCCGCGCCGGCGTGCATCGCGCCTTCGAGCAGCTGCCGCCTGGCTTCGCGATCGGCTCCGTCGGCCAGTACGCGGGGAAGCGAGGCCGCGATCAGGGGAGCGCCCGCGAGCGCTTCCCGATCGGACTCGGCATTGCGACCAGCGACGTAGAGGGCCTCGGCGCAGTGGGCGAGCGCGTTGAGCGCCGTCCCGCCGGACTCGCCTGCAGGCAGCCCGAGCGTCAGCTCCGGGTCGTAGACGATGCCCTCGAGGCGCGCGCCGCCGCCGCCGACCTTGACGCCGCGCTCCTCGTCGCGGACGCCGAAACCCGTCGCCCACTCGGCCCCCGAGTACGTCGTCGGAATCGACACCAGCGGCAAGCCGGTGGCCGCGCTTACCGCCTTGGCGGTGTCGATCGCGCTCCCGCCACCCAAGGCGACGAGACCGTCGGCGCCGCGGGCGGCGGCAACCGCTTCCTCGACCGTCTCGCGAGGCACGTGCTGGCGCACGCCTGCGTAGCGCGAAGCGACCGGAAGCTCGAGGTTGTCCCAGCGTCGCGTCGTGATCAAGTGCGGCCGCTCGATCCCGAGCTCGGCCAGGAGGTCGGGAACAGAGCTCAACCCCCAACGGACGATCACGCGGCGACCTGCTCCCGCGCGAACTCCAGAAACGCCTCGGCCGCCCTCGTCGGCGGGCGGGCCTTCGCGCGAACGACGTACAGCTGCCGGGAGGGCTCGAGGCCCTGAACGCGGGCAGCCGCCAGCGTGCCCGCAGCAAGCTCGCCCTCGACGGCCGTCCGCGAGATGAACGCAACCCCGTAGCCGGCCGCGACCGCGCTCTTCACCGACTCCTGGAGCCCCAGCTCGAGCCGCGGCTCGAGCCCGCGGAGGCGAAGCCCGGCACGCCGCAGCTCCTCCTCGATGACCTGCCGGACGCCTGCACCCTCCTGCATGACCACAAGCGTCTCGGCGCGGAGTTCCTCGAGAGTGAGCTCGCCGCCGGCCGCCGGATGCTCGGGCGGGACGGCGAGCACGATCTCGTCGCGGGCAAGGGGCTCGAAGACGAGCGAGCGCTGGGGACGGCGGGCGCCGACGACTCCCAGCTCGACCTCGCGCGCGGCGACACGCTCGATCACGGCGTGGGTATCCCAAACGGAGAGCGCGACGTTGAGCTCGGCATGCCGACGCTGGAACTCGCAGAGTAGGAGAGGGACGAGGTGCGCGCCCGGCCCGGTGGAGGCGCCCATGGCGAGCGTGCCGGTCAGGCGGCCGCTCTCGGCGCCCGCGACGTCCTCGAGCAGCTGCTCCTCGAGCTGGAGCATTTGCTGGGCGCTGCGATACAGGCGCATGCCGGCCTCGGTCGCCTCGACGCGCCGGCCGGAGCGGTCGAGCAGCTTCTGCCCGAGGCGCTCCTCGAGCGCGCGCACCTGCAGGCTGACCGCCGGCTGCGTCACCCCGAGCCGCTCGGCCGCCTGCGAGAAGCTCCGCCGCTCGACGACCGCGCAGAAGGTCGCAAGCTGTCGCGTATCCATAAGGAGAGCTTATACCTGGATTCGCCCGACCGGCGTGCGCTCAGGAAGCCGTGGCCGGGGTGACCGCCCCGTCCGCGGTTCCGCTGACCCGGCGCGGGGCCCTCACCATCTCGGTGAGCCGGGCCACCACCTCCACCGTCTCGCCGGCCTCGACGAGACGCTCCAGCTCGGCCAGCTCGTCGTCCAGCCACGTCGGGTCGATCGGCGCCGACGACGCGCGCAGAATCTTCGGGTGAGAGGTTGCGGTCGAGATCTCGCCGTCTCCCCAGAGCTCTTCCTTGAGCTTCTCGCCGGGCCTGGCGCCGATGAACTCGATCGGAACGTCCCGCTCGGGCTCCTTGCCGGAGAGACGGATCATGTTCTGCGCCAGCTCGAGGATCTTCACGGGCTCCCCCATGTCGAGCACGAAGATGTCGCCGCTCTCCCCGAGAGCGCCGGCCTGGACGACCAGCTGCACGGACTCCGGGATCGTCATGAAGTAGCGCTCCATCTCCGGATGCGTGACCGTGACCGGCCCGCCCAGCGCGATCTGGCGGCGGAAGAGCGGGATCACGCTCCCCGAGGACGCCAGTACGTTTCCGAAGCGGACGGCGATGAAGCTGGTGCCGTTGCCGTCACGGGCGGCTGCGGCCGCGACGATCCACTCGCAGATCGCCTTCGTCTGGCCGAGCACGTTCTTCGGCCGCACCGCCTTGTCGGTCGAGACGAGCACGAAGCGCTTCACGCCGTGCTCGGCAGCGAGCTCGGCGAGCACCTTCGTCCCGAGCACGTTGTTCCGCACCGACTCGAGCGGATTCGCCTCCATCAGCGGCACGTGCTTGTAGGCGGCCGCGTGGAAGACGACCGACGGCTTGTGGCGCTCGAAGAGCCGACCGATCTTCGCAGGCTCCTTCACGTCGGCCAACGCGGGCACCGTCGAGAGAAAGCCGCGCTCGTTCTGGAGCTCGTGGTCGATCTCGACGAGGGCGTTCTCGGACTGGTCGACGAGCACGAGCTGCTCAGCCCCGAGCGCCGCGATTTGGCGGCACAGCTCCGAGCCGATGGAGCCGCCGGCGCCCGTCACAAGGACAGTCGATCCGGTGATGTAGGAAGCGATCGACGGAATGTCGAGCTGGACCGCCTCGCGCCCGAGGACGTCCTCCACCTGGACCTCCCGGAGCTGGCGCGACAGGCTGAGGTCGCCGGTGATCAGCTCATGGACGCCCGGCAGCGTCTTGACGGGCACTCCTGCGTCGCGGCAGGCGTTGACGACGTTCTGGCGCACCTCGCCGGCGCCGGAGGGGATGGCGATGATGACCTCGTCCGGACGGTTGTCGACGAGCAAGCGCGGCAGCTGCTCCGTCGTGCCGAGCACGCGCACCCCGTGTAGCCGCATGTTCCGCTTGCGCGGGTCGTCGTCGACGAGCCCGATCGGCGTGTAGCCGAGCTTCGGGGTCTTCAGCATCTCGCGGATGATGATCTGACCGGCGTCGCCGGCGCCGACGATCAGCGCTTCCTTGCCGCGGGCGACGAACCGCCCTCGCCCGGGCCGCTCGATCAGCGTGCGCGCGAGGAGCCGGACGCCGGTGATGAACGCGAGAGCGAAGAGCCAGTCGATGGCCACGATCCCACGCGGGATGCTCAGCCCTTCGACCGGTCGCCACAGGTAGATGATCACGACGGCGGCGATCGAGCCGACCGTGACCGCCAGGATTGCCCGCCACATGTCCCTGATAGACACGTACCGCCACCAGTGCTGGTAGAGGCCGAAGGCGACGAAGACCGCCAGCTGCACGCCGACGACCAGCGCGAACACGCCCAGGTCGAGAAACCCCTCGTAGCGGACCGGCACGCCCTGGTCGAAACGGACCTGGAAGGCGAGGTACCAGGCAAGCGCCAGCAGTAGGGCGTCTGCCCCGACTTGCCAGATCCGGTGCCAGCTAGGCAACCTCATCCGCCGCTCCCGTCTCGCTCTCCTGGCACGCCGAGCGATTTTACCGGCCGGTCCACTCGGCAGATCCTTCCTCCAGGGCCCGCTTACGGGTACGGCGGCGATGCGTCCGGTAGACGACAGCGGCGACCCCGCCGACGACGAGCGCGATGATCGCGTAGTCGGCATACCTGAAGGCGTCGTGGAATTCCTCCCACTGGCTACCGAGAGCGACTCCGATCGCAGCCAACCCGAAGCACCACGGGATCGTTCCGGCGAACGTCAGCACCGTGTAGCGGACGAGCGGCATCTCGCCGATGCCCGCCGGAATGGAGACGAACGAACGGACGACCGGGAGCATGCGCGTGACGAAAACCGTCGCGTCGCCGTAGCGCTCGAACCACTGCTCGGTCTTGTCGAGCTTCTCGGGCGTGACGTGAAGCCAGCGGCCGTGTTTCTCCAGATACGGCCTGCCGCCGTAGAGTCCGATCGCCCAGCCGAGCACCGA
>JBOHAB010000107.1:0-9246 GCA_050697655.1 Gaiellaceae bacterium
GGTTCGGAGGCCCGCTCCCCGAGGTGGGCGCCGGCGCCGTCGCCGCGCTCGAGGAGCTGCTCGGCGGGCTCGACGCCGCCACAGCTTCGCCCGGGCCGCGCTTCTTCCACTTCGTCACGGGAGGAGTGACGCCGGCCGCGCTCGGCGCGGACTGGCTCGCGACCGCGCTCGACCAGAACGCGTTCAGCTGGGTCGGCTCGCCCCTCGCGACGCGGCTCGAGACGGTGGCCGTCGGCTGGCTGAAGGAGCTCTTCGCTCTCCCTTCCGAGTGGGGAGGAGCCCTCACGACCGGTGCGACTACCGCGAACTTCATGGGTCTCGCGGCTGCGAGGCAGTGGTGGGGCGAGCGGCACGGCCGCGACATCGGCGCCGAGGGCATGGCGGGCCTGCCGTCGGTGCCGGTGCTCTCGAGCGGCCTGATCCACACGAGCGCGACGAAGGCGCTCTCGATGCTCGGGATCGGCCGGGGCAGCGTGCAGACGTTCTCCCGCGACGCAGTGGGACGAATCGACCTGCCGGCCCTTGAGCAGGGGCTTCGCGAGCTCGACGGGGCGCCGGCGATCATCGTCGGGAACGCCGGCGACGTGAACGCCGGCGAGTTCGACCCGCTCGCGTCCCTGGCGGATCTCGCCGAGGAGCACGGTGCGTGGCTCCACGTGGACGGCGCCTTCGGCCTCTTCGCGCGCCTCTCGACGCGCTCGGCGCCTCTCGCCGCGGGCGTGGAGCGGGCGCACTCCGTGATCGCCGACGGGCACAAGTGGCTGAACGTGCCCTACGACTGCGGGTTCACCTTCGTCCGCGACCTCGACCTGCTCGCCAAGGTTTTCTCGCTCACGGCCGCCTACCTCCCGGAGGAGGAGCCGGAGCCGACCTACGGCTACCTGACGCCCGAGACCTCACAGCGGGCGCGGTCGCTCGCTGTCTGGGCGGCGCTCCGTGCGTGGGGACGGTCGGGCTTCCAGGAGATGGTCGAGCGCCATCTCGACCTGGCGCAGCGCCTTGCCGGCCTCGTCGACGAGGCGACGGACCTCGAGCGGCTGGCCGACGTCCCGCTCAACATCGTCTGCTTTCGCTACCGCCCGCCGAGCGTTCCGGAAGACGAGCTCGACGCCCTGAACGCCCGCCTGGGCGAGGACGTCCTGGCCGACGGGAGGGTTTACGTGGGGACGACGAGCTTCGGCGGCAAGGTCGCCTTCCGGCCAGCGATCGTGAACTGGCGGACGCGCGAGAGCGACATCGCCCTGTTCGTCGCGGTCGTGCGGGAGCTGGGAGCGCGGCTGCTCGGCCGCACAAAGTAGCCGCAAAACGGCTTCAAAATTGCCAAAGCGCTGTTACGAACTGCCGGTCCAGACTGATAAGCTCTCGGTGAATAAGATGCATGCAGTCGTGGCCGCCCTCGTCCGTCGTTCGGACGCCCCGTGACTCCCGGGGCGCTGCTGACGCCGCGTCCGATGCCGGACCGGCGCCTCCCCGTCCTTGTGGGCGGCGCCGTCGTCGCACTCGCTCTTCCGATCTTTCTCCTCGCCGGCTGGGACGTTCGCGGCTGGGCGCTGGGCGCCCTCCTCTGGGCCGCTAGCCAGCTCGTCGGCCTCCTCCTCGCGAGGGCGGGCATCGGCGAGCCGACGCTCCGCGGCTCGGGAATCGCCGCCTTCGGGATGATGGGTCGAGGGATCGTCCTCGTGCTGATCCTGCTCGCCGTCGCCGTCGCGAGCCCGTCGCTCGCGCTCGCGGGCGCGCTCGTCTACGCCGCCGCCTACAGCGCCGAGCTCGCCCTTAGTCTCGCCCTCTACTACTCGGGGAGCCCAAAGCGGTGAACCCACTGCTTGCCGCAGAGAGCGACTTCGACCCGCAGCACGAGTTCATCCTCCAGGATTGGATCCCGATCCACATCGGGCCGCTGGACATGTCGGTCAACAAGGCGGTCGCCTACGTCTGGCTGGGCGGACTGCTCACGATCCTCCTCGGCGTCTGGCTCATGCGCTTCGGCCTCTCCCTGCGGCCGGACCGGCGCCAGACGACCGGCGAGGCGATCTACGAAGCCGTCCAGGAGCAGATCGCCGAGTCGAGCATCCCCTCGAAGGCCCTTCGTCTGTGGTTCCCGTACGTCGCCTCGCTCTTCCTCTTCATCTGGGTGTTGAACATCGTCGGGTTCATCCCGCTCCCGCTCTCGGACGAGAAGTTCGACTTCTTCGGGCTCGAGCTGCCGACCTGGGGGATCTACGCCGCCACCGCCAACCTGAGCGTCACGCTCGCCCTCGCGCTCATCACCTTCGGCGCCACCCACTTCGAGGGGATCCGCTACAACGGCGTACGCCCCTACTTCAAGAGCTGGATTCCGGAGGGCGCCCCGAAGCCCCTGCTCGGCCTGATCGTCCCGCTCGAAGTGATCTCGCAGTTCATGCGCTTGATCTCGCTCTCGGTGCGGCTCTTCGCCAACATGCTGGCGGGCCACATGCTGATCCTCGTCATGATCGGCCTCATCTTCATCTTCTCGGCCTGGTGGCTGGTCCCGTTCTCGGTGCTGATCGGAACCGCCATCTACCTCTTCGAGGTCGGCATCGTCGTCTCGATCCAGGCCTTCGTCTTTGCGCTGCTCTCGGCCATCTACATCGGCGCGGCCATCGAACCGGAACACTAAGGAGGAGGAACAGTGGAACTCTTGCTCGCACAGACCACCGACGAAGGCCTCGTCGCGCTCGGCCAGGCAATCGCCTTCGGCGTTGGCGTCGGGCTCGGCGCAGTTGGCGCCGGCATCGGCATCGGCACCATCTTCGGCTCGATGATCCAGGCAGTCGCACGGCAGCCGGAGCTCCGTGGCGAGCTGACCGGCATCCAGTGGCTCGGCTTCGCGCTCACGGAGGCCGTGGTCTTCTACGCGCTCCTCGGCGGCCTGCTCGCCTTCGTGCTCGTCAGCCCATGAGAGATCAGCTTCTCCAGGCGTTTCTCTTCGCCCAGGAAACGACCACGACGGCCGAGGAGGACGAAGGCTCGCTCATCGACGTCGTCCCGGGCCTGATGGTCTGGACGATCCTTACCTTCCTGATCGTCCTCTGGGCGCTTCGGCGCTTCGCCTTCGGGCGCATCCAGGGGATGATCGACCAGCGCCGCGACCGGATCCGCGAGGCGCTCGACGAGGCCGACAAGGCGCGCGAGGAGGCTCGGGAGCTCCGTGAGCTCGTCAAGCGCGAGCGCGAGGAGGCTCTCGGCGACCGCGAGAAGATCCTCGACGAGTCGCGCCGCCAGGCTCAGCGCCAGCTCGAGCAGGCGCGCCAGGCGGCCGACACGGACCTGAAGGAGCGGCTGGAGAAGAACCGCGAGGAGCTCGAGGCCGAGAACGCGCGCCTCCGAGAGCAAATCCGCCGCGACGTTGTCGAGCTGACGCTCCTTGCCTCCGAGAAGGTGACGGGCAAGGTGCTCGACGAGGAGGACCAGCGGCGCCTGATCGACGAGACGATCGCCGAGGTCGACGTGAAGCAGATCGCGAGCGAGAACTAGGAGCCGGCGAATGGCGGTTGCCCATCGCGTGTACGCCGAGGCGCTCCTGGAAGCGGCCCGCGACCAGGATCGGCTCGACCGGGTCCGCGAGGAGCTGGGCGACTTCGTCGCCGCGATCGAGGCCTCGGACGAGCTTCGCTCGCTCCTTCGCAACCCGCAGATCGAGCCGCACGTGAAGCGCGACGCGCTCGAAGCGGCGCTCGGCGAGGCGGACCCGCTCGTCCGCAATTTTCTCCTCCTGCTCGCGGAGAAGGGCCGCATCGCCGAGGTCGAGGAGATCCAGGCCGAGCTCGAGCGCCAGATCGCGCTCGCCGAGCGCGTCCTCGAGCTCGAGCTGACGACCGCCGTCGAGCTCTCCGACGAGGAGGCGGCGAAGGTCGTCGGGCAGATCGAGCAGGCGGCCGGCCGCAAGGTGGAGGCAACGAGGCGCGTCGACCCCGACCTGATCGGAGGCGTCGTCATCCAGGCCGGCTCGCAGCGCCTCGACGCGAGCGTGCGCGGCCGTCTGAACCAGCTACGCCAGGAACTGACAGCAAGGAGCTGAGAGTCACGTGAAACTACGTCCCGAAGAGATCACCTCGATCCTCAAGCAGCGGATCGAGTCCTACGACGTCGAGACCGACCTCGCGGAGGTCGGCACCGTCCTCCAGATCGGCGACGGCATCGCGCGCGTCTACGGGCTGGAGAGCTGCATGGCGATGGAGATGCTCGAGCTCGAGCACGGCGTCACCGGCATCGCGCTCAACCTCGAGGAGGACAACGTCGGCGTCGCGCTCTTCGGCGAGTGGGAGCTGGTCTCCGAAGGCGAGACCGTCAAGCGGACCGGCAAGGTCATGAGCGTGCCGGTCGGCGACGAGATCGTCGGACGCATCGTCAACCCACTCGGCATCCCGCTCGACGGACAGGGGCCGCTCGAGGCCTCCGAGAGCCGCCTGCTCGAGTTCAAGGCGCCCGGGGTCGTCAACCGGCAGCCCGTCTTCGAGCCGCTCCAGACGGGAATCAAGGCGATCGACTCGATGATCCCGGTGGGAAGAGGCCAGCGCGAGCTCGTGATCGGCGACCGCTCCACGGGGAAGACGGCGCTCCTCGTCGACACGATCCTGAACCAGCGGGGTCAGGACATGATCTGCATCTACGTCGCCATCGGCCAGAAGGCCTCGACGGTCGCGCAGGTGTACGAGCGCCTCAAGGAGGCGGGGGCGATGGACTACACGATCATCGTCACTGCCTCGGCGACGGAGGCGGCGCCGATCAAGTGGATGGCGCCCTACGCCGGCTGCGCGATGGGCGAGCACTTCCTCTACAACGGCAAGCACGCCGTCTGCATGTACGACGACCTCTCGAAGCACGCGGACGCCTACCGGCAGATGTCGCTCCTCCTCCGGCGCCCGCCGGGACGCGAGGCCTTCCCGGGCGACGTCTTCTACTTGCACTCGCGCCTGCTCGAGCGCGCCTGCAAGCTCTCGGACGAGCTGGGAGGAGGATCGCTGACCGCCCTGCCCGTGATCGAGACGCAGGCCGGCGACGTCTCCGCCTACATCCCCACCAACGTCATCTCGATCACGGACGGGCAGATCTTCCTCGAGTCCGAGCTCTTCTTCTCGGGCGTGCGCCCGGCGATCAACGTCGGCATCTCGGTGAGCCGCGTCGGCGGGAACGCGCAGGCGAAGGCGATGCGGAAGGTCGCCGGCCGCCTTCGCCTCGACCTGGCGCAGTACCGCGAGCTCGAGGCCTTCGCCCAGTTCGGGTCCGAGCTCGACCCGCAGACGCAGCGCACGCTTGCCCGCGGCGAGCGCATGGTGGCGACGCTCAACCAGCCGCAGTACCAGCCCTGGCCGCTCGAGGAGCAGGTGGTCGCGATCTTCGCGGGCATCCAGGGCCTCCTCGACGACATCCCGCCGGACCAGGTGCCTCGCTTCCAGGAGGAGCTCAGGGAGTACCTGCGCACCGAGGGAGCGGTCTATGCGGGCATCCGCGAGTCGAGCGACTTTCCGGACGAGGCGCAGGCTACGGCCCGCGAGCAGGTCGAGGAGTTCAAGAAGAACTTCGCCGTGCACGAGGAGGCTGGGGCAGCCGCCTGATGATCCGCTAGTGGCCACCGTCCAGGACATCAAGCGGCGGCTCCGCTCCGTCCGCAACACGCGCAAGATCACGAAGGCGATGGAGCTGGTCGCCGCCGCCAAGCTGCGGCGAGCGGAGACGCGCATCGAGGCGCTCCGGCCCTACGCCGAGCGGATGCGCGAGCTGATGATCGGGACGGCGCGCGCGACGCCGTCGCGCGGCTTCCCGCTGCTCGAGGCGCGCGAGACGATCCAGTCCGTGGCGATCCTGCCGTTGACGGGCGACCGAGGCCTCGCCGGCGCTTTCAACGCGCAAATCGTCCGTCGTGCGCTCCAGCTCGAGCGCGAGGTGCGCGCCGCCGGCGCCGACGTCCGCTGGGTTGTGGTCGGCAAGAAGGGCCGTTCGACGCTCCGCTTCCGGCGGTACACGATCGACCAGGCGTGGGTCGACTTCACCGACCGCCCCGTCTACGCGGACGCGGTCGCGATCTCGAAGAAGCTCGCCGACCTCTTCGTCGAGCGGGAGGTCGACCGCGTGGTCGTCGTCTACAACCACTACGTCTCGCCGCTGACGCAGACCGTCTCCGTCGAGGACGTCCTGCCGATCCCGCGAACGCTGCTCGAGGAAGAGGAGAAGAGCGCCTACGAGATCGCGCTCGAGGGCGACTTCATCTACGAGCCCGAGCCTGAGGAGATCCTCGGGCGCCTGCTCCCGACCTACCTCGAGACGACCATCTACCGGGCGCTGCTCGAGTCGGCCGCCTCCGAGCACGGCGCGCGCATGACCGCGATGCGGAACGCCTCCAAGAACGCGGGCGAGCTGATCGACACGCTGACGCTCGACATGAATCGCGCCCGCCAGTCTGAGATCACCCAGGAGATCCTCGAGGTCGTCGCGGGGGCGGACGCGCTCACCAGCTAACGCCGCCGCTCGGCCGAGCGTCTCAATCGGTATGCGCGTCCTCGCAGCTCTCCTCGTCGTGCTCGCAATCGTCGCGCTCGCGGCCGTCCTCGGGACGCGCGGGTCCGCCGAGGCCGAGGCGGCGCCGTGGACCTACCGCGAGTCCATGTCGCAGCGCCGAAGCTACGTCGCCGCCGCGGACATCGGCGACCAGATCTATGCGGCCGGTGGGATGGTCGGGGAGACGGGGCGCCCGCTCGACCTCCTCGCGCGCTACGACCCGACTGCCGACTCCTGGGAGACCCTCAGCCGCATGCCCGAGGCGGTTCGCGCGGGTGCGGCGGCGGCGGTCGACGGCGTCCTCTACGTGATCGGGGGGACGACCGCGCAAGGGAACTCGCGCGCCGTATATGCATACGACCCGGCGACGGACGAGTGGAGCGAGCGGGCGCCCCTCCCCGAGCCCCGCTTCAACCACGCGGCGCTCACACTCGGCGGGAAGGTCTACGTCCTCGGCGGCTTCCACGAGGGGGTGGAGCGGGACGACGTCTTCGTCTACGACCCCGCGACCGACCAGTGGTCGGAGGGGCCGGCGCTCCCCTTCGCCAACCACGCGTTCGACGCAGTTCCCTTCAAGGACGAGATCTGGATGATCGGCGGGCGGCGCGGAGACGAGATCCTGCGCGACGTCCTGATCCTGAATCCGGCGACCGGGGAATGGCGTGAAGGGCCGACGATGCCCGAGCCGATGGAGCTGCTCGGCGCGGCGGTGGCCGGCGACGAGATCCATGCGGTCTGGGAGAGCACGTACCAGATCTACGACGCCGAGTCCGGCACGTGGACGTACGGACCGCGCTCGCTCACCACCCGCCACGGCCTGCAGACGTTCTACGTGGACGGCGCTCTCTTCACCGTCGGCGGCTGCACCACCGCCCTGCGCGACAGCCAGGTCGTGGAGCGCCGGGACCTTCCCGCGAGGTAGCCCTAACTTCATTCGACTGTCCGCGTCTAACCTGCCAGTGGCCGCCTGGCCAGATTCTCGTGCGGCCGTTGATGAACAAGAGGAGGGCAGAAGTGCGTAGAAACAGATGGCTCCTGCTCGTCGTGGCGCTCGTCACGGTCCTGACGCTCGGTGCAGCCGGGTGCGGGGGGGACGACGACGATGCCGCCGGCGACGACACGGGCGCGACCGACACCGGCGCCGCTGCGGCGGAGCAGGTGCTCCGCATCGCGTGGGGCGCCGAGCCGCCGTCGCTCGACCCGGGCAAGGCCACGGACACGACGTCGTCGAACGTCATCCTGGCGCTCATGGACCCGCTCGTGAAGCTGAATCCCGACACGCTCGAGCCCGAGCCGTCGCTGGCCGAGAGCTGGGAGGTCGACGGTCCCACCGTGACGTTCCACCTCAGGCAGGACGGGACGTGGACGAACGGTGACCCGGTCACCGCGCAGGACTTCGTCTACTCGTGGAAGCGGACGCTGAGCCCCGCGCTCGCCGCCGACTACGCGTATCAGCTCTACGGGATCGTCGGCGCGGCGGAGTACAACGGTTGTACGCCTCCGAACAGCGCGAAGTGCGACGCGATGGCCGACGAAGTCGGCGTCACCGCGGTCGACGACTACACGCTCCAGGTCGAGCTGACCTCGGAGCAGCCCTGGTTCCTCGGGCAGGTCTCGCACCACTCGTTCCTGCCGGTCCACCAGGCGACCGTCGAGGAGTTCGGCGACAACTGGACGGATCCCGCGAACATCGTCACCAACGGTCCCTTCATGCTCGAGTCGTGGGACCACGAGGCGTCGATCAACATGGTCAAGAACCCCGACTGGCGTGACGCGGATAGCGTCTCGCTCGAGCGGATCGACGGGCCGATCATCGTCGACGGCGTCACGCGCGTGGCGGCGTTCGAGAACGGCGAGGTCGACGCGCTCGACGGCGCCGGGCTCCCGCCCGAAGACATCGAGCGCCTGAAGCAGCTTCCGACCTACGAGCTGTACCCCGCGCTCGGGAACTACTACTACGGGTTCAACGTCGACAACGTCGGCGAGAACCAGCGCAAGGCGATGTCGCTCGCGATCAACCGGAAGATCATCACTGACGAGATCGACCGCACGGGCCGCAGCCAGGCGACGGGCTTTACGCCCGAGGGCATCCTCGGCTTCGAAACCATCAACCCGAACTCGCCGTGGCTCCCGCCGGAAGGCGACATGGAGCAGGCGCAGGCCCTCCTCGCAGAGGAGCCGAATCCGAAGATGCAGATCAACCTCTTCCACAACGACGCGCCCGGCCATCCTGAGATCGCCGTGGCCGTTCAGGACATGTGGAACGAGCTCGGCATCGAGACGACCATCAAGGCGCAGGAGTGGGCTCAGTACCTCGAGTTCCTCGGGCCTCCGCCGAACAAGTCCGTCGATGCCTATCGCCTCGGGTGGATCTACGACTTCCCGGATGCGATCAACGGCCTGGAGCTGTTCACCTGCGACTCCGGAAACAACAACACCAACTGGTGCAACGAGGAGTTCGACGCGCTCGTCGAGGAGGCCAAGCAGACCCCCGACGACGAGGCTCGCTACGCGATCTACCGCCAGCTGGAGGACGTCATGTTCGGCGAGGACGGCGAGGTGCCGCTCACGCCGATCATGTGGTACACGTACCCGAACCTCGAGAGCGACGCGGTTCGCGACACGTTCCACGTCAGCCCGCTGGACCAGATCGACTTCACCAAGGTCGTCGTCCAGGGAGCAGGCTAGAAGCCCAGGCTTCAAAACCAGGTGGGCGGGGCGCTTCGGCGC
>JBOHAB010000108.1:0-9093 GCA_050697655.1 Gaiellaceae bacterium
CAGTCGAGCTGGGCGTCCGTGCAGGCAGTGCGGGGCGCTCGTCCGCTCCCACGCACAGGGCGACGAAGCCCGGATTGCGTATTGGTGCCCCGAGTGCCAGGCAGGAACGGAGCCTGCGGGGGCGTAACCGTTCCGCGTGTCCGACCGGGCCGGCGACAATCGACCTGCGCGTGGGGGTGCGGGCAGGGCTCCCCGCTCGCCGCAACTCTTCAAAGCGCTCCGCGGCTTCTGCCTCGGCGCCTTCTTCGACCTCGGCTTCGAGCTCGAAGGCGGTGCCGATCTCCCCATCGCGCTCGAGGAGCACGCGGGGCCGAATCGGCCGACCCTGTACGAGTACCGGCCGCTCGTGGGCTCCTTCATCGAGCAGCGCGCGGGCCGCCTGGCGCTCCGGGAGGACGCCCGCGAAGCGCTCGCAGCCCTCAAGGACGAGCCCGCCGCGGCGCTCTTCGCGAGCGCCCACGCGGACGAGCGGGTCGGCGAGGACGAGGCGCTTCGGCGCACGATCCTGATTCCGCTGCTGGTAGCGACCGCCGAGGCCTGCGGCGGCTTCGACTGGGACGACACCGGGTTCGAGCGCTCCTACGCCGAGCTCGAGCGCTCCCTCTTCGGCGACCGCCGCTCCTACACGGCTCTTGCTCCGCTCGTCGGCCTGACGGCGGGGGGCGCGACCGAGCTCGGCAGAGGCGTTCGGGTGCGCCCGGCCGCGGCGAACGAGCTGACAGCATCCTGGCCGGACGCACGGCGGCTGCTCCCGCGCGGCTGGAGCCGCGAGATCGATCGGACGCTCGTCCTCGAGCTGGAGGCCGAGCTCGACTCGCAGGCCTGCCGCGTTCCCGACGCACCGGGCGAGTTCGGGCGAGCGGTCAGCGCGCTTCGGCTCGCGACACCCGGCGCCGTCGCTGCGGGCCCTGTCGTTTTCGAGCGCCTCGACTTCCGCCCGTACGGCGTCAGGCCCATGCCGGCGACGGCCGCCCAGGTGCCGCCGGGCCAGGCGACTCGCCTCGATGTCTTTCGCGCCCCGCTCGTGATGGAGCTGCAGACGCGGCTGGCCGAGGCTCCCGACGACCTGCTGGAAGCGCTCGACCGCTGGGAGTTGGCGCTCTTTCACGCCGGCGCGCACCGCTCGGACGAGCTCCGCGAGGCGCTCGAGGCACTGCTCGGCTGCGAGGAGGGGTCCTGGGCGGCCGCCATGCGCGCGGCCGTGCTCCTGGGCGAGACCGCCCGTGAGCGCGAGGATCTCCTGATCGCGCTCCGCGCTCTGCTCGACGGGGACGGGCCGGGCGCCCGGGCGGAGGACGCGGTCCGGCGTGCTCTCGTCGAGACCTTGCTCGAGGGCTCGCGGGAGCAGCTCGTGGCCACGCTCGACGAGGCCTTGCTCGGCCTGCGCCCGCGGCCGCAGGTGAGCTCCTCCTCGCGGGTGCTCGCCGCGGGATGACCCTGCCGAGCCGGGCGGAGCTGATGCGCCGCCGCCGCTGCCGGCTGCTCGTCGTCGGCATGGTGCTAGGCGCGCTGCTTCCGATCTTCCAGTGGAGCTGGATCACGCTGGCGATCGCGCTCGGCGGCATCGGCGTGCTCCTGCTCGTCTATCGGCGCGAATGTGCGGGCACTTCCGCGCAGGATTCGATCCAGGACGACACACACTCGCGCGGTCCCGGGGCGTAGCCTCGGGAGCGTGGACGAAGCACGCGACGTCATCCGGCGGCTCGAGCGGATCGAGGCGCTCCAGGGCACGAGGGCGCCTGCCGATGAGCTGCTGGCGGAGGTGAGGCAGCTCCTCGCCGAAGGCGAAGCCTGGCTCGCGGCGGAACGCGTTGGAGACCGCGAACACCGGCGAAACGGGTTGGCGGACGCGCGCGCGAACGCGACGGCCGGGGCCGCGGCCGCGCTCGAAGGCTGCCGGGCCACCCTCGCTGCGAACGAGGAGGTGATGCCGGAGACTGCCGAATCCGCACACCTATAATCGCGGCCCCATGCTGCGCTACGGTCCGCCGGACGCGTTCGAGACGCCGCGCTTCTCGGGCCCACGGACTTTCATGCGGCTTCCCTACGTCCGCGACCTGGAGGACGTCGACGTTGCCATCGTCGGCATCCCTACCGACGGGGCGGTCGTGTACCGATCGGGAGCTCGCTTCGGGCCCGAGGGCATCCGCAGCGTGTCGGTCCTGCTTCGCGACTACAACCCGTTGCTGCGCGTGAACGTGGTCGAGAAGCTCTCGCTCGTCGACTACGGCGACGTGCCGACGGTGCCGGGCTCGACCGCGGAATCGATCGAGCGCTCGGCCGCCGGCCTCGAAGAGATCGCCCGTGCGGGCGTCACGACCGTTTGCCTGGGCGGAGACCATACGGTGCTGCTCGCCGAGCTGCGGGCGCTCGCGGCCGTGCACGGGCCCCTGGCGCTGGTGCAGCTCGACTCGCACCACGACCTCTGGGACGAGTACTTCGGTCAGAAGCTCTTCCATGGAAGTGTCGTGCGCCGGGCGGTGGAAGAGGGTCTCGTCGACCCGGCGCGGTCGATCCAGGCCGGGCTGCGCGGCTCCCTGGCCGAGGCCGAGGACGAGCGCCTGCCCCAGCAGTTCGGATTCGACGCCCTCACGTACGAGGAGCTGGCGGCGCTCGGGCCCGGACGGTTCTCGGAGCGTGTCCGGAGCCGGGTGGGCTCGGCTGCCTGCTTCCTCTCCTTCGACGTCGACTTCGTCGACCCGGCCTACGCGCCGGGGACCGGGACGCCTGAAGTGGGCGGACCGTCGAGCAGGGAGGCGCTCACGTTCGTCCGCTCGCTCGCGGGCCTGGACTTCCGCGGCTTCGACTGCGTCGAGGTCTCGCCGCCGTACGACCCTGCCGGCGTGACGGCCCTCGTGGCCGCGAACGCCTGCTTCGAGATGCTCTCGCTCCTCGCGCTCCGGCGCTGACCGCGGGTCCGCTCCAGAGCTCCCGGGCCATCGGGAAGAGCCCGCAGATCCGCTTGCCATGCCGGATTGCGGCGTCGGGAAGCGGGGAAGGATTGTGCTACCCTGGCACGAAACAGGAGCCCTTGATGGGCCTTTCCGGAATCCTCACGCGTCCGCTCTGGCGGACGCCTACTTCGCAGGGAGTCAAGCTGGGCCAGGTCATCGCGCTCGCCAATCAGAAGGGCGGCGTCGCGAAGACGACGACGACGCTCAATCTCGCCGTCGCCTTCAAAGAGCAGGGGTTCGACGTCCTCGGTGTCGACCTCGACCCGCAGGGCAACCTGACCATGAGCCAGGGCATGGACCCCGACTCGGTCGAGCGCTCGATGTTCGACGTCCTCGTGCACAGCCTTCCGATCGACCAGGTCATCCACCGGACCGAGATCGACCTCGCCGTCTCGTCGATCGACCTCGCCGGCGCCGAGCTCGCCCTCTCGAGCATGATCGGGCGCGAGCGCGCCCTGCAGAAGGCGATGCTCCCTGTGCGCAGCCGCTACGACTACATCCTCATCGACACGCCGCCCTCGCTCGGGCTCCTGACCATCAACGCCTTGACCGCTTCGGACAGCGTGATCGTCCCGGTGCAGTGCGAGTACCTCTCGCTCCGCGGGCTCGTCCAGTTGGAGAACACGCTCGCGATGATTCGCGAGAATCTCAACCCGACCGTCGAGATCCGCGGCATCCTCCCGACGATGTACGACGGCCGGACGCTCCACGCGAGGGAAGCGGTCGAGATGCTGAAGGAAAACTTCGGCGACCTCGTCTTCGAGACTCGGATCCGTAAGACCGTGCGCTACGCGGAGGCGCCCGTCCAGGGCAGCTCCGTGCTCAAGTACGACCCGGCGAGCAGCGCCGCCGAGGCATACCGCGACCTCGCGAAGGAGGTGCTCGATGGGGCGACGCCGCGCCAGCATGCGTGAGGGCCCGCTGGCCGACCTCTTCCGGGCGACCGAGGCCGCGCAGCGCCAATCCGGGAAGGAGGGCGACCCCGGCCAGGAGGCAGGCGAGGGGACCGACCCGGACGCCACCGTCGAGTCGGCGACGCCGCTCGACGAGGGCGAGCCGAGCTCGGCAAGCCCGCCCGCCGCCACTTCCGAGCCCAAGCCGGCCAAGCCCAAGAGCAAGAAGACGTCGCGCGCGCAGATCGAGCCCACGCCGCGCATGCGCACGACCCCGCGCCCGGACTCTGCCGCCTACCTCGCGGTCATCCGCGTCGTCGGCGTCGGCGGCGCAGGGCTGAACGCGGTCAACCGCATGATCGAGGCCGGGCTCTCGCAGGTCGAGTTCATCGCGGTCAACACGGACATTCAGCAGCTGAAGCAGTGCGAGGCGCCGATCAAGCTGCACATCGGCCGCGACCTGACGCAGGGGCTCGGCTCGGGCGCCGACCCCGACCTCGGCCGCCGGGCGGCCGAAGAGGCCGAGGATCAGATCAAGCACGTCCTGCGCGGCTCCGACATGGTCTTCGTCACCGCCGGCGAGGGTGGGGGAACCGGCTCGGGCGCGGCGCCGGTCGTCGCTCGACTGGCCCGTGACGTCGGGGCGCTCACGGTCGGGATCGTCACGATGCCCTTCCGCTTCGAGGGCACCCGCCGCCGAGCCCAGGCGGACGACGGCGCGGCCGCGCTCCGGGAGGTCGCCGACACCGTCATCCTCATCCCCAACGACCGCCTGCTCGAGGTCCTCGATCGCTCGACCTCGATGCTCGATGCCTTCCGAATCGCCGACGACGTGCTGCGTCAGGGCGTCCAGGGCATCTGCGACCTGATCACGATGCCCGGTCTCATCAACCTCGACTTCGCCGACGTGCGCACCGTCATGTCCGACGCGGGCACGGCGCTGATGGGCATCGGCTTCGCCACCGGCGACAACCGGGCGCACGAGGCGGCCGAGCGTGCGTTGCGCTCGCCGCTGATCGACACGGAGCTCGTCGGCGCGAGAGGCATCCTCCTCTCGATCGCGGGCGGCGAAGACCTGACGCTGCTCGAGGTGAACGAGGCGGCCGAGGTGGTCCGGCGCGGCGCCACGGAGAGCACGAACATCATCTTCGGCGCAACGATCGACGAGCGGCTCGCCGGCCAGGTCTGGGTGACCGTGATCGCGACGGGCATCGGCGAGCCGGTGCGGGCGATCCCGCGACCCGACGCCGACCCGCTCGAGCCGCCGAGCTTCCTCAGCGAACCTTAGAGTCCTGCCGCATGGTGGACGCGGAAGCCGCGGCGCGCAGGTGGGCCGACGCCTGGCGCCGTGCCTGGCCGGCGAAGGACCCGGAGCCGCTTGCGGCCGTCTACGCAGCCGGCGCGGTCTTCCGCTCGCAGCCCTTTCGCGAGCCGCACGTGGGCCGGGAAGGCGTGCTCGAGTACGCGAGGTGGGCGTTCGCCGACCAGCAAGGGTTTCGCGGTTGCTGGTTCGGCGCGCCGCTAGCCGCCGGCGACCGTGCGATCGTCGAGTACTGGGCGGTCGTGCTCGAGAACGGGCAAGAGGTGACGATCGCCGGTGTCGCCTTGCTCCGTTTCGACTCCGACGGGCGCGTGCGGGCGCAGCGCGACTACTGGGCCCTCGAGGCCGGCGACCGGCAGCCTTTCGCGGATTGGGGCACATGGTAGGCGGAAGAGCCCGCGCTACCCTCTGCCCATGAAGGGCGCAGTCGCGGCCGGCCACCCGCTGACAGCCGACGCGGGCGCACGCATTCTCGCCGAGGGAGGGAACGCCGTCGATGCCTGCATCGCCGCGGCGCTCGTCTCCTGGGTGGCCGAGAGCCCGCTGACAGGGCCGGGGGGCGGGGGATTCATGCTCGTGCACGGAGCCAGCGACGGCACCGACAGGCTCCTCGACTTCTTCGCCGCCGTCCCGGGAGAGGGGCTGCCTCCCGGGGAGACGAGCGAGATGCTGGCGGTCGACGTCGCCTTCGACGACCACACGACCCAGGTCTTTCTCATCGGCCCGGCCGCCGCCGCCGTGCCCGGGATGCCGGCCGGGCTCGCCGCCGCGCACCAGCGCTATGCGAGCCTTCCCTGGGCCGAGCTGTTCGCGCCTGCCGTCGAGGTCGCCCGGGCGGGCGTTCCGCTCAACGCCGGCCAGGCCTTCCTCCACGAGATCCTCGACGCGGTGCTTCGCAGCGAGCCCGAAGGGCGGTGCGTCTACGGTCGAGACCGGCCGCTCACCGAGGGGGAGCGCGTGGTCATGCCCGACCTCGCGGAGACGCTCGAATGGCTGGCGGCCGAGGGGGTGGACGTCGTCTATCGCGGCGAGCTCGCGCGGCGCCTGAGCGCGGCCGTGCGCGAGCGGGGAGGCGCCGTCACCGAGGCCGATCTCGCCGGTTACCGCGTCGTGGGCCGTCGCCCCGTGCGGGCGCGCTATCGCGCCGGTGAGTTCGTCTCCAACCCGCCGCCCTCCTCGGGCGGGCTCCTGATCGCCTTCGCGCTCCGCGTCCTCGATCGGCTGGGGCCCATGGCCCCCGCGGGGAGCCCCCAGGGGATCGCGCTCGTCGCCGAGGCCATGCGGGAAGCGGCCCGGCTCCGGGCCCCCGGGTTCGTCAGCGATCTCTACCGCGGGGGCGCCGCCCGCCGGCTCCTTGCCGACGAACGCGTCGAGGAGGCCGCC
This sequence comes from Gaiellaceae bacterium, assembly GCA_050697655.1. Classification (GTDB taxonomy): domain Bacteria; phylum Actinomycetota; class Thermoleophilia; order Gaiellales; family Gaiellaceae; genus JAIBJN01. Next base: position 6,552 of record JBOHAB010000108.1, read on the forward strand.
GCGTCGGCTCGTGAGGCGCTGAGACCGCCCGCCCCGGAGCCTGCCGGCGTGCCCTCGACGACGCACATCAGCGTCGTCGACGGAAACGGGAATGCGGCCTCGCTCTCCGCCACGACCGGATGTGGATCGGGATTCATCGTCCCCGGCACGGGCATCCAGCTGAACAACATGCTCGGCGAGCCCGACCTCAACCCGCCGGGCAAGGTTGCCCGGCCGGGCACGCGGCTGACGAGCATGATGGCGCCCTCGCTCGTGCTGGAGGGTGGGCGCCCGCGACTGGTCGTGGGCAGCGCCGGCTCGATCCGCCTCCGCGCCGCCATCCTCCAGATCGTCGTCAACGTGCTCGACCACGGTCAGAGCGCCGAGGAAGCGATCGGCGCCCCGCGCGTCCACCTCGACGGAGACGTGCTCCAGCTCGAGGGCGGCGTCGCGGCAGCCACCGGCGATCGGCTGGAGGACGCCGGCTACTCCGTCAACCGCTGGCGCGACCGGAACCTCTTCTTCGGCGGCGCGTCGGTGGTCGCCGTGCGCGCCGACGGCGAGCTCGAGGCCGCGGGCGATCCGCGGCGCGTGGGCGCAGGCGTCGTGGTCGCCGCATGACGGTGCTCGTCCGCCGAGCGGCGCCGGGTGACGCGGCCGCGCTCGTCGAGCTGGCGCGCGCGGTCGGCGCCGAGCCGGAGGGGTGGCTGATCACCAACGGCGACTGGCGGACGCCGTCCGAGGAACGCCGCTATCTGCGCGCCGTCCGGCGGCATAGCCACGCGGCAGTCTTCGTCGCCGAGACCGCGGACGGGATCATCGGGCGCATCTCGCTCGCCCGCGACACGCACCCGGCCAGCGAGCACGTCGCCGACCTGGGAGTCATGGTGGCCGAGCCCCATCGCCGGCGTGGCGTCGGCCGCGCGCTCATGGAGGCCGCCGAGGGGTGGGCGCGGGAGGTCGGCGTCCACAAGCTCGAGCTGCACGTCTTCCCGTACAACGGTGCCGCAATCGCGCTCTACGAGGACATGGGCTACGAGCGCGAGGGGTATCGCCGCGACCACTACCGGCGTGCCGACGGCTTCGTCGACGCCATTCTCATGGCCAAGGTGATCCGGTGACCGAGTCACTCGAACCGAGGCGCGGGTCGGTCCTCTTCGAGGAGGAGCAGCTCGTCGAGGAGGAAGAGCTGTGGACTGGCGACTCCGATGAGGATCACTCCGGCTGGTTCTGCGTCCGCACGGATCCTTTCCCGTGCCCGGCGCCGGGCTGTACGTTCGTCGCCGAGTTCATGACGGCCGTGCACCTGATCCTCGTCTGGGTCGAGCGGGACGACCCGAACCTCCTCTGGCACGCGCAGCGGGCGATGGAGGTGGGGCGGAACCCCCGGATCGTCCCCTATGAGCGGTCGTTCGGGCCGAGCGCGTCCTACTACGCCTGGGAAGCGTCCGGCCGTCCCGTGCACGGCGTCCGCCGCTCGGCCTAGGAGACGACCCGCTTACAGCGGCTCGACGCGGCCGTTGCCGCCGGCGCGATGGCGGATCTCCGTCTCGCGCTCGACTGCTTCTGCCGCCTGGTTCAGCATCGGCGCGAGCCGAAGGACGCGTTGGCGCTCCGAGCGGAGCTCCAGGAGACCCTGTTTGATCTCCGTGCCGAAGTCGACACGGGAGGCGATCTGGTAGGCGATCGAGTCGGCGTCCAGATCGAGGTCGTCGAGCTCGGCCTCGGCGGCGGCGACGACCCGCGCGTACGCGGCGAGGCATTCCTCCACCTCGTCCTCGCTGGGGGTGTCGCTCTCGTCGGGGGCGTCCTCGACCTCTCCGGTGTGGAACGGGCGGCCGTCCGTCAGGCCGACGAGCTGGAAGCGGTCGTGGGCCTCGACGACGACGTTGAGACGCCCGTCGGGGAAGCGGTCGATCACCTCGACGACCGCGCAGCGCACGCCGACGTCGCGCATCCCCTCGTCGTCCTCGAGCACGAGGCCGAACTCGGCCCCGAAGTCGAGGCACTCGCCGATCAGCTCCCGGTAGCGGGGCTCGAAGATGTGCAGCGGCGCCTGCTCGCCCGGCACGAGCACCAGGTTGAGCGGGAAAAGCCCGATCTCGTCCATTCGCCGACAGGTTAAGGTTTCCGCGTGGCCCGCGATCTAACCAGGCCTGCGCTCGCGGGGCTCGTCCCGTACGAGCCGGGGAAGCCCGTCGAGGAGGTCCAGCGCGAGCTCGGTCTCGAGCGGGTGGTGAAGCTGGCCTCTAACGAGGGGCAGTTCGGGCCCTTCCCAGCTGCGCTCGAGGCGCTCGAACGATGCCTTCCCGAGCTGAACCGCTACCCCGACGGAGGCGCGTGGCGCCTCGTGCAGGCGCTCGCCGAGAAGCACGATGTCGAGCCGTCCAACGTGGCGGTGGCGGCCGGCGCCGACGCGATCATCTCGTACCTCTCGCTCGCGACACTCGACCCGGGTGACGAGGTCGTCTTCGGCTGGCCGTCCTTCGCGAGCTACCCGCTCGCAGCGCTGAAGCTGGGCGCCGCCCCGGTCCGCGTCCCGCTCACCGACCATGCGTACGAC
>JBOHAB010000109.1:0-9059 GCA_050697655.1 Gaiellaceae bacterium
GAGTACGAGGTCGTCGTGGCGGAGCGCGGCGAGCGCGTCGGGCGTCGCGGCCCTCAGCGTGGACATGCTCGCCCATCTCTACGTCCATCCCGACCTCCAGCGCCGGGAGATCGGCGACGCGCTGCTCGCGCGGGCAAAGGAGTTGCGGCCGGGAGGCTTTCGGCTCTGGGTCTTCCAGCGCAACACGAGCGCGCGCCGCTTCTACGAGCGGCGCGGCCTGCGGCTCGTCGAGCTGACGGCTGGGGCCGGCAACGAGGAACACGAGCCCGACGCGCGCTACGAGTGGCGTCCGGACTAGGGTTTCGCCGTGCTGGCCGCCGCCGAAAGCACGGCCTTGAGGCGGAGAACCGCCTTCGTGTGGAGCTGGGAGACGCGCGACTCGGTCACCCCGAGCACCTCTCCGATCTCCTTGAGGGTCAGCTCCTCGTAGTAGTACAGCGTGACGACAAGCCTCTCCCGCTCCGGCAGGCGCTGGATCGCCTCGACGAGAGCTTCGCGGATCTCCGTTTGCGCCATCGCGTCCTGCGGCCCGGCTGACTGGTCGTCCGGAATCGTGTCGATCAGCGCCACGGGATCGCCGCCGTGCGAAGAGCTCGTCCAGAGCTCGTCGAGGGCGGCGATGGACGTCCGCGAGATCTCGAGCAGGGAATCCTGGAGCTCGCCCTCGCTGATGCTGAGCGAGTCGGCGAGCTCCTCGTCGGTGGGCGCGCGCCCGAGCTTCGCCTCGAGTTGGGCCAGCGCTCGCTCGATCTCGCGCGCACGGGAGCGCACGGAGCGAGGCACCCAGTCCAGCGAGCGGAGCTCGTCGATGATCGAGCCCCTGATGCGCGCGACCGCGTACGTCTCGAACTTGACGTCGCGCTCGGGGTCGAAGCGCTCGATTGCCCCGATCAGGCCGAGGAGGCCGTAGGAGGTGAGGTCGCCCTCGTCCACATGGGCCGGCAGGCCGCTCCCAAGCCGCCCGGCGACGTACTTGACGAGCGGCGAGTAGCTGAGGATGAGGCGGTCCCGCGCGGTCTGGTCGCCGGTGCTCTTGTACGCCCGCCAGAGAGCCTGGGTTTCGTCCGGCCGCTCGCCCATCGTCGCAGGATAGAACGCTGAACGGCGCCCACCTAGCGAAGGAGCTTGAAGGCGAGCTCACCCATCCAGACTGCGAGGAAGACCGCCGCCGCGGCGATCACCCAGGCGGCGCCGCCCGCGTCGGCGGCGTAGAAGCCGATCGAGAGGAACCCGACTGCGAGAACCGCGAACAGCGCTCCGAGGGGTCGCCGGCGCACGCCGATACAATGCCTCTTCGCCGAGGGCCGTAGCTCAACTGGCAGAGCACCGGTCTCCAAAACCGGGGGTTCCAGGTTCGAGTCCTGGCGGCCCTGTCCCTCGTCGTTAGCCGAAAACCCGCATGGCTAGCGGGTTTTCTTTCTTTCTTACTTACAGGGGCGTCGTCCGCTGACGAGCTGTTCAAAGGGCCTCAAGTCCGGTTCTGACTGTGGCGCGACTGTGGCGCGGTCGTCCGACGCCCTCGTTAGCGTGGCCGTCGTGAGCCCCGGAATCCGCGTACGTCATTCGAAGGTTTGTGCTTCTCGGTCAGGCGGTGCCTGCCGGTGCCGGCCGACCTACCAGGCCAGCGTCTGGAGCGCCCGCGACGGCAAGCGGATCTTCAAGACCTTCCGCACCCTCGCCGAGGCGAAGGCGTGGCGTGCTGAGGCGCAGGTGGCGCTTCGCCGAGGCACCATGCGGGCGGGCTCGGCGGAGACGTTGCGAGAAGCGGCCGAGTCGTGGCTCGAGGGCGTGAAGAGCGGCGCGATCCCCAACCGAATCGGCCAACCCTACAAGCCGTCGGCGATCCGTGGCTACGAGGCCTCGCTCGTGCTCCGGGCCCTCCCCGCGCTCGGCGGCCTGCGGCTCTCGGAAGTCCGTCGCGTCGACCTGCAGGACTTCGCCGACCGCCTGTGCGCCGACCGGCTCGATCCGAGCACGGTGCGGAACACGCTGATGCCCCTGCGGGCGATCTTCCGGCGCGCTGTGGCGCGCGGAGAGGTCGCCGTGAACCCGACGTCGGGCCTCGAGCTCGCGGCCATGGAGGGCGCTCGTGACCGCATCGCTTCGCCCGCGGAGGCGGCCGAGCTTCTCGCCGCGCTGCCGGAGCGCGACCGGGCGCTGTGGGCGACGGCCATGTACACCGGCCTACGTCGCGGCGAGCTGCTCGCGCTCAGCTGGGAGGACGTCGACCTGGCCGCCGGGGTCATCCGCGTCGAGTGGTCGTGGGATGCCAAGGAGGGCACCGTCGCGCCCAAGAGCCGGGCTGGGCGGCGCACCGTGCCGATCCCTGCCGTCCTCCGCGACTACCTCGTCGAGCACAAGCTGCGCTCGGGCCGTCGCGACGGCCTCGTGTTCGGGACGAGCTACGCCCGGCCCTTCACGCCGTCGAACGTCCGCAAGCGCGCGAACGCAGCCTGGGCGCGCGCCGGCCTCGAGCCGATCGGCCTCCACGAGTGCCGCCACACCTTTGCCTCGCTCATGATCGCTGCCGACGTGAACGCGAAGGCGCTGAGCGCCTACATGGGCCACTCGTCGGTGACGATCACCCTCGACCGCTACGGCCACCTGATGCCGGGCAACGAGAGCGAAGCGGCAGCACGGCTCGACGCCTACCTCGCCGAAGCGGTGGCCGGAGCTCCAACAGCCGTGTGACTAGCTGGGCCCCCACTCTCAAGCTACGGTGTGCTCGATGAGCGACACGCTTCAGCTGACGATCACGTTCGACGAGCCCGACGAGGACGGGTGGATCGTCGCACGCGTCGTCCAGGTGCCCGGCGCGATCAGCCAGGGCCGAACGCGCGAGGAGGCGCGTGAGAACGTCATCGACGCCCTCCGCCTCATGCTCGCGCCTGACGACGATGCAGACGCCGGCAGCAGCGAGCCGCTCGAGCTCACCTTCGCTCCGTGAAGCGCCGCGATCTCGAGCGGCACCTTACCGCTCACGGTGCCCGCAAGGTGGGCGAAGGCGGGAAGCACACCAAGTGGCGTAACGGCGACGGCACTCGCGCGACGGCGATTCCGCGCCATCGCGAGATCGGTCCCGCGCTGGTCCGGGCGATCTGCGCCCAGCTCGACATCACGGCCCCGCCGCAACCGCGCTGAGGCGGCGCGCCTGTACATGTACACGAACTTGCGGCTGTTTGCAGCAGCTCGCACTTCAAAGTGCATCTGTGTCCTGCTGGATATGGGCCTGGTGAATGATCTCGGTCCCTGGCTCCTGTCAGGTACGCCATAGGCAATGAGAGGTAGGCTCCGATCATGGGCGACGAGCACATCGATGGCACTCGACTCCTCGAGGAGATCGTCGACAACGTCATGGCCGTCCTGCCCCCGTACGAGACAAGCGTTTACCTCTATCTGCTCAGGCGCAGCCATCTGGTCGGAAGCCCCTCTGTTCGCGTCGGGAAGCGAACAATCGGTGAGGAGATCGGCAAGGGCACCCGATCGAGCCGAGGCAGCTATCAGCACATCTCAGGAAAACTCAACAACCTCGCCCGCGACGGCTTCATATCCATTGGTGATACGGACCGGCTCGGAACGCTCTACCTCGTGGCTCTCCCCTCCGAGGTGCCCGCAGTACGGGAGCGGATGGCGACGGAAGAGCGCGCCGCCGGGCCGGTCAACTACTATCGCGACCCGACGCTCAGGATGGAGCTCTTCGAACGCGATGGCTGGCGTTGCCAGTACTGCGGCGAGGAAGTGAGATCCGACACCGCGATGCTCGACCACGTCGTGCCGGTCTCGACGGGCGGCAGTGACGACGCTGAGAACCTCGCGACCACCTGCCTGATGTGCAACTCGATTAAGTCCGGCCGCACGTACGAGGAGGCGGCACCGCAGATCCTCTCCGCTCTTCGGGCCAGGCGGAGCGGGACCTAGGCCGATCAACCTCGCTTCCTGTGGCGCGCAAGGTGGCGCCGCCGCCCGAAACCGCTTAGCTGAGCCGAAAACCGCCCGTCTCCAAAACCGGGGGTTCCAGGTTCGAGTCCTGGCGGCCCTGCACGAGAAAGCCCCGCATTTGCGGGGCTTTCGTCATCTGAGAGCGGGCTCGATCAGATGCGCTCGCGGGCCTCGTCCTCGGCTTTCTCGAGCTTCTCCTTGCCCTCGCCGACCTTCTCCTGCGCCTGTCCTTCCTTCTCGCGGAGCTCGTCGTCGGTGAGCTTCCCCTCGGCTTCCTTGAGCTTGCCCTTCAGCTCGCCTCCCATGCCTTCCACAGTGACTCCTGACACAGAGCGTGAGCGTCTTCAGGTCCCAGAGCCGCCTGGGGCGTGAGAAGCAGGCGCCGCAGAACTCGGTCCAGTTCGTGCCGACGTCGAGCCCGCCGCGGGCGGCTCGCGCGAAGTCATAGATGAGGCCTTCCGGAGTCAGCGCGCGGATGCGTGGAGCGACCGTCTCACCCGCGTCCTCGCACATCACCCAGGAGGGCCATCCTCAGGCGAACGGAGCTCCGTGCGTCACGTACGCGATCTGGGGGCCGTCCACGCGGAACTAGCCTAGTACTCGATCTCGCGGTTGTTCCTGTTCACCGGCCGGCGTGCTTCGGGGCCGATGAAGATGCCGTACGAGCGCGAGAAGCCGAACACCGAGTTCTTCGCGCCCGAGTGCACGGACTCGTCGATCCGCAGGTTCTGGTTGTAGGTGGCGAGGCGGCAGCGGTTGCAGATGAGGTTGGTCGGGATCCCACCGTTCGCCCACGTGACGTACCACCCGCCGCCGGCCCCCCAGCAGGTCCAGCGGCCGGTCCGCGGGTTCCCCGAGGTGAACCTCCGGAAGTAGATGTTCCGCCCAGAGAGCGCCTGGACGATGTCCTGATGGATGTTGGGATCGGTGTGTCTCCTCCCGCACTCGACGTCGCCGGTGACGACGAGGCCGCGTGCGTCCTGGCCGATCCGGACGGCGTCGAAGGCGGTGCCGCGGCCGCGGCCGTTGCCGTTCACGTCCAGGATCAGGTCGATCGTGCTGCGGTCGCCGTCGCCGCGGCAGCCGATCAGGCGGATCGCGTCGCCGTTACCCGGGTTCGGCATGTTCGAGATGACTTTGATCGGGAGGCGGCCGTAGTCGCGGAGCCGGCCCCTGCACTCCCAGCTCCGGCGTGTCCTGATCACCCTGCCCGGCCTGGGCGTCGCCGTCGAGGTGGCCGCCTTGGTGGCGTTGCGCTCGGCTGCGACGGCCCCCTCCTCCGGGAGCGCGGCCCCGGCTGAGGCGGGCACGGCGAGGAAGACGAGGACGAGCACGGGCAGAAGGCGGCGGGAAAGCATCGCTTGGAGGCTCCTCTCGGGGCGGGGCGGAGTTCAGGCTCCCGGCACCGTAGGGACCCGTTGTGAGCGATTCGTAAGGTCGCCGACTTTCTCTCGGGAACCTCTGAGCCGCGCGGCGTGTCGAAATCCAGGACCTTTTGGGGTTATCTCGCGTAACCAAACGTCGTACTTTTGAGGCCCCGTCAGCTAGGAGGAAGCGAAATGACCGCGCCGCGCCGACACCACCTGATCCTCGTGCTCGCCCCGCTCGCTTTTGCGCTCGCGGCGCTCCTGTGGCCGGCCCCGGCTCCCGCGCAGAGCGGGGCTCCGAGCCTCCGACTGGTCGGGCCTGCGGGCGAGGTCACGCTCCTTCGCTACAACGGACGTGTCTCTCTCGACGTTCGCACCTGGATCGCGGCGACCGACGGGGCCTTCGAGCTGCGCGTCGTGCGGGCGGATTACGACACGGCTCCGAACATCGTCCAGGTCGACTCCGTCACGGGAGCCGTCGTCCGCGACTTGCCGGAGGAGGTCCTCGCCGGCTGGTCCGGGCTCGAGCGCTTCGTCGAAGTGGTGCTCACAGGCGGGGCCGGCCAAGAGGTCGCCGCCAGGAGGTTCACCTTCTGCCCGAACGGCTGGGAGCACCAGCGGGTCGACGACTCGGGGCCCGAGCTCCCTCGCTACCCGACGTTCTGCGGCTCCTTCTCGCCCTTCACGAAGGGGATGGTCTGGGGCATCGAGGCCGGCTGGGCCCAGAGAGCTCTAGGCGGCAGCGACTTCAGAACGCCTCGGCTCAACGTCCCCCGCGCCGGGAAGTTCACCCTCACCGTGCGCATCACGGAGCGCTACCGAGACCTGTTGGAGATCTCGGAGGCAGACGGGGCCGTGAGCTTCCCGGTGACGATCAAGAACGTCCGCCGGCCACGAGGGCTCGAGTTCCGCGCGCACCGCTTGTCGCGTCCACCGGCGCAACGTGTCGCCGCCCCGGACGTCATGGACCCGGATCCGGCCACGTTGCCCGACCTCGTCGCGCTTCCGCTCTGGGAGATGGCGGCGTTTCACCGGAAGGCGGGTGACTTCCTCGCCTTTGCCGCCACTCCCTGGAACGCAGGGCCGGCGCCGCTCGTGGTCGAGGGCTTCCGGCGGCCCGCCGAGGAGCTGATGGACGCCTATCAGTACTTCCGCGACGCGGACGGCAACGTCGTCGGCCGGGCGCCGGTAGGCGACATGCGCTTCCACGCGCATCCCGCCCACGACCACTGGCACTTCCTTCAGTTTGCGCGTTTCACGCTTCACGACGCCGCCGACATGGAGGTCGTGCGAAGTCGGAAGCAGGCGTACTGCCTCGCTCCGACCGACGCAATCGACCTAACGGTCGAGCGGGCCAGCTGGGGAGAGGGCGCCGACCTCTCGACGTCGTGCGGCGATCGCAGCGCGCTTTGGGTGCGAGAGGTGCTGGAGACGGGCTGGGGCGACACGTACTTCCAGTTCATGCCGGGCCAGTCGTTCAACATCACCAATCTCCCCAACGGCTGGTACTACGCCCGGGTTCACGTCAACCCGCTCGGGAGCTTGTACGAGACGGACTTGTCGAACAACGTCGAGTCCCGCCTGCTTCACCTGGGCGGCCGTCCCGGCGCGCGGCGGGTTCTCGTAGCACCCTGGCACGGGATCGACACGTAGGGCCGGAGCCTGGACCCTTAGCGGACCGAGAACTCGACCCAGAGCGGATAGTGGTCCGAGACCTTCCACGAGAGGGCCGTCTTCGAGAGGCCGCCGAGGAGGTGCGGCACGAAGTCGAAGCTGCCCGCGGCTGACGCGGTCAGCGTCAGCATCGGGCCGCGGTCCGCGTCCACGAACCAGGCGATCTGGTCGTAGAACTTGCCCTCCGCGGGATCGCCGAAGATCGTCCGCGGCACCGCGTTCAGCGGGGGCGCCGGCTCGATGCCCGAGGACGTGAACGCCTCGTAGAGCGGGTCGCCGCGTCGGTCGATGTTGAAGTCGCCGAGCGCGATCAGGTTCTGGTTCCAATGGCGCTCCTCGTTGGCCCAGCGCCCGAGCCAGGCGGCGATCTCGCGGAGCTCGGCGGCCCGCGCAATCTCCTCGCCGTAGAGGACGTGCAGCGTCACGAGCGTCAACTGGACCCGGTCGGCCGCGAAGCTGACGGCGTACGGAGTCCGGGCGAACTGCCGGTCGAGCCCACTCGCGGTCACGCTCGTCCCCGTCTCGATCGCGACGACGAGCTCCCCGGCCAGCCCTGACGGGCGCGCCCGTCGCAGGTCGAAGGCGAAGGCCATGCGCTCGTTGTTCCCGGCCTTGCCGCGCGTGACGTCGGTCATGATCGTGGCCCAGTTGGGCCCGAGCGCCGAGAGGAGCGTCTGCAGCGCGGTCAGGTTCCCGCGCACCTCCTGGATGGCGACAACGTCGAAGCGCGAGACGATCTCCGTGAGGCAACGGAGGTCGAAGAGGTCTCGGATCGGCTCGTCGCCTTCCTCCGAACGCCACTTCTCGGTGAGCCCGCCGAAGGCGCGGATGTTCCACGTCGCCACCAGGAGGTTGCGGTCGAGCTGCTTCGCCGGGATCACGGCGTCGAGGGCGTCGCGAAGCGCGAGGACCCGCTCGGCGAGTGGTGCAGGGAGTGGATCGTTGATGCTCGGCGTGGCCGAAGTCTTACACGGCCTCGGGCTCGACCTGGACCGACTCCGCAGTTCGCCTCGCCGGCCCGTGGTAGACGGCCTCGACGTTGTTTCCGTCAGGATCGAGCGCGTACGCGGAGTAATAGCCGGGGTGGTAGCGGCGCTCGCCCGGTGCGCCGTTGTCCCGGCCGCCGGTGGCGAGCACGGCCTCGTGGAAGCGGTGCACCGTCTCCTGGTCCCTCGCCTGGAAGGCGATGTGGATCCCTGCGGTCGGCTCGCCGTCCGCGCTGACGAAGAGCTCGTCGGCGGCGAAGAATCCCGGGCCCTCCATGCCGATCGAGAGGCCGACTGCCTTGAGCGCGGCGGCGTAGAACGCCTTGCTCGCCTTGAGGTCGGTGACACGCAGGTGAACGTGATCCAGCAGGCGTCCCTGATGGAAGACCATCGAGCTCACGGGGACCGCCTAGTCGTCGTCGCGGCCGCGCACGGCCTTGAACGCCACGAACGCTGCGACTCCCGCGAGGAGGGCGCCGCCGATGATCATCGGGATCCGGCGGGCATCGCTGACGTCTGCGCGCAGGTCCGCGATCGCGCCCGTGAGCTGGTCGCGCTCCGCCGTGAGCTGTTGGCGGATCTCCTCGGCGCTCCGACTCTGTGCGCCTTGTCCCTCAGGCGCCATGGCCGCTCCGCAGCGCTTGCTTCGTCAACCTGGCCTCCTCGATCGCCTGCTCCGGAGCCAGCGACCTTACCTTCTTCATCTGCGTCTTGGCGAGCAGCCCGAGGATCACGGTGAGCACGACGAGCAGGACGAACACGATCAGGAGCGCAAGCCACAGATCGAGGACGATCCCGAGGGCCACCGCGAGGGTGGCGAGCCCGAACCCGACCGCGTACAGAGCCGTGATTCCCGCGGCGACGCCCAGCCCGGCGCCCGTTCCAAGGGTCGTGGACTTCTGTTTCAGCTCGACAGTCGCGAGCTCCTTCTGCAGCTGGGAGATCGACCTGGCGTGCCCGACAACACGCCGGGCCGACGCGCGAATCCCCCGGGGCTGAGTCGGGTCGACGCTCACGCGGGCAGCTTATCGCGGGCCGAAGACCCGGCCGCTACGATGGCCTGAGCGCCCTCTTAGCTCAGTCGGTAGAGCAC
>JBOHAB010000110.1:0-9055 GCA_050697655.1 Gaiellaceae bacterium
ATCGCCGAGCTCGAGGTCGACGCCATCGCGAACGCCGCCAACGACCATCTCTGGATGGGAGCGGGCGTCGCCGGAGCGATCAAGGGCGCGGGAGGCGTCGAGATCGAGAAGGAGGCGGTGGCGAAGGGCCCGATCGAGATCGGCGACGCTGTCGCTACGGGGGCCGGCAGCCTCCGCGCGCAGCACGTCGTCCACGGCGCCGTCATGGGCCAGGATCTCCGCACCGACGCGGAGACGATCGCAAAGACGACGAGGCGCGTGTTGCAAGTAGCCGACGAGATCGGCGCCCGCTCCCTCGCTCTCCCCGCGTTCGGAACGGGCGTGGGCGGGTTCCCGCTCGAGGAATGCGCCGCGATCATGGTCGGCGCGGCCCGCGCCTACGAGCCGGCCGGCCTCGAGCGAATCGTCTTCGCCGTGTACGGCGAGGAGGCCGAGGACGCTTTTCGGGCCGCGCTCGCCGCGGCTGAGTAGCATCAGGCGGTCATGGAGGGCAAAGGCATTCGCGCGCGGGGGCTGATCTGTGCGGGCGGGGAGGCGACGCGCCTGCAGGAGCTGACGCGGATCACGAACAAGCACCTGCTCCCCGTCGGGCGCTGGCCGATGGTCTACTACCCGCTCCAGCTGATGCAGCAGCTGGGGATCCGGGACGTGCTGATCGTCACCGGGCAGGGGCATGCCGGCGACTTCATCGACCTGCTCGGCGACGGTCGGGTGCGCGAGCGCGAGGGCGACGGCCTCCTCTTCGACCTCGACCTCACCTACAAGGTGCAGACCGAGCCCGGCGGGATTGCCCAGGTCGTCGGAATGGCCGAGTCGTTTTCCGGCGGGGAGAGCCTGGTGGTGTGCCTAGGCGACAACATCTTCGAGCACGTCGAGGCCGAGGCGGTGCGCGCGTGGTCGGAGGCTCCCGGGGAGGCGCTCATCTTCGTCAAGGAGGTGCCGGACCCGGAGCGTTTCGGCGTCGTCGTTTACGGGGAGGACGGCGGGGTTGCCGACGTCGTCGAGAAGGCCGGTGTCGTCGACCTGCGGTACGACGCCCCGCCGTCCAGCGACGCGGTCGTCGGCCTCTACTGCTACCCGCCCGACGTCTTCGAGATCATCCGCGGCCTTGCACCGTCGTCCCGGGGCGAGCTCGAGATCACCGACGTCAACCGCTGGTATGCGGAACGTGGTCGGCTCCGCTCGGCGCGGGTGAGCGGCTGGTGGCGCGACGCCGGGACTCACGAGGCGCTCGGGCGGATCGGCAACCTGATCGACGAGACCGGGGCGAACAAGCGCGCGTGATCTCCGGGGTGCTCCTGTTGCCGCTGAAGGTCTTCGAGGACGAGCGCGGCTGGTTCGTGGAGATCCGGCGCGAGGGCCTCCTCCCGCACCGGACCCTGCAGACCAACGTCTCCTTCTCGCGGAAGGGCGTGATCCGGGGTCTCCACTACCACGAGCGCGGGCAGGACGACCTCTTCGTCTGCCTTACGGGAACGGCGCGGGTCGTCCTCCTCGACCGGGAGACCGACGAGACCTTCACCGCGGACATCGGCGAGGAGAACCCGGTCGCCGCCTACGTCCCCGGCCACCACGCGCACGGGTTCGAGGCGCTCACGGATCTTCTCTTCTGTTACCACGTCACGCGGGAGTACGACCCAGCCGACCCCGACGAGCACGGGATCCCTTGGGACGATCCGCGCGTCAGGCACCTGTGGAGCACGGACAGCCCGATCTTGTCGGAGCGGGACGCGTCCTCCTAACGGGGGCGGGTGGCCAGCTCGGGTTCGCCCTGCGCGAGGCCTTTCCCGCGGCCGACGCCCGCACGCGGTCGGAGCTGGACGTGGCGGAGCCCATCTCGCTCGACTACGCACCCGGGCTGGTGCTGCACGCCGGCGCCTGGACGGACGTGGACGGGGCCGAGGCGGACGAGGCCGGCGCGGTCCGGGTCAACGCGGAAGGGACGCGAAACGTGGTTCGTCTCGGCGCGCCGGTCGTGTACTACTCCACTGACTACGTCTTCGACGGCGCGAAGCGAGAGCCCTACGTCGAGTCCGACGAGCCCGCGCCGCTCGGGGCCTACGGGCGCTCGAAGCTCCTCGGCGAGCAGGAGGTACGGGTCGGCTGGATCGTCCGCAGCTCGTGGCTCTTCGGCTGGACGGGCAACAACTTCGTTCGCACGATGCTGCGGCTCGGAGCCGAGCGGGACGAGGTGCAGGTCGTCGCCGACCAGCGCGGGGCGCCCACGTACGTCGGCCACCTGGCGGCGGCGACGCGGGAGCTCGTGGCGTTGCCGGGCGGCGTCTGGCACCTCGCTGCCGAGGGCGAGGCGACCTGGGCGGATTTCGCGGAAGCGATCTTCGCGGAGGCAGGCCTCGACTGCCGCGTCGTCTCCATTTCGACAGAGGAGCTCGGCCGACCGGCGCCGCGGCCGCCGTACTCGGTGCTCAGGAGCGAGCGCGAAGGAGCGCCGCAGCTCCCGCACTGGCGCGAGGGCCTGAGGGAGTGTCTCGCGCGCGTCTGACGATCCCTTCCGCACTCGAGTGTCGTCTCGTGGGTGGCGCCCGCCGCCGGACGCGCACCGATTCCGGCTCCTTCCAGACGTAGCGAGGGCGTGGGCGGCGGAGCTGCCGGTGAAGTGGATGCAGCGAGGGCGCCCCTACGAGCGGGAGCCGCTAGACGAGGCGGTCGACTTTCTGCGAGCCGCCCGCGGGTACCCGGGCGAGCCTGTCGTCGTCCACCAAGACTTCCACAGCGGCAACGTCCTGCGCGCGGTGCGAGCCCTGGCTCGCGATCGACCCGAAGCCGCTCGTCGGCGAGCGCGAGTTCGACACCGCCTCGTTTCTACGACCGCCGCTGGGAGCTTCGGGCCGATCCGCATCCCGAGACCCGGATCAGGCGCCGCCTCGACCAGCTGGCGTCCGAGCTCGATCTGGATCGCGAGCGCATGCGCGGCTGGGGCATCGCGCACGCTCTCGCGTGGGATCCGGACGAGGACATGATCGCCTGCGCCCGCTGGCTCTCTGCAGCCTAGGAGCAGCGCGCGAGCCCGGGTTCGGGATCGATCGTCGGAGCGGGAAGGTCCCGGCCGGTCGCGCGCTCGGCGTCGACAGTCCTGAGCGCTTCAGCTGCGCGGAGAGCTCGCGCCCGGGAGTCGGCGAAGATGACCACCGTCTGGTTCCCGACGTAAAGATCGAGGTCGCCTGAGTAGAAGGCGCCTGGGGCTCCGCGCACGCTGACCTTCCGGCACCCGTCGAGCGCTTCGTCCGCGTCAGTGTCGTCCGGCCAGGAGCAAGCGGCAGCGGCCGTCACAGCCGCGATCAGGGCCAGCGCCCGGACTGCTTGGGGCATGGACTTCGAGCATACGCCGACTACGATCAGGAGCGTGCGCGTTCTCGTCACCGGCGGCTGTGGGTTCATCGGCAGCCACTTCGTCAAGCGGCTCCTCGCGGGCGGCGACGACGTCGTCGTGCTCGACAAGCTGACGTATTCGGGTCGCAAGGAGAATCTCGACGGCGTCGAGGTCGAGCTCCAGATCGGTGACATCGCCGACCCGGACGCCGTCGCGGGCGCCGCAGAGGGGTGCGAGGCGATCGTCAACTTCGCCGCCGAGACCCATGTCGACCGCTCGATCCTCGGCGCCACCGATTTCGGCAGGACGGAGTTTTTCGGAACGCAGGTGCTGCTCGAGGAGGTCCGGCGGACGGGGGCCCACTTCGTACAGGTCTCCACCGACGAGGTCTACGGCGATCTCGAGCACGGCGGCTCAGCCAAGGAGACCGATCCGGTCGAGCCCTCGAGCCCCTACAGCGTCGCCAAGGCAGCGGGCGACTTGCACGTTCCCGCCTACGTGCGAACGTTCGGCGTCGACGCGTCGATCACCCGCGGCTCGAACACCTACGGGCCGAACCAGTACCCCGAGAAGCTCGTGCCGCTCTTCGTCACCAACGCGCTCGACGGCGAGCCGCTGCCGGTCTACGGCGACGGCCGGCAGATCCGCGACTGGCTCCACGTGGAGGATCACTGCGCCGGCATCGAGCTCGTCCTGCGCAAAGGCGAGGCCGGGGAGGTCTACAACGTCGGCGGCGGGAACGAGCGGGAGAACGTCGAGATCACGCGGCTGATCGTCGAGCTCACCGGCGCCGACCCGTCGCTCGTCCGCCACGTGACTGATCGGCCCGGGCACGACCGCCGTTACTCGCTCGACTCCACGAAGCTTCGGAGCCTCGGCTGGGAGCCCGAGCGCGTGTTCGAGGACGGCCTCGCCGGGACGGTGGAGTGGTACCGCGCCAACCGCGGCTGGTGGGAGCCGATCAAGTCCGGCGAGTACGCCGAGTACTACCGGCGCCAGTACGCCGAGCGCCTGGCCTAGGTCCTTCATGCAATCCTTACGGGGCTCTCGTACGCTCTCGCACTGAGGGGTCTGCATGCGTCGGGTTCTCGTAGCAGCCATCGCACTCGTCGTCGCACTGTCGTGCGCGGCGGCCGCTCGGCCCGGCACCACGTTCGTGATCAAGGGAAACGGCTGGGGGCACGGCCTCGGCCTCGCCCAGTACGGCGCGTACGGCTTCGCGCGAGACGGGGGTCGCCGCTACGAGTGGATCCTGAATCACTACTACACCGGAACGACGCTGGGCACCGCGGGCGTCGGCCGCGTGCGCGTCCTCCTCGCCGGCGGCGCCGGCCGGCTCTCGGTTGGCTCCACAGCGCCCTTCTCGGTGCGGGATGCAAACGGACGCTCGTTCAACCTGAACGCCGGCACGCACCTCCTCCGCCCGTCCCTGAGGATCCGCACCGCGAGCGGCGGGGTGCGCAGGCTCGCGAGCCCGGTGCGCTTCGACCCCGGGTCGGCCGTGCTTCGGCTCTCCGGCAACCGCTACCGAGGCCTTCTGCGCGTACGCGCTCGCGGCGGGACTCTCTCCGCGGTCAACGACATCGGCCTCGAGCCCTACGTCAAGGGGGTCATCGCCTGGGAGATGCCTGCCTCCTGGCATCCGCAGGCGCTCAGGGCCCAGGCGGTCGTCGCCCGCACCTACGGCCTGGTGAGCCGGAAGTCCGGGTGGTTCGATCTCTACGACGACACGCGCAGCCAGGTCTACGGCGGCGTACGGGCAGAGGATCCTCGGACGAACGCCGCCGTCGACGCGACCAGGCGCGAGGTCGTTCGCTCAGGCGGGGCGCTCGCCTGGACGTTCTACCACTCGACCTCCGGCGGGAAGACCGCCTCGCGCCGGGACGAATGGGGCCCGCCCGGAGTCTCGTACCTCGTGAGCGTCGACGATCCGCACGACAACCTCTCTCCGCATCACTCGTGGGGCCCGACCGACAGGGAGGACGACTGCCCCGACGGCGGCCGCGACTGCGTCTGGACGGCCGGCGAGCTCAAGCGCGCGCTGGGCAGCCGTGCTCCCAGCTCCATCAGGGACTTCGCGGTAACCGACCGCAACAGCTCGCGCCGCGTCGCTCAGGCGAGGCTGAGCGGGCCGTCGGGGTCACGGACGGTCTCGGGCGCGACGCTTCGCACCGCTCTCGGGCTGCGCTCCACCTGGTTCAGGATCGGAGTCCTGCGGCTGACGGGAGGGGGGACGATTCAGGAGGGCCAGAGGAAGACGCTTCGCGCGTTGACGCGAAACCTCGGAAAAGTGACGCTCCAGCGGCGACGCGGGTCGGGCTCGTGGTCGAACTTCCGGCAGATCGAGGGCAGCGTGAACGTCTCCGTGAGGCCTCGCGCCACTACCTACTTCCGGCTCCGGTCGCCGGCGGCGGTCACCTCCGCGGTCAAGGTCACAGTCAGGCAGGCGCCGCGCTTCTACTCGATCCAGAGCGCCTCGGCGCTGTCCGGCGCCGCCACCGCAGGTGACCTCGTCCAGGTGCAGCGCCGCGAGCCGAGCGGGGAATGGGTGACGGTGGCCGCCGCCCGCGCCGACGAGGCCGGCACGTGGGAGGCGGCCTTCGGCGTCCTCCCCGGCGTGTATCGGGCCACCACGGGCTCGGGCGGCGAGAGCGGCACGAGCCCCGCCCTGACGATCGTCTTCGGCTAGAGCTTCCAGACGCGGCCGTTGAGGCTGCCGTTCGCGCCCGTGGCGTTGCGGAAGTCGACGACGAGCTGGGCCCGCGCGGCCAGGTCGTCGTAGTCGATCCCGGAGTGGGCGGTGACGATGGCGACGCAGTCGGCGCTTCCGAGCGCCCCGTCGAGCGATGTCGACTCGAGCCCGTGCTCGGGCAGCGCCGGGATGTGCGGATCGTGGTAGGAGACGTTCGCGCCCTCGTCTCGCAGGAGCTCGACGAGCTTCAGGGCCGGTGACTCCCGCAGGTCGCCGACGTCTGCCTTGTAGGAGACGCCCACGAGATGAACGGTGCTGCCCTTCACCGACTTCTCGACGGAGTTGAGGGCGCGGGTGATCTTGTCCAGGCAGAAGTACGGCATGTTCTCGTTGATCTTCCCGGCGAGCTCGATGAACTCCGTGTAGAAGTCGTACTCGCGCGCCTTCCAGGAGAGGTAGAAGGGGTCGACCGGCAGGCAGTGGCCGCCGAGACCGGGGCCGGGCTTGAAGCTCATGAAGCCGAACGGCTTAGTCGCCGCGGCGTCCACGACCTCCCAGACGTCTACGCCCATCCGGTCGCAGAGCTGGGCCAGCTCGTTGACGAGCGCGATGTTGACGGAGCGGAAAATGTTCTCGAGGAGCTTCGTCAGCTCCGCGGCCTCCGGCGAGGACACGGTGATCACCTTGTCCATCGCCCGCTCGTAGAGCGCGCAGGCGGCGGCCCTGCAGTCGTCCGTGATGCCGCCGACGATCTTCGGGGTCGTCTTCGTCGTCCAGTCGGTGCGACCCGGATCGACCCGCTCGGGGGAGAAGGCGAGGTGGAAATCGGTGCCGACCTGGAGGCCCGTCGTCGCGAGGACCGGCAGTACCTCGTCCCGGGTCGTCCCAGGATAGGTAGTCGACTCGAGCACCACGAGGTGGCCGGGCCGGAGACGCTTGGCGATCTCCTCCACCGCCCCGAGTACGATCGAGAGGTCGGGCTCCCGGTTGACGGAGAGCGGGGTGGGCAGCGCGACGAGGATCGCGTCCGCGTCCTTGACGGCGTCGTAGTCCGTCGTCGCCGCGATCGTCCCCGCCTCGACCAGCGGTCGCAGCTCCTCCGAGGGCACGTCTTCGATGTAGCTCTCTCCCCGGTTGAGCGCAGCGATGCGGTCCGCGTTCACGTCCACCAGGACCGCGCTGACGCCCGCCTCGGCGAACACCTGGGCGAGCGGGACGCCGACGTAGCCGGCGCCGACGATGGCGACGTCACTCATCGAGACTCATCGTAGATGAGTAAATCGGCAGTTCTCGCGGCGGCATGAGCGCCTGCAGCCTCGTCCATGACGTCGCCGACGAGGTGGACTCCGTCGGTGATCCCCTCGGCCGCGAGGTTCTCGACGGCCGCCTCGGTCGGGCAAAAGAGCAGATCGGCCAGGCGGTCGACGAGCACGCGGTTCAGCTCTTCGGGGAGCGATCGGTCGAAGGAGCGGAGGCCGGCCCTGACGTGCGCGACCGGGACGAGGAGCTTGCCGGCCGCCAGCGCGGCCGCGAGCGTCGTGTTGGTGTCCCCGAAGACGAGCACGGCGTCGGGCCGCTCGGCGAGTAGGAGCGTTTCGATCGCTGTCAGCAGCCGCCCGGTCTCCTCGCCGTCCGTCCCGGTGCCGGCCTCCAGGCGGTAAGCCGGGGGCGGGAGCGCGAGCCGCTCGCGGAGGTCGTCCAGGCTCTCTCCGGTCTCGACGACGATCTCCTCGGCGCCGCGCTCGCGCAGCGCCAGCGAGACCGGGGTCGACGCGACGAGCTCCGAGCGGTTGCCGACGACGGAAAGGATTCGCACGCCGCCGGCGAATCTAGCCAAACGCCATGACCGCGAAGCTCATCTTCGGCGGCCTCAGCCTCCTCGCGCGTCCCGTCGGCGCGACCCGGACGCTGGCCTGGTACGCCCAACGCCGCCTCGAACGCCCGGCCTGAGCGCGTCTGCTCCCGCCACGCCCCGGTGCCAGGCACTTGGCCGAGTCACTTGGCCGAACGCCGACTCGAACGCCCGGCGTGAGCGCGTCTGCTCCGGCCACGCCCCGGTGCCAGGCACTTGGCCGTGGCCGTCGGGAACACGTCCGCTGGCCGGGAGAAGAGCGGCGCTAAACTTGCCCCGTCTGGGGGCCGTTAGCTCAGCTGGTAGAGCAGGGGACTCTTAATCCCAAGGTCGAAGGTTCGAATCCTTCACGGCCCACCTCTCGCGTGGCTCTGCGTCCTCTGCATCTGACACCATGCGCGTCATGTGGATGAGGCTGCTCTTCGCCTGGCTCTCGAACATCGTTGCCCTCTTCGTGGCGGCATGGGTCGTCTCGGGGGTCGACTACGGCGACGACTTCTGGGTCCTCTTCATCGCGGCTCTGGTCTTCACCACCGTCAACTGGCTGGTGCGCCCGTTCGTGATCCTGCTCGCCCTCCCCGCGCTGATCCTGACCCTCGGGCTCGCGCTCGTCCTCGTGAACACGTTCATGCTCTACCTGACGGATTGGATCGTCCCGAGCTTCGAGACCGGCAGCTTCTGGTCGACGCTGCTCGCGGCGATCATCGTCTCGCTCGTCAACCTGATCCTCAGCCTCGTGCTGAAGCCCGAGGAGCGGGTGTACAGCCGGCCGCCCGAGCCTCGACCGCCCGACCCCTACTAGGGCTCCGCGGAGGCAGCTGTAGCGGCGCGCCGCCGAGCCTCGAGATCGAGACGGTCATCTGCGTGCTCGATCAGGAGCGGATCGTGCGTGGCGCAGACGACCGCAGCGCCCGTCTCGCGGGCGAGGCCGACGAGGAGCCGGGCGACGGCCAGCGCGTTCGCCTGGTCGAGGCGGGCGGTCGGCTCGTCGGCGAGGAGAAGCGTGGGGCGCCCGGCGACGGCGCGGGCGACTGCCACGCGCTCGCGCTGGCCGCTGGAGAGATCGGAGACTCGCCTGCCGCCGGCACCCGCGAGCCCGACCGAGGCTAGCGCCTCGCTCGCGCGGGTCCGTGCCTCCTCGGCGCCAAGCCCGCGGAGCGAGAGACCGAGCTCGACGTTC
>JBOHAB010000111.1:0-9047 GCA_050697655.1 Gaiellaceae bacterium
GTCCAGAGCCGGCTCCGCTTCTTCCGGAGCCTGCTCGAGCTCGTCGCGCCTGATGAGCGTCAGCGCAGCGACGATGCCGAGCGCCGCGATGATCGCGCCGGCGAGGAACGCCGCCGTGAAGCCGTCGACGAGGGCTACGGGCACCGCCGACCCGCTCGCGACAGCGTCCTCCGTCTGCGAGGTTGCGATCGTCGAGAGCGCTGCAATTCCGAGCGCGCCGCCGATCTGCTGCGACGTGTTGATGAGGCCGGAGGCGAGGCCCGCCTCGGCGGGCTGGACGCCGGCCAGGGCGGCGATCGAGATCGGTACGAAGGAGAAGCCGATCCCGACGCCGATCAGGAGGAATCCCGGCAAGAGGTCGCCGAGGTACGAGCCCCCGACCGAGACCTGCGTGAAGTACACGAGGCCGCCGGTCAGCATCGTCATCCCGACGGTCAGCACCGGCTTGACCCCGATCCGGGTGACGAGCTGTGCCGCCACCGCCGACCAGAGGATCGCCGTGCCGGCGACGGCGAGGTAGGCGACGCCGGTCTTCATCGCCGAATACCCGAGGACCTGCTGCATGTACAGCGTCAGCATCAGGAACATCGAGAACATCGCGGTGCCCATGATCAGGCCCGCCACGTTCGCGCCGCTAACGGTCCGGGTCCGGAAGATGCCGAACCGCATCAGCGGCTCTGGGTGCCGGCTCTCCCACGCGACGAACGCGGCGAGCAGGGCGAAGGACGCCGCGAAGAGCGTGAGCGTGATGCCCGCGAGCCAGCCCTCCCGGCCGGCCTCCGTGATCGCGTAGACGAGCAGAGAGAGCGCGGCTGTCACGAGCACCGCCCCTGGGACGTCGAACCGCTTGACGCGGGCGTCGCGGCTCTCGGCCAGCAGGATCGGCGCCAGCACGAAGGCGATCACGCCGACGGGGATGTTGACGAAGAAGATCCACTCCCAGCTGAGCGCGTCCGTGAGGATCCCGCCCAAGAGGACGCCGGCGGCGGCGCCGAAGCCGCCCACCGCTCCCCAGACGCCGAGCGCGATGTTCCGCTCCCTTCCCTCGGCGAAGGTCGTCGAGAGGATCGAGAGCGCGGCCGGGGTGATAATCGCCGCACCGAGCCCCTGCAACGCGCGCGCCGCGATCAGCGACGACTCGGACCAGGCCAGGCCGGCCAGGAGCGAGGCGACCGTGAACACGACGACGCCGAGAAGAAAGATGCGGCGGCGGCCGAGCAGGTCGGCCGCCCGCCCGCCGAGGAGCAGGAAGCCGCCGAAGACGAGCGCGTACGCGCTGATTACCCATTGCAGGTTCTCCTGCGAGAACCCAAGGTCGACCTGAATCGAAGGCAACGCCACGTTCACGATTGCGATGTCCAGGACGACCATGAACTGGACGACGCTCAGGAGCGCCAGAGCCAGCCACTTGCGTCCTTCCGAAGTCACCATGCGGTCAAGTTCCTTTCCATTTCGTAGCAAAGGCTGCCAACCTAGCAGAGATCACTTGCAATATGCAAGTAAAGACTTAACAACAGCAAGCGAGTCAGCTACACTGCCCGCATGCACAAGCGCTACGAGGCTTACTGCCCGGTCGCCCACGCGCTCGGACTCGTCGGCGAGCGCTGGGCGCTCCTCGTCGTCCTCGAGCTGATGCACGGCCCGAAGCGCTACACCGACCTGGTCGAGCGCCTGCCCGGAATCGGCACGAACATCCTCGCTGCCCGGCTCCGCGACCTCGAGGCCGGCGGCGTGGTCACGAGGCGCACGCTGCCGCCGCCGGCCGCCTCGCGCGTTTACGAGCTCACCGAGTACGGACTCGCGCTCCGGCCTGCGATTCGGGAGCTCGGGCTCTGGGGCGCGCGCTCCCTCGGGCCGCCTACCGACCGCGACGAGCTCTTTCCCGGCTGGCTCGCGAACGCGCTCGACACCGTAGTCGCGACTCTGGCGCCCCCCGGCCGCTTCGAGTTTCGAGTGGGGGACGAGGTGGCCTCCCTCGTCGACGGCGAGGCTCAGCCGGGTTCGATCGAGGACCCCGATGTCGTCGTCGAGGGCGACGCGGAGGGCATCTACTTCATGTTCGTCGACCAGCGGCTCGACGTCGTCACCGTCGAGGGAGACCGCGAGCTGCTCGAGCGCCTCATCGAAGCGGCACCGGCTCCGGTGGAGATCCCGCTCTCCGCTTAGAGTTCCTAACGTAATGATGACGCGCCGACCGGGTGCCGCCCAGCGCGGCCAGGCGGCACCGCTCCTCATTGTGTTAGGAGCTCTTAGCCGAGCCACGACTTACGTCAGAGGAGGATCCGCGCCGCCGTGTCGGGTGGACAGCCGGCGCGACCCAGGCGCACGGCGACGTGCAGGTCGACCTCGGCGCGGAGCGCCAGCTTGAGCGCGTTCCGGAGGTCGTAGCCCGCCGCGAGGAGGCTCGAATTACGCCAGAGGAAGACGCGCTCCTCCTCGGTCTGGAGGGCGTCGAGCTCGTGCGAAATGGTGTCGAGTGCCGCCATCTGGTCTCATCAGATGGACGGCGCTCGACACCGATTTCTTCCCAGGGGCTACCGGCGTGTACCGAGCACGAGCAGGTACTCCCGCGTGTGCGCGATCTCGCCGTCCGCGCGGTAGTTCTGCTCGAAGAAGTCGACCCAGTCGCGATGGAGCTCCTCGCGCCGCTCGCCGAGCGAGTCCGCGAGGGTCTTCGTGGGGCCGTAGCTGGTCGAGAAGAGCTCCCAGTACTCCTCGCCCGAGGCCACCTTGAGTGTCGAGACGTGCTCGCTCAGCTCGAGCTCGAACGCCTCGCCCAACAGCTCTCTGACGTGCGCCTCGTCGCCCCAGGCAAACGGGCTGCTCGGGGGCGGCGCGGGCATGTACGGGGCCATCACGGCGAACATCTTCGCCAGGCCGCCCGTGGGCGTCCAGTTGGCCAGGGCAATCTTTCCGCCCCGCTTGGTGATGCGAGCGAGCTCGTGCGCGGTCGCTTCGTGGTCGGGCGTGAACATGATCCCGCACGTCGAGGAGACCTTGTCGAAGCTCGCGTCGGCCACGTCGAGGTTCTCCGCGTCGCCGACCGCGTAGTCGATCTCGAGCCCGAGTTCCTGGGCCCGCTCCTTCGCGGTCTCGATCAGGACTGGTGCCAGGTCGATCCCGCTCACGTCTGCCCCGGCCCCCGCCGCACGTTCGGCGACCGCGCCGGTGCCGCACGCGAGGTCGAGCCACTTGTCGCCCGGAGCGGGGGCGAGCCGCTCGACGACGTGCTCGTGGATGTCCGTGATCGTTTCGGTGACCCGCTGATAGGGGCCGGTGCCCCAGACGACGCTCTGTCGTTCCTTCAGCTCCTCAAACGCCATTCTCGCTCCTTCGTTCGTTTGCATCTCTAGTGGACGATGCGGAACCGGCCGAGCTTCCAGTATTTCCGGATGCGGTAAACGGTGGCTTAAAACGTCAGCGCCAGGTCTCCAGCGTCGCCAGCGGCTCGCGCCACATCGCGTGGAACGCGGGGCCGACAGGCGAGGTGCCGAAGACTTGGGTTCCGATCGGCGACGGCGCGTTGAAGTACTGGAGCTCGCCCCAGAACCCGGGGAAGGCGACCCAGCTCGGCGAGCCGTCGGACACCGGCTCGAGCTCGGCGGGCTCGAGGCCGAGGCGCTTCCGGCCGGCCGCCGGGCCCCGCGCGGCGACGTCCGCGGGCAGCGGCAGTCCGGCCTGCTCGAAGAAGGCGATCACCGGGCTCGGCAGACAGGCGCGGTCGAACTCGTGGAGGCCCGGCTCGAAGTAGCTTGCATGGGAGCCGAGGGCGACGTAGGCGACCGGATGGCCCTCGCGCAGCTCGGTCTCCGACCAGGGCCGTGTTTCGCCGGCGCAGTGCTGACTCAGGCCGACGGCGAGCGGCCGCTTCGCGTTCGAGAGGACGACGTTCACGACCTCCCAGTCGCCTTCGTGCGACTGCCAGATCGTCCCGAGCGGGAGGAACGGGTAGCGGTAGAGGTTGTCGTAGTAGAAGAGCCAATACTGCAGGACGATCCGCTGCTCGTCCCGGACGAGGCGGCCGTAGACGGTGACGCCGGGCTCGTCGGCGGCGCCGGCGACGTAGCAGGCGAGGTCGCCGAGCGGCGCTCCCGCGAAGCAGGCCCGCTGGTTCAGACGCCAGACCGGCGGGCTCGCCGCCGGCAGATCGTCCGCCGTAGGGCTGCCGTTCACCACGATCCAGCTGGTCGGGCTCGTGGCGGCCTCGAGGTTCGCATCGCGCACGAACGTCTCGACGGTGGTGGGCCGGAGCTCCTCGCCGGGATGGAAGACCAGGACGGGCTGGAACTTGGTGAGGATCGGCACGCCCTCGGAGGCCTGCGCGGGAGAGGCCACGGCCAGGCCGGCAAGCGCTGCGAGCGCGACGAGGTGACGACGGAGGCGCACGGATCGGGTCCTTGTGCTTGATGCTACGAAAAACCCCGGCGAAAGAGAAGGCCCTACACGTCGCGGATCGCGTCGACCGCAAGCGCGACGCCCGCGACGATCTCGAGCGCGCCGAGCAGGCGTCCTCCGGCCGCCAGGAGCGCGTCGGCCCGCGTCCCCCGCGGGAGCAAGGTCGCCCCCAGGGTGAGTGCCAGGGCCAGGGCGAGCGCGCCGGCCGCCTCCGCCTCGACCGCGTCCCCGCCGGCGGCCACGGCCAACGCCACCACTCCGGGCGTGAGCAGGAGCGGAAAGGCCACCGGCACGAGGCTCGCCTTGAGCCCTGCGAGCTCGGGCTCGGCGGCCGGCCGCGCGAAGAGGAGAGCACGGGTCCCTTCGAGGGCGAGCACGAGGGCGGCCCCCAACCGGAAGCTCTCCGGGCTGATGTCGAGCGCATCCAGCAGCGGGCCACCGAGCGCTGCGATTGCCGCGAACGCACCGAGGGCGAGGAGCGCGCCCAGCGCCATGGCGCCGCGCCGCTCCGGCAGCACGAGGCGCAGCCGGCACGGGTTCACGGCGGCCACGAGCGCAAGGGCGAGGAAGGCGAAGCTCATTGGTTCTCCAGAAGCGGCACCGTGGCGAGGAGGCCGGAGATCGGGTGCTTCTGGTCGTCCATCTGCGTGTAGCCGTCCTCAGAGAACCAGGCGCCTCGAGCGAGAAGCGGACGGGCGGCGTCCTGGGCTTCGGCTGGGTCAACCTGACGCTCGACCATCCGCGCGGCCGTGCAGCGGAGCCGCGTCTCGAGGTCCTCGGTCAGGTCGCCCAACCGCGCGTCGGCCAGGCTGAGGCGGCGAAGCTGAGCCAGGCCTTCGGTAACGGTCCCGAGCCCGGCTCCCGAGGCCGGCTCGCCGCGCATCAGCCGGCGGATCCCGTCCTCGCTGCTCTGCGCTTCGAGCCGCGAGTTGAGACCGAGGATGCCCGCGAGGCTCCGGGCGTACGCGATCTCCGGCTCGCCGAGCTGCTCGGGCCCGAGCAGGGCGAGCCCGTAGGCGGCCCAGTGGTCGGGAAACGTGAGGACGTAACCCTCGACGTCGTCGCGGCGCGTGGCGATGAAGCGCGCGAGGCGGCGTGCTCGCTCGCCCCATACCTGGCCGGGGAACGCCTCGTCCATGAGCGCGAAGACCCACAAAGCCTGGCCGCTGCCGAACTTCGAGTACTCGTCCGGGATGGGTGCCGCAGTCTGTTGGCTCCAGACACCGAGCACGCTGCCGTCGGGCTGCTGCTGGGTCGCGAGGAAGCGCGCGAGCTCTTGCAACAGGCCGTCCTCGCTCTCGTCCCCGGTCGCGAGGCGACGCTGGAGAAGCGCCGCGGCGGCAAGCGCGCTGGCGCCGAGGCGCGCGTCCTGACCCGGCTCCGCGAAGGCCGTCCAATCGTCGTGCCGCAGCAGGTTCGCGCGCACGAACGGCAGCCCGTGCTCGGCGGCTGCGAGCGCGTCCTCGTCCCCGGTCGCGGCGGCGAGCTGGTAAAGGCCCATCATCACGCCTGCGTGGCGCGTGATGTTGTAGTCGCGGGAGACGAGGTCGAGCTCGCGGTCGTAGCCGTACGTGTATCGCCCATCCGGCTGGGCGCCGCGCTCGAGCCAGCCTGCCGCCTCGGCGATCGCGGTTCTCGCTTGCGCGGGGGCGAGGGAAGGACAGATCTCCGCCGGCACGACGGCGACCCGGAGCGCGAGGGCGCCGAGCACGAAGACGGCGGCGTAGACGAGCAGGCGGCGCACGGCGGGAGGCTACGTGAGAGCGTAGACTCGGCCGGCCCTCACGTTCCCCGCCCAGGAGGTTCTCGGTGGCCAGACCACGGAAGACCACGAAGCGGAAGCCGCCGGCGCGCAGGCGGCAGCCGGCCCGCAAGCGGCAGCCGAAGCGGATCCTCAACGTCGAGCCGTCGCCGAAGACCGAAGAGGACTGGACCTTCGAGACGGCGGCAGAAGCCGACCTGGTGACGGCGGCGCCGAGCATCCCCTCGTCCAAGGACCTGCGGGCAACCTGGTGGAAGGTCGGCGACCAGGGCTCCACCGGATCCTGTGTCGGCTGGGCCTGCGCCGACTCGATGCTCCGCTGGCACTTCGTCAAGGGCGGCCGCATCGCCGAGACGACGCCGCTCTCGCCCAGGTTCCTCTGGATGGCCTCGAAGGAGACGGACCCGTTCCTCACGCGCCCCTCGACCTTCATCGAGACCGAGGGAACGAGCCTCAAGGCCGCGCTCGACATCGCCCGCAAGTTCGGCGCCGTGCGTGACTCCGTCCTGCCCTTCGGCTCCGGCAGGCTCTATCCGGGCCAGGCCGGGACCTTCTACGCGATCGCAGCGCAGCTCAAGATCACGGCGTATTTCAACCTGGGGACGAACCAGACGAGCTGGCGGATCTGGCTGGCGACGAACGGGCCCATCCTGACGCGGCTGAACGTCGAGGACGCCTGGTACAAGGCGACCGCCAACGACGGCAACCTCGACGAGTACCTTCCGGACACTACGCGCGGCGGGCACGCCGTCGCTCTCGTCGGCTACAGGTCGGGGCGGTTCATCGTCCGCAACAGCTGGGGCACGGACTGGGGTGACGGCGGATTCGCGTACGCCTCGCTCGCCTACGCCCAGGACGCGTTCACGGAGGCGTACGGGGTCGTTGTCTAGCCGGCCACGGTAGGGCTGGCAACACCTCGCAAAGAGGCGGGTTGGCACGGTTGCGCTCAGGGCGCTTCGCTGCCACGCTTTCGCAGGGGTGTACGGCAGCCGGACACTCGCTCGCCTGGCGATTTTCCTGGCGGCGCTCGCCGCAGGCGGCCTGACCACGGCGCTGATCCTGACCGGCGGCCTCGCCGAGTCGCCCTCGCTGCAGGCCACGATGAGCCTCGTCATCGGCCTCTCGTGGTGCCTGACGGGACTCGGCGAGTGGAGCCGGCGTCCGTCGAACCGCATCGGGCCGCTCATGATCTGTCTCGGCTTCGCCTGGTTCGCGAGCCAGCTCGAGTACGCCGAGTACGCGCCGCTCTTCACGATCGGGCTCCTCCTGACGGCGCTCCACATCGCCTTCTTCGCACACGTGCTGCTCGCTTTCCCAACCGGCCGGCTCGAGAGCGGCGTCGCGAAGGCGATCGTGATCGCGGCCTACGTGGACACGACCGTGGTTGTCTGGGCAGCGGTCCTCTTCGACGACACCGGCAGCCCGGAGAACCTCGCGCTGATCGAGGCGAACAACACGGTTGCGGAAAGGCTCGGGAGCTTCGCTCCCGGCGTCGGCGTCGTCCTCACCCTCGCGAGCCTCGTCGTCCTCGCGCTCCGCTGGAGGCGCGCGACGCCGCCCTGGCGCCGTGTCGTCGGCCCCGTGCTCTACGCCGGGTGTCTGGCGGCTGCCGTGGGCGGCGTCAGCCTCCTGGCCGAGACCGTCGGCGAGGTCCCTGGCCCGGTCGACCTCGCCTTCCTGATCGCGTACGCGATCGTGCCGTTCGCGTTCAAGCTCGGCCTCCTGCGCAGCAGGCTCGCCCGCAGCGCCGTCGCCGACCTCATGGTCGAGCTGGGAGAGACGCGCGCGCCGGGGCGGCTGCGGGATGCCCTTGCCCGGGCGCTCCACGACCCGTCGCTCGCCGTCTGCTACTGGCTTCCCGACCAGGAGCGCTTCGTCGACCTCGACGGCCGTCCGGTCGAGCTTCCCGCCGCCGGGTCGGAACGCGTGGCGACGATCGTCGAGCGGGAGGGCGCGCGCATTGCGGCGCTCGTCCACGACGCGAGTCTCCGCGAGGATTCCGAGCTCGTCGACGCCGTCGGCGCCGCAGCGGCCCTCGCGCTGGAGAACGAGCGGCTCCAGGCAGAGCTGCGCGCGCGGCTGGACGAGCTTCGTGCGTCGCGCGCCCGCATCGTCGAGGCGACCGACGCGGAGCGAAAGCGCATCGAGCGCAACCTGCACGACGCGACCCAGCAACGGCTCGTGTCGGTCTCGCTCGCCCTCGGGCTGGCGGAGTCGAAGCTAGGCTCCGACCCCGAAGGTGCGCGTCGCATCCTTGCGGAGGCGCGCGAGGGGCTGGGCGTGGCGCTGCACGAGCTGCGCGACCTCAGCCAGGGCATCCACCCCGGCATCCTCACCGAGCGCGGCCTCGGTCCCGCCCTACGAGAACTTGCGTACTCGGCTCAGGTACCCGTGGACCTCGCGGTTTCGGTGGAGGGACGCCTGCCCGACCCCGTCGAGGCGGCCGCGTACTACGTCGTCGCCGAGGCGCTCGCCAACGTGAGCAAGTACGCCTCGGCCTCCGGCGTCTCCGTCACGGTGGGGCGCCGCAACGGTCGGGCCGTCGTCGAGGTCGCCGACGACGGTGTCGGCGGCGCCGAGCCGGCCAGGGGCTCCGGTCTGCGCGGGCTCGCCGACAGGGTCGAGGCCCTCGGCGGCGCCTTCGCCGTCGAGAGCGCGCCGGGCCTCGGGACGCTGCTTCGAGCGGAGATTCCTTGCGGGTCGTGATCGCCGACGACTCCGTGCTCCTGCGGGAGGGCGTCTCGCGCCTGCTGGCCGAGGCCGGCTTCGAGGTGGTCGGCCAGGCGGGTGACGCCGTCGAGCTCCTGCGCGAGGTCGAGGACAAGGCGCCCGACGTCGCCATCGTCGATATCCGGATGCCGCCCACACACACGGACGAAGGGCTCCAGGC
>JBOHAB010000112.1:0-8981 GCA_050697655.1 Gaiellaceae bacterium
CGCTCCCCGAGCCCGGTGACGACGTGCATGGCTGCGGGCCAGTGCCCCTGGATCCGCGCGAGCTGCTCGGTGTAGAAGCAGAGCTGAAGCACGTGCTGAGGCTTGGCTTTGCGGGCGAGCTTAGTGTCGACGACCTCGTAGCCACTGCCGTCGGCCAGGCGTTCGACGAAGTCGGCGAACCCACGCCAGGTGCCGTCGGTGAGTGTCGCCTGGTAGACGACGTCGACTCCTCGGCGGATGGCCTCCTCGGTTTCGAGGGCGGCCCGGCTCCAGTCGCGGTCATCGAAGTCGATCGTGATAACGCTGCGGTCCTGTGCCTGGAGCCGACCCAGGTAGGCAGCCTCGTGGTCGACCCCCTTGCGCCGGATGAGCTCAGCGTGCGGGTTGTGCCGGAACGGCTTGGTGAGCTCCTCGAGAGCTACGGCGAGCTGGAGCGCGGTGAGATGCTCGCACGCCAAGAACGCGTTGAGGTCGGTAGGTGAGAAGACCAGACGGCCTTGAAGAGCCTTCATCCCCGTATTGTCGCGCGGGGCGTGGGGAACTGAGGGCGCAGCCACCCG
The DNA here is from genome assembly GCA_050697655.1 of Gaiellaceae bacterium. Lineage (GTDB taxonomy): Bacteria > Actinomycetota > Thermoleophilia > Gaiellales > Gaiellaceae > JAIBJN01. The sequence continues at coordinate 561 of JBOHAB010000112.1, forward strand.
CCACGGTGTCTCAGCGAGTCCTCGAGCGCACTCGGCGCCTGCCCCGGCGACCTCCTCCGCGAGCCGATCGACCTGGGCGAGCAACTCTCGCGGCTCGCGCTCGACGTCGATTGCGCGGACGGAGACGACATACCCGTGTCTGCGGATGACATTGTCGCCCACCTGCTCACCGGCCTGCTTGGCGTACACGAGGAACCCGCGCCGGATACCCAACGCGATGCAGTAGCCAAGCGTCTGATACGCATCGGCGTTGGGGATCAGCTCATTGGCGAGCGCCTTGTACTTGGCGTCGACAACCGCCCGGCAGCGCCCCGCAGCCACCAGGTGATGTCGGGCTCGACCGTAAGCCGCCTCCCCTCCGCGAGGTGCGTGGGGAACTGAGGGCGCAGCCACCCGCTACGGTGTCTCAGCGAGTCCTCGAGCGCCCTGGTCAGGAAATCCTCGAAGACCTTGTTCATGTCGAAGGCGAACGAGGCGGCCGCCACGTCGCCGCGCTCGGCGTTAGCGACGTCCCATGCAGAATCAGCTCGGCTAGTGCCAAAGCCGCTGAGTAACGCTCGTTCAAACGGGTAATCTGCGGTGCCTTCACGCTCCTCGGCTCGCTGAGTATCGACACGTCCTCCATGAGCGCTCCGATCCGCATTAGCCGGGTACGAACGGTCCGAGGCAGACGTGGCACTCGCAGGAGAACCTCCGCCGCTGTCCTGACGAGCCGGTTTTCCAGAACGTCGACCACGAAGTCGTCGTCCGAGACCTCAAGCGGCAGAGGCAGGCGGCCGATGCTCGCGCGCGGAGGGATAAAAGAACAGCGCGTCGAGGCCGATGAAACAGCCATGGCTCTCGACATTCGAGACGTCCTCAACCGGCGGAGTGACCTCTCAACCTTCTTGGTCCATCTGACGCGAGAGCAGACCGACGGCATGTCCGCTGCTTCCAATCTCGAGAGCATCATCTGTGAAAGGAGGCTCCGGGCGGCGTCTCCACTCGGCTGGGCCAAGACACAAGACGACGCAGATGACCCGACCAGACAGACGCAGCGCGTTGTCTGCTTCAGCGAGACACCGCTGGAGCACACCTACTCACTCTTCGCAGATATAGCCGGGAGAGACGTGCAGCTGCAGCCCTACGGACTTGCGCTTACGAAGATCCTCGCCCGCATGATGGGAGTCCATCCGGTTTGGTACGTCGACATGACGACCCGTGGAGGCCGTGAGTGGGAAGAGGCCCGTGCTCTAGACGAGCTCCGCGATCAAGCGGTGGAGGCAGAAACATTCCACACGAGCCCGCTGGCCAAAATCCTGCCGTTCTTCGAGCACATGGGCACGTGGCCGAACAGCCGGAAGGAGTTCTGGTGGGAGCGAGAATGGCGCCATCGTGGGGAGCTCGACCTGACGCCTTACTGGAATCGCATGATCTGGCTGTGCCCGGAGGACGAACATGCCACGTTCGAGTCGCTTGTTGCTGATGCTGCTCCGCCTGGCCAGCAGCATGGGTCTGTCTGTCTTGATCCAGGCTGGGGAACCGAGCAAATAATCGCTCGGCTATGTGGGTTGCCTGCTGAGGATGTCAGCCTCTTTTACGCTGCCGCAGGCCGGAACAACAATGGATCCTGACTCCCTTGTGCTCCACTCAGCGCGAAGAGAAAGACGTGCGGAAGCCGCCGATGAGCGCAGACGCCGCCGCTGGCCGTCGGGGCTTCTAGTGGTCTGAGCTAGCTGGCGTTGCCGCCAGCGGGACGAGCTCGAAGCGGTCGACGTCGACGAGGCCGCGGTCGGTGATCTTCAGCGCGGGGATCACCGACAAAGCCAGGAACGCCATCGTCTGGAAGGGCGACGGGTAGGTGCAGCCGAGCGCGCGCGCCGCCTCGACGCAGGCCTCGCTCGCCTCCACGACCTCCGCCAGCGGCGCGTCCGAGAGAAGCCCGGCGACCGGCAGGGGCAGCTCCGCCTGCACGCCGCGGCTCTCGATGACGACGATGCCGCCGCCGAGCTCGGCGATTCGCTGGACGGCGCGCGCCATGTCGCCGTCGTCGGCTCCGACGACGACGATGTTGTGCGCGTCGTGGGCGATCGTCGAGGCCATGGCTCCGCGCTTCAGGCCGAATCCGCGTACGAAGCCGAGGCCGATGCGGCCCGTTCGCAGGTGCCGCTCGACGACGGCGATCTTGAGGATGTCGCGCTCGGAATCCGACTCGGCGAGGCCGTTCTCTACGCGCGGCTCCTCGACCAGCGACTCCGTCACGATCTGGCCCTCGACGAGACCGATCACGCGGGCGGCACCGCCCTCCCAGGGGATGCGGAAGTCGTTGACCGCAACGGGCTCGATGTTCACGGTCGACTTCACCCACTCGGGCACCTCGACGCGCGCGATCTCCCCCACCGGCGTGCCCGCCTTGAGGACGAGCTCGGGCTCGAAGCGCTCGAGGTCGGGCAGGAAGAGAATGTCGGCCTGGTAGCCGGGCGCGAGCGCACCGAGGCGCACGAGACCGTGGCAGAGGCAGGGGTTGAGCGTGGCCATGACGAGCGCATCCTCAGGCGACGTGCCCAACCCCACGGCTTCGCGCACTATCGAGTTGACGTGCCCCTCGTCGACGATGTGCTCGGGCTCGCGGTCGTCGGTGCAGAAGGCGAGCCGGTGCGGCCCGAACTCCTCGACGAGCGGCAGGAGCGCGGCGAGGTTGCGCGCGGCGGAGGCCTCCCGGATGAGCACCCACATGCCGGCGCGTAGGCGCTCGCGGCCTTCCTCGGCCGTGTAGCACTCGTGGTCGGAGCGGATGCCGGCCGCCGCGTATGCCTGCAGATCCTTGCCGAGGACGCCGGGCGCGTGCCCGTCGACGTGCGAGGCGCCGAGGGCGAGCTTCTCCAGCTCGTGCGGGTCCCCCGCGATGACGCCGGGGAAGTTCATCATCTCCCCGAGCCCGATCACGCGGCGGCGGCGCAGCAGGCCCTCGAGGTCGCCGGGGGTGAGGGGACGCCGCGGTGACTCGAACGATGACGCGGGCACGCAGGACGAGGCCATGAAGAAGACGTCCAGTGGCACCTCGTCGCAGAGGTCGGCGAGCCAGTGGACGCCGTCCGTGCCGAGGACGTTGGCGATCTCGTGCGGGTCGGCCACGACGGCGGTCGTCCCGAGCGGGAGGACGAGGCGCGCGAACTCGTCCACGAGCAGCTTCGAGGACTCGAGGTGCATGTGCGCGTCCACGAAGCCGGGGACGACGTACTTGCCGTCGGCGTCGACGACCTCCTTGCCCTCGTACTCGCCCAGCCCCGCGACGAAGCCGTCGCAGATGGCCACGCCGGTCTCGAGCCACTCGCGCGTGAAGACGGAGAAGACCTTCCCGCCCTGGATGACGACGTCGGCGAGCTCGTCGCCCCGGGCGACCGCGAGGCGTCGCGCGAGATCCGGCACGCGGGCACGGTATCGCGGCGAAGGCGGTACCCGCGGATCCTGGAGGAGCTAGACTGACGGAACTGGCCCTGCCCTCAGAATCTGGCCTGAAGCCCGCAACCCACCGACGCGCCCTGGCGCGCGAGGCGAGGAGCTTTCAAGGCAAACGGATTCGACTGCGGGGCCAGCCTTTGGAACGTGTTCCTACGCGGAGCGGAGGAGCGGCTTGCCGAAGGCGCCGGAGAGCGCGTCGATCTCGCTCGGCTCCGCGACCGTGAAGCGCACGCGACGTTCGACGGCGCCCCGCACTTCACCCAGGCCGTGCTCGTCGGTCGGATCGGCCACCGCGACGAGGAGTTCTTCGTCGTCGAACGCGTAGGCGATCGCCTGGACGCGCTGGGCGACGGACTGTGGGAGCTCGTCGACGGCCGCCTCGCTTGGGTGGACTTTGGCGAGGTCGACGAACTCGAGCTTCGCCTGCTCGGCGAGTAGCCGGGCCAGGTCGCGCTCGCGGATCCATCCCTGTGCGAGCATGACTTCGCCGAGACGCTGGTCGGTCTCCCTTGCCTTGAACAGCGCGTCCCGCACGGTGGCAACGTCCGCGAGGCCGTCGCGCACGATCATGGTTCCCAAAGGCAGGTCCCGGAGGTTCATTCGCTTCCAAGACGCAACCTAGGTGCGGAATCTTCCTTCGGGCATCACTCCAAAGGGTGACGGCCACGTCACTCGGTGTCCACCCCTCGCTCCGGGTCGAGGCGAGTGCCCGGACAGGCGCCCCAGAGGCCGCGGCCGGCGTCCCGTGCCTCCTGGGCCGCGTCGAGGAGCTCGTCGGCGTAGCGGCCGCGGCCGTCCACGAACCACACGCTGGCGGCGCCGCGGCGGACGAGCTCGAGGTTGATGTTCAGGCCGTTGCTGTGGGCATAGCGAAGCAGGCGGTCGAAGCGGTCGGCGTCGTCGAGGCGCGGGTCGGGCTCGAGGCGAACGGACGCGCCGCGGGGGAGCAGGTCTCTCAGCTCCGCGGCGGCTTCCGGCCCGTAGCACTCGTCCTCCCCCAGCTCAGGCGCGTCGATCTGGACGAGGCGGACGCGCTCGCTCGATTCCAGCTCGATCGAGTCGCCGTCGCCGACGTGCGCGACCTCCTCGACGGCGGAGCCGTCGGCGGTGGATTCCGAGCTCGACGAGCATGCCGCGAAAGCAAGGATTCCGGCGGCGACGGCGAATAGGCGACGCATGTCGCCGATTCTCCCCTTTCGGGTAGTTGAAGGCGTCCGGCGGCGGGCGCACACTCAGTTCCGGGAATCCTTGCGGCTATGACGGTTCACGTCTCGAATCCAGCGTTCGTCTACGACCTCCTCGCGTCTCTCCGGCGGGCGAACTACGACGCTTCGCAGTCGGGAGAGGCGACGGTCGAGGTGAACGCCCCGCCGACCGCGTCCGTCGAGCAGGCGCGACTCCATCTCGGCTTCTACCTGGCCAACTGGCGCGCCCGGCACCCGGGCATCGTCGCCGACATCGTCCACTAAGGCCACATTAGGATCGCGGCAAGGGACGAGCGAGCTGGCCGCGATCCCGATCGTCTCTCGCCCTTCGGGGCCACCCCGAGCCACCACCCGCTTTCGACGCTAACGGAATAGGGCGCACTCGTGTGTGACGCGGTGTGGCGGAAGTGTGACTAGGCGTCCTCGGCCCACCAGCCGGGCTTGACCTCGGCGTCCTCGAGGCCGCCGTCGCCCGAGCCGAAGGCGAGGAGCTCGAGCCCCTTGGGACCGGCTTCGAAGACGCGCGTCACCTCGGGGGCGACGCGTAGCGCGTCATAGGGCTTCAGCTCGACGATCTCATCGTCGAGCTTCGCGCGGCCGCCGCCGCTCAGGATCACGTAGATCTCCTCCTGGGAGCGATGGACGTGGCCGAAGGGCGCGCGGATGTCCGGCGCGATGCGCTGATACGAAATGCCCACCCGCTCGGTCTCCAGCGCGCCTCGGGCGAAGCGCGACTCGAGCGCCGGCGAATAGCCGAACTTAACGGCCGAGTCCTCGACGTCCATGAGGTTCTTGTGGGTGAAGTTGCTCACTTGAGCCCCACGATCTCGTCGGGTTGCACCGGGACGCGCGCCAGCTCACGCCCGGTCGCGTCCCGAAGGGCCGCGACGATCGCCGCCGTCGAGACGACCGTGGGGGGCTCGCCCACACCCTTGGCGCCGTAGGGCGCCTCCGGCTCGGGATCCTCGACCAGCTCGGCCCGGACCGGCGGCATGTCGAGCGCGGTCGGGATCAGGTAGTCGGTGAAGCTCGCATTCGTAATGAGCCCGTCCTTCGTCTGAATCTCCTCCATGAGCGCGAGGCCGAGGCCCTGCGCCGTCCCGCCTTCGATCTGACCCTCGACCGCCTGCGGGTTGACGGCCGTGCCGACGTCCTGTGCGGTGCCTACCCAGACCACCCGAGTCAGGCCCAGATCGACATCCACCTCGGCGACTACCCGCATCGCCGCACAGGCAAACGCCACGTGTGCGCGCTCCCCGCCGACGACCTGGCCGGTCTCCGGATCCAGCGGATGCGTGCGCGGATGTCGGTAGACACGCTCGACGCTGATCTCGTCTCCCTGTTGGAGAGCGCCGCCACGGCGCGCGAGCTCTTGCTTGACCTCTTGGCAGGCGAGCTGGACCGCGCCGGCGGTCATCCACGTCTGCCGTGATGCGGAGGAGGAGCCCGAGGACTGCACGGTCTCGGTCGAGTGCGGGGCGATGAGGACGTTCTCGACCCCGAGCTCGGTGCGGGCCACCTGGGCCATGACGTTGACGACTCCCTGGCCGACCTCGGCGGCCGCCGAGTAGACCTCCGCTACGAACTCGTCGTCTGCGTCGGCGAAGAGGCGGACGCGGGCGGCGCAGAAGTCGTCGAAGCCCTCCGAGTAGCAGATGTTCTTGAAGCCGACCGCGAAGCCGACGCCGCGGCGGACACCTTCCCCGCGCGTCGTGTTGCCGGCCCCGCCAGGCAGCCGGATCGGGTCGCGCGGCAGCTCTTCGGGGGCGGGAATCGGGATATCGGCGCAGCGGCGGATCACCTCGGCGACCGGCAACGAGCCCGTGACGACCTGCCCGGTCGGGAGCTCGTCGCCGGGGCCGAGCGCGTTTCGGAGACGAAGCTCGACTCGCCCGAGCGCGAGCGCGTCGGCGAGTTTGTCCATCTGTGCCTCGTGTGCGAAGCAGGACTGCACGGAGCCGAAGCCGCGCATCGCGCCGCAGGGCGGGTTGTTCGTATACACGCAGGTCGCCTCGACCAGGGCGTTCGGCACCGAGTAGGGGCCGCACGCGAACGACGCCGCGTTCGACGTGACCGCGGTCGAGCTCGAGGCATAGGCGCCACCGTCGAGCAGGATGCGGGCGTGGACGGAGACCAGCTTCCCGTCCCGGTTGGCGCCGTGCCGCATCCAGATGCGCGCCGGGTGCCGGTGGATATGGCCGACGAACGACTCCTCGCGGTTGTAAACGAACTTGACGGGGCGGTTCGTGTGCAGCGCGAGCATGGCGCCGTGGATCTGCATGGAGAGGTCCTCGCGCCCGCCGAACGCTCCGCCGACGCCGGCGAGGTGGATGCGGACGCGGTTCGGCGTCAGGCCGAGACACGGCGCTACCTGGTCGCGGTCGACGTGCAGCCATTGCGTGGCGACGTAGATGTCGACGCCGCCTTCGCCGTCGGGGACGGCGAGGCCCGACTCGGGGCCGAGAAAAGCCTGGTCCTGAATGCCGAGCTCGTAGGTGCCCTCGACGGACACCTCGGCCTCGATGTCGGGATCGCCGTGGCGGATGATGATCGTGCGGACGACGTTCCGGCGCGGGTCGTCGCGGTAGCCGTGCCCGTCCGTCCAGCGCTGCGGGTGGATCGGCTCGGACTCGGTCGCGCGCTCCGGGTCGACGACGGGGTCAAGCGGCTCGTACTCGACGCGCACTTGTTCGGCAGCCCGTCGTGCCTGCTCAGCGTGCTCGGCGGCGACGATCGCGACCGGCTCGCCGAAGTAGCGCACCTTGTCGAAGGCGAGCACCGGCTGATCCGCGAACTCGAGCCCGTAGCGCTTCTCGCCGGGGACGTCCTCGTGCGTGAGCACCGCGTGGACGCCGGGCATGCTGACCGCCCGGGTCGTGTCGATTGCGGTGATCAGCGCGTGCGTGTGCGGGCTGCGGACGGTGTGGCCCCAGAGCATGTCGGCCGCGTAGAGGTCACTCGAGTACGCGAACTCGCCGGTGACCTTGGGGATCGCGTCGACGCGCCGGACCGACTCGCCGACCCGTCCTAGCTCAAGCTTCCGAGGGTCGGCAGATTCCTGCGTGCTCATTCCTTGCGACTCCGTACGTGTCTCGGCACGATGCGCGCGCCACGTGTGCGGATTTCAGGGCTATGCTCGAAAGCGGGTGGAGGCATGGGGTGGCCCCTACGGGCCGCCGGGAGCGGCCGCCGCTCGGACCGCGTCGAAGATCTTCTGATAGCCGGTGCAGCGGCAGAGGTTGCCGGAGAGCGCCTCGCGGATCTCGTCGTCGCTCGGGTCGGGGCGCCGCTCGAGAAGTGCGGCCGTCGCTACGACCAACCCGGGCGTGCAGAAGCCGCACTGGACGGCGCCGGTCTCGGCGAAGGCCGCCTGCACGCGGTGAAGCTGCCCGTCCTCGCCCAGCCCTTCGACGGTCACGACCTCGTGCCCCTCGGCCTGTGCCGTGAGGACGAGGCACGAGCACACGAGCTCCCCGTCGAGGAGCACCGAGCAGGAGCCGCACTCGCCCTGCTCGCAGGCGTTCTTGGACCCAGGAAGGCCCAGTTGCTCGCGCAGGGTGAAGAGGAGGCTCTCGCCGGCCCAGACGTCGGCTTCGTGCCGTCCGCCGTTGACGGACAACGCAACCTTCACGTGAGCACCCGGTCCAAGGCGCGGCCGGTGAGGACTTTCAAGGCATGTCGCCGGTAGACCGCGGTCCCGCGGACGTCGTCGATCGGGCTCGCGGCCGCGGCCACCCGCTCCGGGAAGCCCTCCCGCTCCGCGAGCGGCGCCGTC
>JBOHAB010000113.1:0-8964 GCA_050697655.1 Gaiellaceae bacterium
CCAGTTCCTGTCCGTGACGAAGCAGGGGCTGGCCGCCATCGTCGTCACGCGCGGGAACGACGCCTGCCACGTCATCCTCCGGGGCGGGCACCGGCGGCCGAACTACCATTCCGAGGACATCGAGCAAACGGCCAAGGCGCTCGTCCGCGCCGGCCTCCCGCCGCGGATCATGGTGGACTGCTCTCACGGCAACAGCGGCAAGGACCACACCCGCCAGCCGGCGGTCGCCCGGGACCTCGCTGCGCAGGTCGCCGAGGGCAGCCGTCACGTCTTCGGACTGATGATCGAGGGGCACCTGGTGGCCGGGCGTCAGGACGTCCGGTCCGGCGAGGCTCTCACGTACGGGCAGAGCGTCACGGACGCGTGCCTCGGCTGGGACGACACCCTCCCGGTCCTGGACGATCTCGCGAAGGCCGTCCGGGCCCGCCGGGAGCGGCGTCGTGGCTGAGGCGCGGGGCGAGCTCGCCGGGCAGGTCGCGCTCGTCACGGGCGGCGGTCGCGGGATCGGGCGCGGAATAGCGCTCGAGCTCGCCCACGCCGGCGCGCGCGTGGCCGTCTCCGCGCGGACGAGGGAGCAGGTCGAGGCGACGGCCGCCGAGATCGGCGGGATCGCGATCGAGGCGGACGTGTCCGACCGGGACGCCGTCGAGACGATGGTCGCCGGCGCCGAGGACGAGCTCGGCCCGGTGGACGTGCTCGTCTCGAACGCCGGCATCGCGCTGGGCGAAGAGGACGCCTGGAAAGTCGACGTCGACGAGTGGTGGCACGTCTTCGAGGTCAACGTGCTCGGCGTCTACCTCTGCTGCCGAGCGGTGATCCCGGGCATGCTCGCGCGAGGCGGCGGCCGGATCGTCAACGTCGCGAGCGGCGCCGCCTACCTCCCGGGCTCGAGCTCCACCGCGTACAGCGCCAGCAAGGCTGCCGTTCACCGCTTCAGCGAGACGCTCGCCGCGCAGCTCTCGCCCAGGGGCATCCCGGTCTTCTCGATCAGCCCCGGGCTCGTTCGCACCGAGATGACGAGGGACTCGTTCCCCGACGATGCGCCGTGGACGCCGCCCGAGCTCGCGCCCCGGCTCGTCCGCGCTCTCGCCTCAGGGCGCCTGGACGCGCTGGCCGGCCGCTACATCCACGCCGAGCACGACGACGTCGACGATCTCGAGCGCCGCGCCGAGGAGGTCGTTGCCGAAGACTTGAACGCGATCCGGCTCAGGCGCTAGGCGATCGCGTCAGTAGCTCGAGCGCCTCGCGGGCGGCGAACTGCTCGGCCGCCTTCTTCGACGCACCCCGCCCCGTGCCGACGACCTCGCCGTCGATGCTGGCGGCGCAGGTGAAGCTGCGGTCGTGCGGGGGCCCGTCCACCGTCACAACGGAGTAGGCAACCGAGAGACCCCGGCGGGCCAGCTCCTCCTGCAGCTCGGTCTTGTAGTCGACGTGCCCTTCGAAGGCGTAGTCGATTCGCTCCTGAAACCCGTCGACGATCGGCTTGCGGATCGCCTCGAAGCCGTGCTCGAGGTACAGGGCGCCGAGGCACGCCTCGACGAGCGCGGCGAGTACGTTGCGGTTCGCGGCCAGTCGCTGCAGCTCGTCTGCGTCCACCGCGCCGGCGTGCTCGGCGAAGAGCTCGCCGAGCCCCAACCGTCTCCCCACGATCGCGCAGCTCTGGCGCGAGACGACGTGCGCACGGACCTTGGCCAGGCGGCCTTCCGGCTCGTTGGGGAAGCGGTCGTACAGCTCCTGGGCGATTGCCAGCCCGAGGACGCTGTCCCCGAGGAACTCCAGCCGCTCGTACGAGGCGGCGCGACTGGGCGCCCACGACGCGTGAGTGAAAGCGTGACGGAGGCGCTCGCGCGGAAGCGCCTGGATCAGAGCGAGGAGCTCACCCCTCGTCTCCTTGCTACTGGTGCGTCGAGATGTAGTCGACGGCCTGCCCGACGGTCTGGATCTGCTGGGCATCCTCGTCCGAGATCTTGATCCCGAACTGGTCCTCGAGCTCCATGATCAGCTCGACGAGGTCGAGCGAGTCGGCGTCGAGATCCTCCTGGAACGAGGCTTCCTCGGTGATCTCGCTCTCCTCGATCCCGAGCTGCTCGACCAGAACGTCCTTCACCCGACCGGCGATCTCTTCGCGCGAAGCTGCCATCTCGTTTCTCTCCCGCCTTTCTCTGAATCGGACACCCAGCGTGAACGGCGCACGATGCTACCACGCCACAGAACCCGGGGGCTAAGGGGTCGCAGTCTCGCGAACGCGCGTCGAAAGGCGCTCCGCGACGCGGTCGACGACTCCCCCGGTCACACCGCGGGCCCCGTAGCGGACGGCGTTGGCGATCGCCGTGGCCGACGAGTTGCCGTGGGCGATGACGACGAGACCGCGCAGGCCGAGCAAGTAGGCGCCGCCGTACGTGTCGGGATCGAACCTCGTCCGCAGGGCGCGCGCGGCCGGGCGGATGAGGAGGCCGCCGAGCTTCCCCCGGAGCGAGCCCGTGACTTCGTCACGGAAGGCCTGCAGCGTCGCCTGGATCGTGCCCTCGAGGAGCTTCAGCGCCATGTTGCCGGTGAAGCCGTCGCAGACGACCACGTCGGCCGCCTTGCGCAGGAGGTCGCGTCCCTCCACGTTGCCGGTGAAGCGAAGACCCGACGCCGCGGCCAGCTCGTCGTGGGCCTCGCGCACCAACTTGTTTCCCTTCTCGGGCTCCTCCCCGATGGAAAGGAGGGCGACGCTGGGGTCGCCCAGGCCGAGGATCTCTTCGGCGAAGACGGCACCCATGTGCGCGAACTGAACGAGATGCTCGGGGCGGGCGTCGGCATTCGCACCGGCGTCGATCAAGATCGAGGGGCCGCCCAAGGACGGGAGCGGGAGGGCGATCGCGGGCCGGTAGACGTCCGGAAGCCGCCGGATCTCGACGAGGCCCGCGGCGAGCATGGCGCCCGTGTTCCCGGCGCCGACGACCACGTCGGCGGTGCCGTCGTGGACGGCTCGGCAAGACCGGGAGAGGGAGCTCTCGCGTTTCTCCCGGAGCGCATCGGACGGCTTCTCGTTCATGGCGACGACCTGCTCCGCGTCGACGATCTCCAGGCCGCCCGCGAGTGGCTCCAGGACGCTTCTCCGGCCGAAGAGGACCGGGACGATCTCAGCAGATGCAGCGGTGCGGGCGCCCTCGACGATCGCCTCCGGCGCCCGATCGCCGCCCATGGCGTCGACGGCGACCCGAACGGGCGACGTTGCCATTTACGGGCTAGTGCCTCTTCGGGTGATGCTGCTGCGCCACTGCGTCGCGAGCACCAAGCCAGGGTTCGCACTCGACCGAAGCCAAGGCTGACGAAGCCTTGGTGAGGGCGAGGGTGGGCTCAGGCGCCGCGTGATCGCGGGGCAGGGGTCCGGCCTGCATTGCCTGGAGAGGCACCTAGGGCGCTGTGGTGCGGAGCGGCTCGACCTCGCGGCCCCGGTAGGTGCCGCAGGTCGGGCAGACGTGGTGCGGCCGCTTCGGCTGGTGACACTGCGGGCACTCGACGAGCGCGGGAATCGACGCCTTGTGCGTCGCCCGCCGCTTGTCGCGGCGCGACTTGGAGGTCTTTCGCTTGGGAACGGCCATCGCGGCGGCTGAGTATAGCTGCCGCCTACGGGCGGTCGCGCAGCTCGGACAGCGCCGCCCAGCGCGGATCGGCGGCCTCGCCTTCGTGCTCGTGCGGCTCCTTGTTCAGATCCCTGCCGCACACCGGGCAGAGGCCGGCGCAGTCGTCGCGACAGAGGATCTTGTCCGGGAGCGCCAGCGCGACCGCGTCGTGGGCCCACGCGGAGAGGTCGAGGCGGCTGTCCGCGAGGTATGGCGTGGTCAGCTCGTCCGCCTCGCCGGGGCTGGAAGCCTGGTACTCGCGGCTGGCGACGTGCACGTCCAGCCCGGCGTCAGACAGGCAGCGCATGCACGGCCCGAGCATGCGGGTCTCGAGCTCGAGCTCGAGCACGAGCCCCGAGCTCGTCTGGGAGAGCGTCAGCACGGCTTCCGGGCGCTCGGGCACGGGCGCGTAGCGCTGCCCGCCGAGCTCGAGCGGACCGAGCTCGACCTCGACGACGTCCCGGAACTGCTCGCCGGGACGGAGCTTGACGTTGCGGAGGTTGAACGTGGTCACACGCCCACCGTAGCGAACGAGTCGAGCCCTGCTGGGGCCTCTTCCTAGACGGCCGTCTGCTGGTCGTCGGCCAGGTCGGCGACGACCGTCTCCTGGGAGCGCTCGTGGAGCCGCTCGCGCCCGCGGCGCACGGCGCCGAGGAACTTGTCCAGGTTGACCTCGAGCGTGGAGAGGATCGAGTCGGCCCAGTCCTCCATCTCCAGTCGGGTCTCGCGGGCCTGGCGGCGGGCCTCCTCGACGACGTCCTGTGCCTGGCGCTCGGCCAGCTTGGCGATCTCGGTCTGAGAGGCCTCGCGTACCGCCTGCTCGCGCGCCTCCCCGAGGATGCGGTCGGCCTCGCGCTTCGCCTCCGCCAGCATCTCCTGACGCTCCTTCACGATCCAGCGGGCCTGCTTGATCTCCTCGGGAATCGTGGCCCGCATCTGGTCGAGGATGTCGTAGATCTCCTCGCGGTCGATTCGGACCTGATCGGTGAGGGGCACGGCCTTCGCGTTGTGCACGAGATCGTCCAGTTTGTCGATGAGAACGAGAACGTCCATGCGGGCCAGTCTACTCTTGCGGGCTGACCGGCGCGCCGGGCCTTCCGCGGGGGAAGAGCTCCCGAAAGCGCCGCGCCACCGGCTCCGGAACGAGGTCGTCGACGTTGCCGCCGAAGGAGGCGACCTCCTTCACCCCACTCGAGGAGAGGAAGCTGTACCTAGGGCTCGACATCAGGTACATGGTCTCGACCTCGGGCGCCAGGTTGCGATTCAGGTGGTGCATCTGGAACTCCCACTCGAAGTCCGAGATCGCCCGCAGGCCCTTGACCATGGTGCGGGCGCCGAAACGGCGGGCGAACTCGACGACGAGATCGGAGAAGACCTCGACCTCCACGTTGGCGACGTCCGCGAGCGCCTCGCGCAGAAAGGCCACGCGCTCGTCCACGGAGAACATCGTCGCCTTGTGCTGCGGGTCCCGCACGACGCCGACGATCACACGCTCGAAGATGCCCGCCGTGCGCCTGATGATGTCCAGGTGGCCGTTCGTGACCGGGTCGTAGCTGCCGGGGCAGATGCAAGTGACCGGATCGGAGCTGCTCATCGCACGGACTCGAAGACGGTCACCCGCGCCGCGCCGTAGCGCCTGCTCGTGCGCTTCGGGAGCGGCAGGTCGGGCTCCTCGCGCGCGCCCGACTCGACCACGGCGACGCCGTTTTCCGCCAGGACGGCGGGCAGATGGGCGGCGAGTGCGGGCAACGTGTGCGTCAGCATGGCGTACGGAGGGTCGACCAGCACGAGATCGTAACGCCTGCCTCCCGCCGAGTCGGCGGCCAGCTTCCGGCCGGCGTCCTCGCGGAGGACGACCGCCCCTTCGAGCTGCAGCTTGTCGAGATTGCGAACGATCGTCTCGGCGGCGAGGCGGTCGGACTCGACGAAGGTCACACGCCCGGCGCCGCGGGAGAGCGCCTCCAGCCCCATCGCGCCCGAGCCGGCGTAGAGGTCGAGCACCTGCGCCCCGTCCACGGGGCCGATCAGGTTGAAGACGGCCTCGCGGACGCGATCGCTCGTCGGGCGCGTGTCAAGGCCCTTCGGCGCGAAGATGCGCGCGCCCTTACGCGAACCCGCGACGATCCTCATCCAGCCTCTCCGCCTCGAGGCGCAGCGGCTCGACCTCCGAGCCCTCTGCGTCCACGAGCTCCTCCGCCCACGTGCGGGCCTTCGCGATCAGACGCCCGTCCCTGGCCAGCCGCGCGAACTTCAGGTCCGAGTATCCCGACTGGCGGACGCCGAGCAGCTGGCCCTCGCCTCGGAGCTCGAGGTCGACCTCGGCGAGCCGAAAGCCGTCGGACGTCTCGACGAGCGCTTCGAGCCTGCGGACGGCCTCCTCGGTCAGCTCGTCCCTGGGGCGCGAGACGAGCAGGCAGTAGGATTGCTCGGCGCCCCGGCCGACGCGGCCGCGTAGCTGGTGGAGCTGGGCGAGCCCGAAGCGGTCGGCCTCCTGCACGATCATGATCGTCGCATTCGGGACGTCGACGCCGACCTCGACGACGGTCGTCGCGACGAGGACGTCGAGCTCCCGGCGCTTGAACGCGTTCATGACTTCGCGCCGCTCGGCCGTCTTCAGCTTCCCGTGCAGGACGCCGACGCGATAGCCCTGGAGCTCCGCCGCGCGCAGGCGCTCGGCCTCCTGCTCGGCGGCGCGGGCCTCCACCGTCTCGGACTCGGAGACGAGCGGGCAGACGACGTAGGCCTGCCGTCCGTCGTCGAGGTGCTTGCGCAGCCGCGTGTAGGCGATGCTGCTGCGCTCGTGGCCGACCCAGCGCGTGATCACAGGCTTCCGGTTCGCCGGCGGCTTCGCGATCTCGGTGACGTCGAGGTCGCCGAAGACGGTCTGGGCCAGCGTCCGTGGGATCGGGGTCGCCGTCATGTGCAGGACGTGCGGGGTCGTCTTCCCCAGCGCCCGCCGCTGCTCGACCCCGAAGCGGTGCTGCTCGTCGACGACCGCGACCGCGAGCGAGCGGAACTCGACCTCCTCCTGGATGAGCGCGTGCGTTCCTACCGCCAGGTCGGTCTCCCCGCTCGTCAGGCGGTCACGGAGGGCGCGGCGCTGGGCCGCGGGAACCGAGCTCGTCAGGAGCTCACAGCGAATGTCGAGCTCGTTGCAGATGCCTTCGACGGTGAGGAAGTGCTGCTCGGCGAGCGTCTCGGTCGGCGCCATCAGCGCGCCCTGGTGGCCGGCCTCAATGGCGCGCAGGAGCGCGTAGAGCGCGACGACGGTCTTGCCCGAGCCGACGTCCCCCTGCAGGAGCCGCTGCATCGGCCTGGTCTCGCTCAGATCTTCCCGGATCTCTGCGATTGACGTCTCCTGGTCGTCCGTCAGTGTGAACGCGAGGGCGTTGCGATACCGCCGGATCAGCTCGCCGTCGTCCGGGAGCGCGGGCGCGCTCGCCTGATCTTCGAGGGCGCGCCGTCGCTCCTGGAAGCCCAGCTGGAGCGCGAGCAGCTCCTCGAGGGCGAGTCGCTCGCGGGCCGCCTCGGCCTCACCGCGGTCGTGTGGACGGTGCGCCGCCAGGAGCGAGTCGGCGCGCAACGGCAGGTTCTCGTCGTGTCGCACCCGAGCGGGCAAGGGGTCGGGGAAGAAGCGGACGCGCGGGAGCGCGGCCTCGACGTAGGTGCGCAACCGGTAGGACGGCACGTCCTCGCTCGCGCGGTACTCGGGGACGAGCCCCACGGTGTGGAGGCCGGTGCCGCGCACCTCCGTGCGGGCCACGCGGAAGCCGCCGTCGAGCTCCCTCGTCCCGTGCAGGAGCAGCTCGGTCCCCGGGTCGAGCTTCGCCAGGTAGGCCTGGTTGAACCAGACGGCCGTCTCGCGTACCCCGGCGGCGTCGACGACGACGCCCTCGACGATCTTCAGGTTCCTGCGCCGCGTCGGGCGCACGCGGACGCGCTCGAGGGTGCAGCGCACGGTCGCTTCCTCGCCCGCTGAGAGGTCCCCGAAGCTCGCCACCTGCTCCCAGTCGAGGTAAGCGCGAGGGAGGTGCTCGGCCAGGTCGCGCACGGTACGGAGCCCGAGCCGCCCCAGGCGCTCGGCGACCTTGGGCCCGACGCCGGCAAGCGTCTCGACGGAGGCCTCCGGATCGGTTCGCCGACGCGCCCTGAGCGGGCCGGTGTTCTCGCCGGCAAAGCCGGTCGAGGCGGTGGCTACGGCTCGCCGTCCCAGTAGCCCAGGGGCTCGATCCGCCCCATGATGCCGACGCCGCGGAGGTTGACCTTGCCCGACCGCGGTTGGTAGGCGATGTCGTTTGGCTCCCTCGTGCCGTACGCGAGGTAGACCAGATCCTCGTCACCGGCGCGGAAGGAGTGCGCGACGCGTGTCCCCGGCGGACGGGCGACGACACTGCCGGGCCGCACGGCATGCTCCTCGTCGCCCAGAAGGACCGTGCCCTCGCCGACGAGGACGACGAAGATCTCCTCGTCCGCCGAGTGGCAGTGTGGCGGGTAGCCGAGCCGCCCCGCCTTGATGGTCATGTGCGAGATGCCCGTCCGCTCGGAGCCTGCGGGCGTCCCAAGATCGCGGTCGTTGATCACGGACTCGTTGTGCTCGTCCACGTACGGCTCCACGTCGGCGACGTTGACGATCGAGGGCGGGCGCGGCTGCGGATCGGAGAGCTCGGGCTCGCCAACGGCTGCCTCGCGCACGAACGGACTGCGGCCCGGCGCGATCGTCGTGACCTCCACGTAGGCGGGCTCTACCCGGGCGACGCCCGCCCGTGGAAGGACGGTGTTGCCGTGGAGAGCCCGGTGCCCGTACGCGAGGACGCTCAGCCCGTCCGGGCCGGCGTGGAGCGTGTGCGCTTCTGCCTGCGGGAGGTGGGCGAGGCAGTCGCCGGGGCCGATCTGGTAGACGGCGCCGTCCTGCCAGGAGAGCCCGGAGCCGCCCAGGACGAAGAAGATCTCCTCGGCGGCGCCCTCGACGTGGGCGGGCGTCGACCAGCGGCCGGGATCGACGTCGATCCGCTTGACGCCCACCCCCCGGGTGCCCGCGGCGGAGCCGAGGTCGCGCCAGGTGCCGGCGATGTGCCCCGCCTCGCGGCGCCGCGGCTCGACTTCGTCCCAGTGGGTCACGTACTGCACGGTGGCCTACGATACCGCCGCATGACCGAGCCGAACGCCGTCGCCGAAGGCGCCGAGGAGGTCCTCCCCGGTGTCTGGCGTTGGGGCGTCACCAACGAGCGGATCGGCGGCGCCGAGAGTACATGGCGTCCCGGGGACAGGCCCCGGCCGTGGCCGCCCGGGACGCGCCGTGGACGGGACGCGACGCTTTCGCCCGGTTTAGACCGGCTCGTCCTGGAACCAGAAG
>JBOHAB010000114.1:0-8951 GCA_050697655.1 Gaiellaceae bacterium
GCCTGACCGCCTCCCGGACGTGACCCCAATCCGTGCCGACGCCCTCACGAAGGCGCTTCGGCAGGGGGAGATCGGGCTGCCTCGCTACGCGCTGGAGCGCGCGACGAGCCTCTTCCACCTCGGCGCCGTGCGGGCGCGCTACGGCGCCGTCCAGCGCCCTGACCCACGCTCGGCGACGTTGATCCTACGCGACCTCAGCCTGCGCCTGAACGAGCTCTCCCCTGCCGACGAGGAGAGGGCCCGGCGCCTCCTCGCGCGCCCCACCGACGGAGCCGCCGACCCCGAAGGGAACGGATACACGGTTGCCGAGGCGACCCCGCGATGCAGGCCGCACTTCTGCATCCACTACGTCCCTTCGACCGTCGATGCGCCGCCTCCCGGGGACGCGAACGACGACGGGGTCCCCGACTGGGTGATCACGGTCCGCGACATCGTTCGAAACGTCTGGAGGCGTGAGACGGGCACGCTCCGCTACCGGGAGCCGCTCTCCGACTCGTCCTCGCCGAACGACGGCGGCGACGGGCGTCTCGACATCTACCTCGCCAACCTGGGCGACGACAGGATCTACGGCTACTGCACGACCGATGACCCCAACGCCGATAACCCAATTCCCACGACGTTCGCCGTCTCCGCCTACTGCGTGATCGACGACGACTTCCGCGAGCCGATCTTCTCGGACCAGACGCCCCTCGGGAACACGAAGGTGACGGTCGCCCACGAGTTCTTCCACGCCGTCCAGGCTGCCTACGACTGGAAGGAGGACCTCTGGCTGTTCGAAGGGACCGCGGCCTGGATCGAGGACGAGGTCTACGACGCGATCAACGACAACCGCCAGTACCTGGCGAGGAGCCCGCTCACCGCCTCCTTCGTCCCGCTCGACTTGGGTGCCCAGGGCTTCCAGTACGGCAGCTGGATCTACTTCCGCCGTCTCTCCGAGCGCTTCGGTTCCCGCATCGTTCGTTCGATCTGGAACCGCGCCGACGCAAACGCCTCCGGGCCCGACGACTACTCGGTGCAGGCGATCTCGCGCGCGCTCAGTGGCCGGGGCACGACCTTCCGCGCGGCCTTCAACGACTTCTCGCGCGTGAATCGCCGCGCGCGGATCGTCTACGACGAGGGGGCTGCCTACCCTGCTCGCCCGGCGGCGCTGAGGACCTGGACGCTGACCGGTGCCCGCCGCACCCGCAGCGGAGCGCCCGCCCTGTACCAGCTCGGGGCCGAGACAGTCGTCTTCAAGCCGGGTCGGGGAATCGGCGGGAATGCGAAGCTTCGGATCACGCTCAACCTGCCGTCGAGACCGCGTGGCTCGGAGGCGGCCGTCCTCCGCTTCCGCCCCGAGGGGAAGCTGATCAAGAGCAGCCGTATCAACCTGCACGGCGCCGGCAACGAGACGCTTCGCGTCGGCTTCGGCCGCGGAGAGGTCGGGCGCGTCGAGCTCGTCCTCGTCAACGCGAGCACGCCCTATCGCTGTGGGCTCGGCTTGCCAGGCACCACCTGCCAGGGCCTTCCGCGCGACGACCGACGGGCCTATCGCTTCACGGCGCGGGCGATCGGCTAGCCGGCGTCCGAAGCGCCTGCTTACTTAGCGGCATGTCTCACATGTCTCGTTACGAGCTGCCTCACGGCGCGTGGACGTTCACCGGCTTCCTCATCGTTGTCCTGCAACCGTCCGCAGACGTCGACCTGTACCGGACCGCGGCAGCCATGATCCCGACCTTGCTCCTGACTCTGGCGGTTGCTGGTCGCTTCTACGTGGTGAACAGGGCCGTCGCGGGCTTCCGCCGTTACGATCCGGCCTTCATCCTGCTCGAGATCGCGGCCGGAGAAGCAGCTGCGCTCGCGGTCGTCGCGGGAGTGGAGCCGCATCCAGCGCTGCTTGCATTCGTCTGCGGATCGCTCGCCTCGGTGTTCGTGGCCATCACCATGCTGGCGATCACCGGGGTGACCGAGGCCACTTCGGCAGACTGAGGATGCACGAGAGCCACCGGACTCGCAGCGAAGCCTCGGCACCCGTTCGGGTCGGCTGGGAGATCCTGCACTATCTCGAGCTGAGCGTCCGCAGCATCGAAGACGGAGCCACCCGCGTCATCGCCGCTCAGGTCGCCGGGCTGATCGCCCTGTGGACGCAACTTGGGAACTTCGAGAACGGCCCGCCCGAAGTCCTCGCGTGGGCATCCTGGGCAGTGCTGGCCGTGTCCATCGTCGGCCTCGGCGTGGTGACCACTCCGGACCGGGTGACGAGATTCTGGACACGCCTCTCCAACAGCGTTCCGTCCGTCAACGAGCCTCTCGACGAGGCGGCCGAGCTCGCGCTGATCGAAGACCTCTCCGACGCTCTCCGCGCTCAGCGCAAGGGCGTTCACCGTGCGCTCCAGGCGGCTATCGCGCTCAGCCTTGCCGCCCTCGTGCTCGTGGGGCTCGCCTACGTTGCCGAGAAGGCGTTCTACGCGCCCTGACCGCGCTGTACGCTCCCGGGCGATGAGCCTGGAGGACTTCGACCGCGTGCCGCTTCTCTTCGGGCCCTCGCCCGTGCACGCGCTCGAGCGGCTGACGGAGCACCTCGGCGGCAAGGTCGAGATCTGGGCGAAGCGGGAAGACGTGAACGCCGGGCTCGCTTACGGCGGGAACAAGGTGCGCAAGCTCGAGTACCTGGCCGCCGATGCGCTGGCGCAGGGGTGCGACACGCTCGTCTCGATCGGCGGCGTGCAGTCGAACCACACGCGCCAGGTGGCGGCCGTGGCCGCCCGGCTCGGGCTCGGCTGCGTGCTCGTCCAGGAACGCTGGGTCGAATGGCCCGACGTCGGCTACGACAAGGTAGGGAACATCCTCCTCTCGCGGATCATGGGCGCCGAGGTGCGACTCGACCCGGCCGGGTTCGACATCGGCATCCGGCCGAGCTGGGAGGAGGCGCTCGCATCGGTCGAGGAGCGCGGCGGCAAGCCCTACGCGATTCCCGCTGGGGCGTCCGACCATCCGCTCGGCGGGCTCGGCTTCGCGCGCTGGGCGGGCGAGGTGGCCGAGCAGGAGGCCGAGCTCGGCGTCTTCTTCGACACGATCGTCGTCTGCTCCGTGACCGGCTCGACGCAGGCGGGGATGGTGGCCGGCTTCGCCCTCCAGGAGAAGGAGCGCGCCGTCCTGGGCATCGACGCCTCCGCGACCTTGGAGCAGACGTGGGAGCAGATCGCGAGGATCGCGCGACAGACGGCGGAGGCGATCGGGCTCGGGCGCGAGCTCGCGGTGGACGAGATCGTGCTCCTGGAGGAATGGCACGCTGGCGTCTACGGCCTTCCCGACGAGAAGACGATCGCGGCGATCCGACTCTGCGCCCGGCTCGAGGGCGTGCTCACCGACCCGGTCTACGAGGGCAAGTCGATGGCCGCGCTAATCGACCTGGTGCGCTCGGCTCGCATCGAGCCCGGCTCGCGCGTCCTCTACGCGCACCTCGGCGGCCAGCCGGCGCTGAACGCCTACGCCGGCGCGTTCTGAGCTCAACGGGCGCGGGCTTCGGCGAGTCGGGCGCCGGCCACCATTGCCGCGAGCTTGCGGAAGGCCCGCTCGCGCGGGAGGTACTTCATCCCGCAATCCGGCGCGACCACGAGCCTCTCCGGCTCCACCACCGCGAGCGCGGCTCGGATCCGATCGGCGACGACCTCCGGGGTCTCCACCTCGCTCGAGCCCAGGTCGAGGACTCCCAGGACGATCACCTTGTCCGGGAGGGAGCGCAGCACCTCCGGATCGAGCCCCGGCTGCGCCGCCTCGAGCGAGAGGTGGGTCGCGGTGCAGTCGTTGAGCTCGCCCAAGAACGGGTACCCGGTGAGCCGCTTCTTCACGATGTGCGCGTAGCCGAAGCACGTGTGCAGGACGGTGTCGCCCTCGATCCCGGCTAAGGCGCGGTCGATCGCCTCGAGGGCGTACTCCCGCGCCGGCTCAGGGCGTGCTTGCAGATATGGCTCGTCGATCTGAACCACGTCGGCGCCGGCCGCCTTGAGATCGCGGAGCTCGTCGTTCAGCGCGCCCGCGTACGCGAGCGCGAGACTCCGATCGTCGTCGTAATGGTCGTTCTGGGCTTGCTGCGTCATCGTGAACGGCCCGGGGACGGTGATCTTGATCCGGCGGTCGGTGAGCGAGCGCAGAAACTCGACGTCTCCAACCTCGACCGGCCGTGCGCGGCGGACCGGGCCGACGACTCTCGGCACGGGGTTCTCGTGCCCCGTGCGATCGAGCGCGACTCCGGGATTGTCGAGGTCGACGCCGTCGAGGGCGGTCGCGAAGCGGTTGGAGTAGCTCTCCCTGCGCATCTCGCCGTCGGTGACGATGTCGACGCCGGCCCGCTCCATGTCCTGGACGGCGAGGCGGGTGGCGTCGTTCTGGGCCTCCTCGAGAAACGGCTCCGGCACTCGCCAGAGCTCGTGCGCCCGCACTCGTGGCGGCAGCCGCGCTCCGAGCCGCTCGCGGTCGATCAGCCAGTCGGGCTGGGGATAGCTCCCGACGACCGTCGTCGTGAGGGTCACGCGGCCGGCGCCTTGACCGACTCCACGTAGCCGCGCACATCGGCGGCCGGCTCCGTGTAAGCCTCGCCGAGGGCGTCCTCCATGTTCCCGATGTACTCCTCGGCCCACGACGGGAGGTCGTAGTCGATGGCGCGCAGGAACTCGAGCGTGGCCGCAAAGCGCATGTCGGCGATGGACGGGTTGTGGCCGCCGATGAACTTCCGGCCACCGAGGAAGAACGTGTTGTAGACCTCGAGCGGCCCGGCGAGTGCCGCCTCGGCATCCTTCGCCGCCTTCCGCTTGAGCGCGTCGTCCACCTCGGCCGCGGCCACCTCGCCTGCGTATTGCGGAAAGCCGAGCGTTGGGTACGTCGCGCGCGCGAGGAGTGGATAGACCGTGCCGATCAGGTAGAACATCGCGCTGTCGACCATCGCCCGCTCGCCCGGGTCCGTCGGATAGAACTGGTCGAGGCCGTGCTTGTTGCAGAGGTACTGCATGATCGCGCAGCTCTCCCAGAGCGCCCCTTTGGGCAGGCCCTCCTCCTCGAGCAGCGGCGTCAGGTCGGCAGGGTCCTTGGCGAGGAACTCGGGGGTGCTTTTCTTCCCCCAGACGTCCAGCTCCTCGAACTCGAGCCCCGCGGCCCGGACGAAGATCCGCGCGGTTAGGTTGTTGACGCTCGGCTTCAGGATGCTCAGCGTGTTCTCTGCCATGTCTCCTCCTGTCTCTCGCGGTAGGGGTCCTGCGGCGATCGATCGTCCGAGAGAGACGCTCGCGATCGCCTGACGAGCGTCTCGATGGCGTCTGCCAGATGGTCCTGGGCGATGTTGTAGTCGCCTCGCTCCACGCGCAACTTGTGGGCTTCGAGGAGCACCTCGGCGTGCGTATGGTCGTGCGGCGGCTCGAACCGATAGGAGGAGAGCTCGATCAGGAGCCCGAGCGGGTCCTCGAAGTAGATCGAGTCCATGAAGCCGCGGTCCTCGGCGCCGCTGTGCCGGATCCCGCGCTCGTCGAGCCGCTCGACCGCCTGATGGAAGGTGGCCTGGGAGACCGCGAAGGCGACGTGGTGCACGCAGCCGATGCCCGTGGGGACGCCTTGGCTCTGAAGCTTGCGCACGGCCTCCTACCGCTCCACGAGCTTCGACTTGTACTCGCTCCGCTGGAGACTGCCCCACGGCACGAGCTCCACCTCGGTCTGGACCACGAGCACGGCGCGGATCCTCTCACGAATTGCTTGCGCGAGCAAAGGATCATCGTCCACCTCGGGCGCGAGCTCGACCGATACCGGCAACGGCGGGTCCTGCTTCACGCCCGGTGACTGCGGCCTGACCAGGACGTGGCCGCTCACGTCGGGGGCGAACGCGCTCACGACCTCGCGGACCGCGGACGGGAAGACGTTCACGCCCCGGACGATGAGCATGTCGTCGGTCCGTCCGATGCAGCGCACGCGCGGACCGGTTCTCCCGCACGCGCACGGGCCTGTCCGCACCTCGACGTGGTCGCGCGTGCGGAAGCGCAGGAGGGGCGTGGCTCGATGCTGGAGATGCGTCAACACGAGCTCGCCGGCGGCGCCGTCCTCGAGCTCGAGCGCCTCTTCCGTGTCGGGGTCGATGAGCTCGGCGTGGACGAAGCCGCGGGCTCCCAGGTGCATGCCGTCCTGCTCCTCGCATTCCCCCCAGAGCGACGGGCCGATGTCGCCGATGCCCATCGCCTCCGTCACGCGCGCTCCCCATCCCTCCTCGACCTTGGCGCGGAACGCCGGCTCGCCGCCGCCGGGCTCGCCGGCCACAAGGACGCGCTCGACGCTCGACTCCCGCAGATCGGCCCTTTCCACGAGAGAGGCGGCGTAGGAGGGCGTCAGCACTACCGCCTCGGGTCTGAGGAGCTCGATCGCGCGCAGGAGGCGCTCCGTGTTTCCGGTGCCGACGGGAACGTGGCCGAGGCCGATGCGCTCGAAGGCGGCGAGCGCCGCCCCGGCGACGAACGGGCCGGCGTTGTAGGTCGAGACAATCCGCTGGCCCGCGACGACGCCGGAGGCGGCGTAACTCCGCGCCGAGCCGGTCACCCAGTTCTCGAGGTCGCCCGCCGTCACGGGCAGGTACGTCGGCGTGCCGGTGGTGCCGCTCGTCGAATAGATTCGTACGATCTCGGGAGGGTCGGCGGCGAAGTGCGTGCCGAACGGGTTCTCCGCTGTCGCCGTGGCCTTCACCTCCTCCTTGTCCGTCAGCGGGAGCTGCGCGATCTCGGCCAGCCCGACCGTTGGCGCCCCGGCGAGCTTCTCGCGGTAGAAGGGCGAGCGCTCGCAGAGGTACGCGAGCTGCGCCCGGAACGCCTCGTCGTCGAGTGCGAGCTGCTCGTCCCAGGGCCGGGTCTCGACCTCAGGCTCGAGCATCGGGCTCGTACTCGACCGCCTCCTCCGCCGCTGCCGCGAGGAGGAAGCCGAGGGGCTGCTCCCGCTCCTCGGCGAGATGGGCGAGCAGGCCGGCGGTGCGGGCGAGGATGGGAACCGCCTTGACGACATCGGGCGAAAATCCGAGGTCGAGCATCACCGCCGCGATCGGCAGGGCGACGTTCATCGGGAGCGGCTTGCCCCAGGCCTCCGCCACCGCATCGCGCAGGCACCGCGCGAGCGTGACGTGAGGGCCGGTCACGCCGCGGGCGTCCGCGAGCTCGAGGATGCGCTCGGCGCGCGGGTCGACCGGGCGATGCACCGGATGGCCGAACCCCGGCACCTTGTCGCCGGACGCGTGGAGAGCGCGCGCGATCCCGGCCGCGACCGCCTCGGGCTCTTCGCCTGCCGCCACCTTCTCCTGGGCGTCGGCGAGGAGTCGCGCACACGACTCGGACGTGCCGAGGACGACCGGACCGGAGCCGAGGATTCCCGCGGCGACGGCTCCCTGCAGGGAGTCGGGGTCGGCCGCGAGCGTCATGCGCGCCGCGACGTTCGTCGGCATCATCCCGTGCTCCGCGATGCTGACGAGGAGCACGTCGAGGAAGAAGCGCTCGTCCTCGGACGGCTCCCGGCCGGTGAGCAGGAGATGGAAGTACTCGGTGAAGCTCAACCTGCCCATGAGGTCGCCGCAGAGGTCTCGTCCCCGGACTTCGACCCGGTCCGGGTAGGCCTGGCTGATGTGGCTGACGGGTGTCTCGCCCTTCGAGCTTCGCATGCGGCCCGGCGACGCTACGCATCGGATGCGCGACCGTCAAGGCGCGGCCGCGCTCGATCCGAGCCGGCGCTGAACGCCTGTGCGAGCCCTTCTAGGCCGCCGCGGCGGTTCGTTCCTGGTCGCGCAGCTCGTTCACGCGGGCGAGCACGTCTTCGAGCGTCCTCGCCAGTTCCTGCAGGAGGACGAGCTTGGTGGTCGTCGTCGCCTGCTCACGCCGTTCCAGGACGTGTCGGGGGGTTGTCGACGTCGCTCTTGCCGAAGCGCGCATCCGAATCTCCTTCACCGTCGTATTGATTCGATGACATGACCGCGGGGCCGCAACGACTCTTCCCTCATCTTCTCGTCATCGCCGCTGTGCTCGCGCTCCTCGTGGCCTCGGGCCCGGCGTCCGCGGCCCCGACGCGGGTGCGGGCAGTTGCCGATGAGTACACCCTCGCGCTCTCGCGGGCGTCAGTGCCGAACAAGCGCGTGCGGATCGTGTTCGTCAACAACGGGGCGGTCGCGCACAATCTCCGGCTGCGCAAGCGCGGCGGCGGTACCACGTACACGATCCCGGTGACCCAGCCGGGCGACCGGAGGACGAGAACGTTCCGCCTGCGGCCGGGCCGTTACAACGTTTGGTGCTCGGTAGGTAGCCACCGCCCGGCCGGCATGGAGACCAGGCTTCGCGTGCGGCGCTGAGCCGGTCGGGAAACGGTAGCGGGAGAGGGGCCGGCCATCGCCGGCCCTTTGCTTGTCAAGGAACGCGAGATCGGGAAGGATCCGGCTGCCGCAGCATCCACACCGAGGGGGTTAGGAATGAGTCCGTTGGCAGGAACGGGTCGTGCCGAGCCGGCACGGCCGACGATCGGACGCCGAGGGCTGGGTGGCGCGCTCGCGCTGCTCGTCTTCGTCGCGTTCGCCCTGGCGGCGAAGCCGGCCGAGGCGCAGGTCACGGGCCCGGTGTTCGTCGACGGCCAGGCGCAGCCTGTGTTCTCGGAGGATCCGCTGACATGGGTCCGGCAGGAGCTCTGGGTCGAGACGACGATCGACAGCGACTTCGACGGCGTCCTCGACCGCATCCACATCGACGTCGCGCGCGTCGAGGAAACGGAGACGATCGGCCTGAAGGTGCCGGTCGTGATGGAGGTGAGCCCGTACTACGGCGGAAACGTCAACGTGGTCAACTGGAGCGTCGACCACGAAATCGGGCAGCCGCCGACCTTCCGGCCGGTGACTGCGCCGGAGTTCTTCGACACGAGCCCGATCATCTCCAACCGGCACGTCTCGACCTGGGTGCCGCGCGGGTTTGCGGTCG
>JBOHAB010000115.1:0-8919 GCA_050697655.1 Gaiellaceae bacterium
CCGTCCGGCATGGGCAGGTCGGCGAGATCGCACACGAAGTCTTGGCTGCCGGTCTCGTCGGTGATGTCGCAGGTCTCGTAGCGGACGTGGTCGAACAGGTCGCGGTACGGCGCTCGGCCGGCGCCGGCGTCGAGGACCCGAAACGACTTGTCCTGGCCTTCTAACGCGGCCTCGCGAGCGAAGTCGCGGAGCCGGATTCTGGACGTGTTCGGCGGCGGAGCGGTCACGCGCTTCTTGATGGAGGCGAGCACGCAGCGCATTATGCTCACCGTCTTGTGACTCTTCCTGGCCTTCCGAAGCCGCCCGCGTGATCAGGGAGTGGGTCAATGCGCCGCGGGAGAACCGCGAGCTGCGGACACGTCTGGCAGGGGTCCGCAAGCAGCGGGCGCGCCTCCGAAAGAGACTGGAGCGGTGCACTGCGGCCCTCGAAAGGGCGCGCCGTGAGCTGGACGGAATGCGGGAGTTCACGCTCGAGGTGTTCCCCCACGTCGCGATGCCCGACGAGGTATGCCGCGTGCTCGCCGGCGTACGCGAGGAGCGCCTGACCCACCTGACAGAGCCCCAGCTCACCTCGCTCGTCTCGTGCGTTCTCGAGGCCGAAGTCAGCGGGCGCGAGGGCCTGGTGATCGAGGCGGGCACCGCCCTCGGTGGCTCTGCGATCGCGATGGCCGCGGCGAAGTCGCCGGAGCGGCCGATGCTGGTCTACGACGTGTTCGGCGTGATCCCGCCCCCCGGCGAGGAGGACGGCGCCGCCGGCCAGGAGCGATATGCCGAGATCGCCGCCGGCCGCTCACCGGGGCTAGAGGGCGATGTCTACTACGGCTACCGCGAGGACCTTCTGGGCGAGGTGACCGCGTCGTTCGCGCGCCATGGCGTACCCGTCGACGAGAATCGCGTCGAGCTCGTGCAGGGCCTGTTTCAGGACACCATCAGAGTCGACGAGCCGGTGGCGCTGGCCCACGTCGACGCCGACTGGTACGAGTCGACGCTGACCTGCCTCACCCGGATCGCCCCACACCTGGTGCCCGGCGGCCGCATCGTGATCGACGACTACTGGTTCTGGTCGGGTTGCCGCACGGCCGTCGAGGAATACGTCGCGGACCACCCGGAGCTGCGGGTGGAGAGGCGGGCAAAGATTCACCTCGTCCGCAGGTAGAGTGGCCGCCGTGTCCAAGCCTCTCCGGCGCGCCCGGAGGCGCCTCGCGAACGTCGTCAGGCACCGTCGCAAGCCTACGTCCTACCCCGCGAAACCACCCCCGAGCGACCCTCCGAAGCAAACAGCGAGCGACCCTCGCTTCGCGGCGCGGTTCTGGAGGATCGGCCGCATCCTGCTCGGTCCCGACGCCCTGCCGGAGCGGCCGTCCGACCTGCACTGGGACGGCGGTGTGGCCCGAGCGGTCACCTACGAGGCTGCCCGCTCACGCGCGCTCGCCACCTTCGCCCGCATGGTCAGCCGCGGAGCCACCCTCGAAGAGGCCCAGGTCGCCACGACCCGCGCCCTGCTGTCCGTCAGCAAGAAGCGGCACACCGAGCAGCAGGACACCGCGCGCGGCCTCGCCGTCGGCCTTGCCTCCACGCGCGCCCGGAACCTCGGCCTCGGGCTCCTCCTCCTCGACATGTCTCACCTGGCCCTGGCGTGGGCCCGCCTTTCCCAGGTCGACGAGGACACGCTCATGCGGGTCGTCCCCGTCGAGGCGGTCGACTGCGGGCTCGCCGCCGGCACGCCCGAAGCGGTAGCGGCCGCCGTGCGCATCGGCGAGCGCGCCTCCGAGCTCGGCACCCGCGACGTGATCGACCTGTCCGGACGGTTCCTCGTCACCGGTCACCCGGAGCTGGCCCGGGCGCTGGTCGAGGAGGCCGACCGGAGGCACGAGGACGACCTCGACACCGTCGCCGGCGGCCACGAATACAGCGCCCGCGAGGTGCTCGACAACGTCCGCCGCTGGACGCACCCGATCCCCTCCGACGACCTGGACGGCGCACCGGACGGGGCCGTCAACGTCGCCGTGTTCGACTACCACCAGCCCGACCTCGAGCGGGCGTCGCGCAACATCGGCGACTACGTACAGACTCTGGCCCTGCTCGGCAACCTCGCCCGCTTCCAGCGGGCGCGCTTTACCGGCGGTGACGGCCTGGGCAAGCTGGTCACGTCGCTCCAGGGCCGGGTCCGCCCCGAGCTGCGCATCGACGGCGGCGAGGCGAACGTGCGGCTGATGCCGGTCAGCCGCGACTTCAGCGAGGGCGACGACATCCCGGAGAACACCTGGATGGTGGCCTTCGGCTGGCACATGCACTCGATGTTCAGGCTGCGCTACGGGCTGCCCTATCACCCGAACGTCAACCCGGTGTTCGTGTCCTTTCATGTCAACAGGATCAAGGCGCTGACGCCCGAGGCGATCGACTACCTCAGGGCGCACGGCCCGATCGGCTGCCGCGACTGGGCGACGGTCGACCTCCTGCTCAGCGCCGGCGTCGACGCGTTCTTCACCGGCTGCCTCTCCACCACCGTCGACGCGGTCTTCCCGGTGATCGACGATGTCGAGCGCGACCAGCCGGGCGCGGTTGCCGCCGTCGACGCGCGGGTCGGGGCGAAGACCAAGCGCCCGATCGAACAGCTCACCCACGGCGCTCCGCGCTACCGCGAGGTCGGCCTGGTCGAGGGCACCCAGCTGGCGGTCGAGCTGCTCGAGACCTACCAGCGGCGCTACCACAGGATCGTCACCAGCCGGCTCCACTCCTACCTGCCGGCCACCTCGCTCGGCGTACGCGTCACGTTCAAGCCGCGCAGGTTCGGCGACGTCCGGTTCGACGGACTGCTCGGCATGACGCGAGATGCGCCGGCTTTCACCGCCATGCGCGACGGCGTCCGCGATCTGCTCGCCGCGACGTTCGAGAAGGTCTTCGCCGGCGCCGATCGCGACCAGGTCTACGCCCACTGGCGGGAGATGACCGCACCGCGGGTCGCAGAGGCCCGGCGGCGTCACGCGGCGCCGCCGCCGCCGGATGAGTCGGTGCCGGCGATCGACATCCCCGCGCTGATTCGGACGGTCCGCGAGGGTGCACGTGCGTTCGGCCCGCGCGACGCCGTCGACCCGGCCACCGTCACCGACGTGGCGCTGGCGCTCGACCAGAACCTCAGGCAGCTCCTGCCCACCACGCTCGAGTCGCTGATCGAGAACGCCACCGGCCCGCTACGGCTGTGGATCCTCTCGCGGGGGCTCGACGAGAGCTACCAGCAATGGATCGCCGACGCCTGGCCGGATGTGCCGATCACGTTCCTCAATTTCGACCGCAGTGAGTACGGCGACATCGCGCGGATGCTCCGCCACATCACCGTCTCCACCATGGACCGGCTGGTGCTGCCGGAACTGCTCACCGAGCTCGACCGAATCGTCTACCTCGACGTCGACACCGTCACCGAGGGCGACGTGTGCGAGCTGGCGGCGACCGACCTGGGCGGCTACCCGCTCGCGGCCCGCACCTCGGTGTGGTCCGTCGCCGAGCAGTGGCGCCGGGCCGGCAACCTGCTGTCGGCTGAGAAGGCGTCAGAGCTCCGGCGCACGATGTCGGCGCGTCACGCCTTCGACTTCAAGAACTTCAACGCCGGCGTGCTCGTGCTGGACTTGGCCCGGATGCGCGCCGACGACTTCACGGCCACCCACCTCCCCCTGGTCACGCGCTTCGGGCTGCACGACCAGGACGTCCTCAACGCCTACGTCGGTCCCGACCGCGCCGAGCTCGACGAGAAGTGGAACGTGTTGCCGATCCTCCAGGTCGAGGAGATTACTGCTCCCGGCATCGTCCACTTCGCCGGCGGGCTCAAGCCGTGGAGCGCGGAGCTGACGCCATACGGCGAGCACTGGCAGCACTACGCCGCGCAGGTCCGCGCGCGAGTCGGCGAGCCTCCCGCCTGACGCACCCACGGGTCAGAGGGCCCGGACGGCGATGCCCGGGTAGTCGACGATCAGCCCGTGCTCGTCGTAGACGAGGACGGCGCGGAACCCGTGTTCGGACGCGTAGTCGTACCTGCCGGAATCCAGGCGCTGGTAGCTCTGCTCCAGGCGTTCGACCCGGAGGTCGGCCGCGCGCACGTAGGCGGCCGCTGCCTCGGCCCGCTCGCCGACGCCGAGGGCGAGGCGCCGCACCGGGAGGCAGTTCGTGCACGCGGAGGCCTCGAGATCGACGTCGAGGCAGCCGTCGAGCTGCGGCGCCGGCACGCCGTCGACGAGCCAGTGGCCGGCCCCGTCCCCCTCGAGCCGCACCTCGAACGAGCCCAGAGCCGACCGGCCGGCGAGCGTGGCCGTGCGCGTCGCCCAGCGCTCGTCGACCACGACGTCGTAGCGGATCCCCCATGCCACTCCCTCCTCGACTCCGGTGCTGTGCCCCTCCAGCCGGTAGCCCTCGGGCACGGCGTGGGGAAAGAGGACCTCGAAGCCTTCCCAGGCATCGACGAGGCGCCAGGCGGCCGCTGCGGGCAGGTCGGAGCTCACCGACCCACCGGGGCCGGCGGGCGGACGCTCTTCCAGAGGAGGATGAACGCGCCCGGCAGCGAGCTTGCGATCGTGACGGCGAAGTAGAGAAAGCCGGCGGCGAAGGCGACGTCCTCGGGCACGTCGAAGCCCCGGAGGAAGAGGACGAAGAATGCTTCGCGGACGCCGAGCCCGTTGAGCGTGAACGGGATCATCTGCACGAGGAAGAGGAGCGGCCCGAGGATGACGTAGACGAGCGGGGACACATCGGCGCCGACCGCCTCGCCGCAGAACCAGATGGCGACCACGCGCAGGAACTGGGAGACGACGGACACCCCCAGCACCGCAACCATGACGCCGGCAGCGCTGCGGTAGTCGTGCATCGCCCAGTAGAGGCTCTGGAGCGGCTTCTCCAGCTTGACCCTCCGCAGGAGCGGGAAGAGACGCCGCTCGAGCGCGAGGCCCAGCCTGCGCGAGAAGAGCAAAAGCCCGACCACGACCATCGCGGCGACGAAGACGAGCTCGAGGACGACGAGGAAGCCGACGTCGTCGTAGCGTCCAATTGCGACCCCGACGCCTGCGGCCAGCAGGATCAGCGTCCCCACTGAGCCCAGCGCGCGCTCCATGAACACCGAGGCGGCGGCGATCGCCTTCGCGTCGGGGCGGCGGCGCGCGTGCTCGATGATCCGAACGGCGTCGCCGCCGACCGCGGTCGGGAGCACCTGCCCGACGGCGAAGCTCACGAAGTACATGCCCAGGAGCCACGAGAACGGCTCGTGGACGCCGCGGGCCGCGAGGAGCGCGCTCCAGCGCCACGTCATCAGCCACGTCGAGCCGACGACGATCACGAGGGCGGCGAGCACGTACGCCCAGTCGCTGTCGCGGATGATCTCGGCCGTCTGCTGCAGGTCGATCTGCCAGAGCAGCACTGCGATGATCCCGCCGCTGACGAGGATCTGAATGGTGAGCTTCGCCGGCCGGCTCATGGCAGCCGGCCTAGCGGGAGGTGAAGCGGGCGTGGACGCGGCCGAGCGCGTCGATCGCGTCCTCGATGTCGGCGCCGGAGTGCGCCGGGGAGAGCGGCAGCGAAAGCACCTCGCCGCCGGCGCGCTCGGCGACCGGCAAGCGCAGCTGATCCGGGTAGCGCTCGCGGTAGTACGTCAGCAGGTGGACGGGAAGGAAGTGGATGCTCGTGCCGATGTTCTCCTCGTGGAGCGCGCGTTGATAGGCGTCGCGGTCGGCACCCGCGCCCTCGGCGTCGATGCGGACGACGTAGAGGTGGAGCGCGTGCCCGTCGCGCGGGTCGCGGGCGAGCGGGCGGACCCCCGGGAGCTCTGCGACGGCCGCGTCGTAGGCGGCCACGTGGCGCCGCCTGATCCCGGCGTGCGCCTCGACCTTGTCCAGCTGGCAGAGCGCGATCGCGGCGAGGACGTCGGAGAGGTTCGCCTTGAACCCGGCCACGGTGACGTCGTAGAGCGACCCCTCGCCGCGGCGCATGAGTCGGAGGTTCCGGAGCTCGGCGGCGACGGCGTCGTCGTCCGTCGTCACCATGCCGCCCTCGCCGGCGGCGACGTTCTTCGTCGCGTAGAGAGAGAAGCAGGTGGCGAGTGAGAGCGCGCCGATCTTCCGCCCGCGGTAGACGGACTCGGTGGCGTGGGCGGCGTCCTCGATCACGGGGATCCCAAGCGTGAGGAGCGGATCGAGGTCGGCCGGTTGCCCGGCGAGGTGCACCGGCAGGATCGCCTTCGTCCGCTCGGTGACCGCTGCGGCGACGGCCTCGGGATCGACGTTCAGATCGTCGTCCCGCACGTCCACGAACACCGGGCGCGCGCCGCAGTGGACGATCACGTTCCCGGTCGCCGGCCACGTGATCGGGGTCGTGATCACTTCGTCCCCGGGCCCGACGCCGGCGGCGAGAAGCGAGAGGTGCATCGCGGCGGTCCCGGACGCGAGGGCGACGCCGTGCTTCGCGCCGACGTAGGAGGCAAAGCGGCGCTCGAGCTCCTCCGCGCGCGGTCCGCTCGTGAGCCAGCCGCTCCTAAGCGTCTCGGCGACGGCCTCGATCTCCTCCTCTCCGACCGCCGGCGGCTGGAAGGAGAGGAAGGTGCTGCGCCTCGGCTTAGACGAGAGCCTCTGCATCGGCGGTCCTGAAGCGGATGAGCCCGGCGGCGCGATCGGCGCGCCCAAGCGCGTCGTCGCGGCTCTCGCCGCGGGCGAGGACGTATCCGGCGCGGTCGTTCCCACGGCGAAACGGCCCGAACTCCCAGCCGGGGGAGCGGTACACGCGGGCGTCCACGACGCCGTCGGCCGCGAGCGCCTGCTCGACCCCGCCGACGTCCTCGAGAACGCCCGGGGGCGGAACGAGGAAGCGGACGACAGCGCCGCCCGTCGGCTCCGGAGCCGGGATCTCGACAGGCTCGCCGAGGGCGGCGGCGAGCGCCAGGCCGTTGAGGTCGATCCCGAGCGCGACCCGGCAGAGCTCAGCGTCGTGGCCGCCGCCGAGGCGGGCGGCAAGCTCCATCACGCGAGGGCCTTCGGGGCCGAGCACGATCTGCGTGTAGTTGGGGCCGTCGGTCACGCCAAGCGCGTTAGCCGCGAGCCGTGCCGCCTCGACCGCGTCGTCCACCTCGTGCGCGCTCGGCCAGACGTGCGCGAGCGCGACACCGAAGGCCTCGCCGCCCGCGGTCAGCCGGTCGGTGACCGTCAGCGGGTGGAAGACGCCGCCGAGCGAAAGGGCGTTCACGGTCACCTCCGGGCCCGTCACGAGCTCCTCGACGAGCGCGAGGCCGCTCCGCGACACCTCGACCGCAGCCGCGATTGCGTCGGCGAGCGCGGTGGCCGTCTCCACCACCGCCAGGCCTTTCTGGCCCTGACGGTCGACGGGCTTCACGACGGCCGGCAGCGGCAGCCCGTCCTCTGCGACCGTGGCCACCTGCCACCGAGGCTGTGGGACGCCGAGCTCGGTCAGCCGCTTGCGCTGGCGGTGCTTCAAGACTGTGAGCGCCGCGGTCTCGGGCGAGACGGGATGCGGGAGCCCCGCGTGCGCAGCGATCCGGGCCGCGATCGCAACGGGCCAGTCGATTCCCGGAGCGATGATCCCGTCTACCTGCTCCGCGCGGGCGAGCCGGCTGACCGCGGCCTCGTCCTCGACGGAGACGACGGCACGGCGGTCGGCGTGCTCGAATCCGACCGCGTTGGGATCGCGGTCGCAGGCGACGACGTAGAGCCCGCGTTCCCGTGCCGCCCGGGTCAGCCCCAGCTGGGCCGGCCCGGCGCCGAGGACTAGGAGGCGCTTCCGGTCGCCGCCTGTTCCGCTCGCAGTGCCTGTTCCCACCAGTGACGATTCTGCTCGTACCACGCGATGGTGCGCTCGAGGCCGGCCTCGAAGGACGTGCGCGCGCGCCAGCCGAGCACGCGGTCGGCCTTCTCCGTCGAGCCGATGTGGCGGTCGACCTGGCCGGGGCGCTCGGGGACGTGCGTCTTCAGGGTCGCAGGCTTCCCGAGCTGCTCGAGGACGAGGTCGGCGATCCGCTCCACGGAGATATCGAAGCCGGTGGCAAGGTTCAGCACCTCCCCGGCCACGTCGCCGAGATCCGCGGCCAGCACGGCGTCGATCGCCTCGGCGTGGTCCGCGACGTAGAGCCAGTCGCGGGACGCGTGCCCGTCGCCGTGGACGGTGAGCGGCCGGTCGCTCAGCGCCTGCGTGATGAAGCGCGGCACTACCTTCTCGGGATGCTGGTACGGGCCGTAGTTGTTGAACGGGCGGAGGATCACGATCGGGAGCCCGTAGGTGACGTGGTAGGCATACGCGAGCCGGTCGGCGCCGGCCTTCGTCGCCGCGTAGGGGCTGCGCGGATTGAGCGGGTGCGCCTCGTCCATGAGCTCGCGCTCGGCGGTCCCGTAGACCTCGCTCGAGGAGATGTGGATGAAGCGCTCGACCGGCGCCCCGCGAACGGCGTCGAGCAGGATCTGAGTCCCCTCGACGTTCGTGGTCACGAACTCGCGCGCGCCCTCCAGGATCGACTTCTCGACATGCGACTCGGCGGCCGCGTTCACGATCACGTCCACGTCGCCGACGATCTCGCCCACGAGCGCGCGGTCGCGGATGTCGCCGTGCACGAACGAGAGTCGCTCGTGCCCCATCACGTCGGAGAGGTTGTCGACGTTCCCCGCGTACGTGAGCGCGTCGAGCGAGACGACGTCGTGCGGCGTCGCCGTCAGCAGATGGCGGATGAAGTTCGAGGAGATGAACCCCGCGCCGCCGGTCACGAGGATGCGCTTGCGCACGGGCGCCGATTGTACCCGCGGCCCGCAGCGCCAAGTCCCGGGGTCAGACCCCGTAACGTGGCCGCTGGAGACAGATTCAGGGCTGAAAGCGGCCAGGGAAGTCACACTTCCGTGACACACATCCTGTCCGCGGCGGCCATGCCCAGGGGTCAGACCCCAGGGC
>JBOHAB010000116.1:0-8844 GCA_050697655.1 Gaiellaceae bacterium
TCGCGATCCCAACCCCAATGGCCGTCCTTCCGGTGATCCTTCTTGCAGCGATCCCGGTCGTCACGGTCGTGGTCGCGGTCGCACTTGTTGTTGTCGAACCAGCCGAACCAGCCGTGCCGGTCCTTGTCGTTCTTGTCGCAGAGATCGTCGTCGCGGTCGCACTTGTGGTCGCGATCGTGCCACCAGCCGTACTTGTCCTTGTCCTTGCACTCGCGTGGCGGGCACGGCACGTCGACTTTGACCGAGAAGCTGTCCTCGACCCGGGTGTCGGTGTGGTTCGTGATCGCCCAGGCGGTGTTCTCGACCCGGTGGTCGCCGCACTTCTCGTACGGGCCGACCTCGACCGAGTACTCCACGGTCTTGTCCGCCTTGTTCACGCAGGTCTGCTCGTCGAGCAGGCCGAGCATCGAGTCGTAGACCGCCACGCAGGTGTCGATCCGGTTGTCGAGCGCCGTGGCGAACTCGATCGGCGCGGAGACCGTGAACTCGCTCGACCCCACCGACGCCGTCGCCGTGCTCACCCGGTCGGAGTTGTCGGGCAGGTCCGCGGTGAACCGGCACCTGATCTGCGCGCCGGAGTTGAGCTGGCGCGGCAGGGGATCTCCCTGACAGGCGACCGTCGCCGGCCCGACGCCCGAGATGTCGTTCGTGACGGAGTTGACCGTCAGGGGCTCGAGCTCCTTGTTGTAGACGAAGATCTCGCCGAAGGCAGACCAGCCGGTGGCGCCCTCGGTCGGCGTCACGGTCACCGAGTAGTTGACCGTCGCCGTCTCGCCGGGCTGGAGTTTGACGGACTCCTTGTCGGCCTTCTTCTCGATCGCCCAGGAGTACGGACGGTCGATCGACGCCCGTACCGTGAGCTCGATGTCGGGCCTCGTCGGGTCGGGCGGATTCGCCCCGACGGGCAGCGCGAAGACGCCGCTCGCGGCGACGATCGCCGTGAACGCCGCCACGAGCCCCCAGCGGGCCCGTCCGACTCGCTTTCGTGTTCTTGCCATGAACTCTCCTCTGTCGCAG
This sequence comes from Gaiellaceae bacterium, assembly GCA_050697655.1. Classification (GTDB taxonomy): domain Bacteria; phylum Actinomycetota; class Thermoleophilia; order Gaiellales; family Gaiellaceae; genus JAIBJN01. The sequence goes on from JBOHAB010000116.1 coordinate 1,018, forward strand.
GTCCGCGGGCTCACGGCGGCGCTGCACCGCGACGAAAACCGATCCGCCGCCGGTCCAGACAGCCTGCTGTGCCGCATTCCCTTCCCGTGCGGCCGCCGCGAGTCTTCCCGGCCGGCGCGCCGCAGACGGAATTGAAGGCGGGGATCGTCCCGGTTGCAAGACCAGGATCGATCCTGGCCGCTTGACGGGGCTGCTAGCCTCGCAACTTCGGCTCAGTTCCAGATGCGCCCAGCGACCGATGAGATAAGGGCCGTTTGTCGGTCTAAGTGACAAACCGCAGAAAGATCAGGGAGGAAAGCAGGCGATGACGGAGGAATCGAACTTCGAACGACGCGCTGCCCACGAACGACTTTCGACCGGTGCGCTGGCGCGTTGGGCGCGGGCATGCGCCACTCATCCATGGAGGGTCGTCATCGCCTGGGTCGGCATCGTCGCCCTCCTCATCGTCCTGGTCGGGGCGGTCGGCGGCAGCCTCAAGGACGAGTTCGAGATCCCGGGGTCGGACACGCAGAAGGCGACCGACCTGATCGAATCTGAGTTCGCGGCCGAGCAGGGCGGCGTCCTCAACCTCGTCTTCGCCGCGCCGGAGGGCGAGACCCTCGACACCCCGGAACGGCGGGCCGCGATCGAAGACGCGATCGCCCAGCTACAGACTGACGAGTTCGCGCCCACCGGGACCGACCCGGAGGGCGAGGCCGGGCTCACGAGCGTCGGCGACCCGTTCAGCGAGGAGACCGTTTCCGACGACGGCCGCATCGCCTACGCGGAGGCGCAGTTCGACCGGGTCATCTACGAAGAGGATCGGGAGAGGGTCGTCGCCGTTCAGGACGCCGTCCGCGAGACCGCCGAGCCGGCCGGCGTGACCGTCGAGTTCAACGGCGACGCCGAGTTCCCGCCGATCGAGCAGGGGACGCAGGAGCTGCTCGGCTTGCTCGCGGCGCTGATCGTGCTGCTGGTCGTCTTCCGCACGTTCGTGGCGACGATGATGCCGATCGCGCTCGCGTTGTCGGCGCTCGCCACCGCCTTCCTCCTGCTCTTCATCCTCGCCGGGCTCACCGACATCAACACGATCACGCCGCTGCTCGTCTCGATGATCGGGCTCGGCGTCGGCATCGACTACTCGCTCTTCATCGTCACCCGCTTCAGACAGCTGCTCCACGAAGGTCTCACGCCGGTGGACGCCGCCGCCGAAGCCGGCGCCTCCGCGGGCCGGGCCGTGCTCTTCGCGGGCGTGACGGTCGCGATCTCGGTGACCGGCCTCGCGTTCTTCGGCCTCGACTTCGTCACCAAGCTGGGAATCGGCTCCGCGCTCGGCGTCCTCACGACGGTGCTGATCGCGAACTCGCTGCTCATCGCAGTGCTGGCGAAGCTCGGGCACAAGATCGACCGGCTGAAGGTGCCGTTCCTGCGCCCGATCGACGACTCCGAGGCGGGCCGCGAGCGGTCGCCGATCGCCCGCTGGGGGCGGTTCGTGACCAGGCACGCGCGCGTGGTGTTCGTGGTGGTGCTGCTCGTGCTCCTGGCTCTGGCGGCGACCTCCCTGCTCGTCCGCCTGGGCGCTTCCGACCAGGGGACGCAGCCCGAGGGGCAAACGGCGCGGCGCGCCTACGACCTGCTGGCCGAAGGCTTCGGGGCCGGCTTCAACGGCCCCATTCCGATCGTCGTCGACGTGAACGACGACCCCGAAGCGCCGCAGAGGATCTACGAAGGCCTCCAGGGCCTCGCGGGCGTCGCCTCGGCCCGCGAGCCGCAGTTCAACGACGAGGAGACGGTCGCGATCGTCTTCGTCACGCCGGACTCGGCTCCGCAGGACGAGGAGACCGACCAGCTCGTCGACCGCTTGCGCGAGACCGTCGTCCCGGCAGCGACCCAGGGCGGAGACGCGGTCGCCTACGTCTCAGGCTTGACCGCGGCCTTCAAGGACATCGGCGAGCGCATCATCGAGCGGCTGCCGCTCTTCCTGCTCTACATCATCGGCGTCACCTTCATCGTGCTCGCAATGGCGTTCAGGTCGATCGTGATCTCGCTGACGGCGGCGATCACGACAATCCTGTCGGCGTTCGTGGGCTTCGGCGTCCTCACCCTGGTGGTACAGGAGGGCTACCTGCTCGGCCTCACCGGTCTCGACCGGACGGGGCCGATCGAGACCTTCGTGCCCCCGATCGCCTTCGCGATCCTCTTCGGACTCTCGATGGACTACATGGTCTTCCTGATGAGCCGGATCCGTGAAGAGCACGTCCACGGCCTGAACACGCGGGAAGCGGTAGAGCATGGGATAGCCGCCATCGGCCGCGTGATCGTCGCCGCCGCGGTGATCATGGGAACCGTCTTCGCGGCGTTCATCCTCACCGCCGATCGCATCTCCAAGGAGTTCGGTCTCCTGCTGGCCGTCGCGATCCTGACCGACGCGTTGCTCGTCCGCATGACGCTGATCCCCGCGTTCCTGACCCTCCTGGGTGAGAAGTCCTGGTACATGCCGCGCTGGCTCGATCGCCTGCTCCCGAACCTCACGATCGAGTCGCCGCACGATGCGAGCGCGCCGTTCCCGGTCATAGAGCCCACGGCCGAGCGCCCGCGCGAGCCCGCCGGCAGGCCGTAACCACTGGTCGGGCGGCGGGCCTACTCGGCTCCGCCGCCCGCGGCCGCCTCGAGACGTGGGCCGAGAGCGAAGGCGACCGCGGTTGCCGCCTCGGTACCCATGGCCTTGCCTCGGTCGATCGCCGCGTCCGCATCCTCGAGTCGCTCGCGCAGGGAGGCGACCACACCCGCCTGCCGCGACGCCTCGTTCGCGATGGGCAACGAGCCGGTCCGCTCGAAGCTCTCGTGGCAGGCGCCGATCAGAACTGCCGCGTCGTCGTGATCGTCGAGCGCGAGCGCGAGTGCGGCTGCGACGCCCAGCCCGTAGCCGGTGACCTCGACGAATCCCACCTCCGCCGATACGGTCAGGCACTCGACTAGCCGTCGGTACGACTCCCCAAAGTCGTCCTGCGCAAGCGCGATCGTGGCGAGGGTGAGGCTCATGTACGCGACGCCGTCGCGGTCGGCAATCGCTCGCTGGGCCTCGAGAACGTGCAGGGCGTTCGCCCGCGCGCGTTCGAGGTCGCCCACCTGCTCGTACGACTCGGCAAGGTTGCCGAGCGCGATCAGGCGGAGGAACTCCTCGTCGCCGAGCAGCTCGACCGCGGCCGTGCTGTACTCGATCCCCGCCTGAGGGTCCCCCGCCGCGTTGGCGAGGGAGCCGAGCTGGACCAACATCTTCCCGACCCAGAGGTCATCGCCGAGGCTCTCATAGATCTCGAGCGCCGCCAGCCACAATGAACGCGCACCTTCGTAGTCGCCGGCCGCGGTCCGCATCACCGCGGTCTCGTCCTGCATCCGAGCTCGCAGGGGCGGCTCGACCCTGTCGGATCGCTCGAGCGCCTCCTCGGTCCTGCGCCTGCCTTCGATCCCGTGCCCGCGCACTCGCCAGAAGTGGCGCATCGAGCTCGCGAGCCGAACCTCGCTCTCGACGTCGTCGATCTCGCGGGCAAAGTCGAGCGCAGCGCGGACGTTCGCAAGCTCGGGCTCGACGCGGTCGAGCCACGGGGTGCTCTTCAACCAGAAGCGCGGCTCGTCGCCCTCGGCGAGCTCGACGCACCAGGCCAGCTGCCGGCGACGTGCCACGAGACCGGGATCGTCGCGGTCGAGCTCTTGCGCCGCGTACGCGGCAATCGTCTCGAGCAGGCCGAAGCGCGGGTCGCTGCCGTAGCCGGGCGTAGACGTGACCAGGCTCGCGTCGAGCAGGGCGTCGAGCGCGCCCGCAACGTCCGTTCCCGGCTCGGCGACGGCCTCGAGAGCCTCGAGCGTCGCGCCGCCCGAGAAGGCGGCGAGCGTAATCAGCACCTGCCTGGCCGGTTGATCCAGCAGGTTCACACTCCACTCGACGGTGGCGCGAAGCGAGCGCTGGCGCTCCGGGAGGTCGGGAGCGGTCCGGGTCAGCAGCGACAGCGCCTCCCCGAGCCGCTTGGCGGTGCCCTCGACCCCGAGGACGCGGACACGCGCCGCCGCCAGCTCGATCGCCAGCGGAAGCCCGTCGAGGGCCCTGGTGATTCGGGCGATCGCGCCGATGTTCGCGTCGGTCACCGGGAAGTCGGGCTCGGCCTCGCGGGCGCGGTCGACGTAGAGGCGCACGGCGGGGCTGGTCGTAATCGCATCGGCGTCGGTCTCCCCCACCTCGGGAACCGCCAGCGGGGGAACCCGGTACTCGCGCTCCAGCGTGAGGCGGAGAGGCACGCGGCTCGTGGCGAGGATCCGAAGCGCCGGCGCTGCCTCGAGCAGCTCTGCGAGGGCGGCGAACGAGTGCGGAAGGTGCTCGAGGTTGTCGACGACGACGAGCGTCTCGGACCGGCCGGCGAGCGCGTTTCCGAGCGTCTCGAGCGGTGCTTCCCCCTGTTCCTCGTCGATCCCCAGCGCCGTCCCGATGCTCGGCAGCACCAGAGCCGGGTCGGCCAGCGGCGCGAGGTCGACGAACGCTGTGCCTCCCGCCTGCGCCGCCGCCGCCAGCGCGAGGCTCGTCTTCCCCGTGCCTCCGGTGCCCGTGAGCGTGAGCAACCTGATCTCCGGCCGCTGGAGAAGACCGGTGAGCGCGGCGAGCTCGAGGTCGCGGCCGATCAGCTCGGGCCCCGCGGCGAGAGCCGGATCCCTGGAGATCGACTGCCCCGGGACGAGTTCAGGGTCCTGCTCCAGGATCCGGCGCTCGAGCGCTCGCAGCTCCGGGGAAGGCTCCAGGCCCAGCTCGTCCAGGGCAGCACGGGCATCACGGTAGGCGGCGAGCGCGTCTGCCTGGCGCCCCGACCGGTAGAGGGCGAGCATGCGCTGCGCCTGGAGACGCTCGCGGTGAGGGTTGCCCGCGAGGAGCGCGTCGAGCTCGCCCGCGAGGGTCGCGTGAAGCCCTCGCTCGAGGTCCGCGTCGATTCGGGCCTCGAGAGCGGCCAGCCGGCTCTCCTCGAGCCGTGCAGCCTCGGCCTGGGCGAAGGGCTCGTAGGCGACGTCCGCGAGGGCCGGGCCTCGCCAGAGCGCGAGAGCTTCCCGGAGCGCATCCGGTTCCCCGGAGGCCGCGAGGCGCTCGAACCGCTCGACGTCGAGCTCGTCCGGCTCGACGTGCACGTAGTAGCCGGGCGCTCGGGTGACGATCCGGTCGGCGCCCAGAGCCTTGCGGAGCGCGTGCACGTGCACCTGCAGCGCGCCGGAGGAGCTCTCGGCATGTTCGCCTGGATGGCCTGGATCGTGCTCGCGTCGATCGTGATGCTCGTGGCGCGAGCCGACGACTGAAGCCTCGAACCGCGGTGCGTGGAGGAGGTTCCCGCCAATCGTCGGCGGACCTCCTCCACACCGAGGCGCGTACCCGGACCGTGAGGCACATCTGCTTGCTCGCTTTGGCCCTCCTGACATCTGCCTGCGCAGGAGGATCCGCAATCGTCGAAGCGGACCCCACCAGCACCGAGGCCCTCGAGTGGACGACGAACAAGATCTCCGAAGCCGGTGTCACCGTCTCGTACCCGTCCGGCTGGGTGCGTTCGGCCGAGCCGCTGCTCCCCGGCCTCTCCGATCCGCGCGAGCTCGTCGCTCTGAGCACATTCGATGCCCGCCCGGGCGGCGAGAACTGCGCCCACATGCCCGAGAACGCGATCGCAGACATGGGGCCAACGGAGGCTCTGATCGTCATCGAGGAGCGGCTCGGGGGCCCAACCGGCTCAAGCACGCTGGCGGACTATCCGGAGCGACCAGGGCACTTCGGCGCGAGCAACGGCTATCCGAGCGAGGCAGTCGACTGCCTGGATCGTCCGAAGGAGTTCTTCGACCGCTTCATCCCCTTCCGCGATTCGGGACGGCGCTTCTATGCCTACGTCGCGTTCGGAAGCGAGACTTCGCCGGCGATCCGCTCGCAGGCGTGGAAAATCCTCGATCGGCTCGAGATCGAGAGCAGCCCACGGCCCTAGCCCGCTTGCCTCCTGGCTTTGACGGGCACGACTAGGAGCGTGGCCTTTTCAGGTCCAGGGGTTTCCCCGAAGAGATCCTCGTGCCGTTGGGGAGACGATCGATCCCTTCACCGAGCGAAAGCTCGCAACCGATCGACGAAGGGATAGAAATGTCTGCACTCGTCATTCCCTCCGGCGCAAGGGGCCGCGGACTAGCGCGGCTCGCGGTCGTCGGGGCAATCCTCCTCGCCGGGCTGGCAATCGCGGCCGATCGCGCTCAAGCCGCCTACTCGGCGCAGGTGGTGAACGGAACGCTGACCATCACGGGAAACGGGGCGAGCGACCAGCTCGCTCTTCGCCTACAGGCAGGCGTCCCGACGACTCTTCAGGTCGACGTTGGAGACAACGGCTCGGCCGACTTCAGCTTCGACCGCGCCACCTTCGACAGGATCGTCGTCAACGCCGGCAGCGGCGACGACCTGGTCAGGATCGACCAGGTGAACGGCGTCTTCACGGACACGGAGACGACGACGATCGACGGGCAAGGCGACGACGACACGCTCCTCGGCGGCTCCGGAGTCGAGATCCTCCGCGGTGGAGCGCAGAACGACTTCGTCGACGGCAACGCCGGTAACGACACCGGCATCCTCGGAACCGGTCGGGACACGTTCGTCTGGGATCCGGGCGACGGCAGCGACACGATCGAGGGCGAGGGCGGCACCGACACGCTCGTCTTCAACGGATCGGGCGGCAACGAGAACTTCGACTTCTCGGCCAACGGCCCCCGGTTCCGCTTCTTCCGCGACCTCGGCAACATAACCATGGACACCGACGACGTGGAGAAGGTCAAGCTGGACGCACTCGGCGGGGCGGACAACGCGGTCGTCAACGACCTCGCCGGCACGGACGTCACCCTGGCCAACATCGACCTCGAGGGCGTCCTCGGCGGCGGCCTTGGCGACGGTGCACCGGACAACATCACCGTCAAGGGCACCGCGGGCGCCGACCTCGTCGACGTCAGCTCGGACGCAGGGCTGGTCGAGGTCGACGGCCTCGCGGCGGACGTGCTGGTCAAGCGGGCCGAGCAGGGCAGCGATCGGCTCGCGATCGACGGACTGGGCGGCGGCGACCTCGTGAAGGTGTTCGGCTCCAGCGCGAACGACCTGATCGACATCGCCCCTTCGCCCGTGGCCGGCAATGCACGGGTGACCGCCTCCAACATCCCCGCCTTCGTGGACCTGGCCGGCGTGGCGACACTCGCCGTCAAGGGTCTCGCGGGCGACGACACCATCTCCGGAACGAGCGGCCTTGCGGCGCTGCTCTCGCTCCGGCTGTACGGTGGCTCGGGCGAAGACGAGCTGAACGGCGGCGACGGCATCGACCAGCTCTTCGGTGGCGCCCAGAACGACGCCGTCGACGGTAACGCCGGCAACGACGTCGGCATCCTCGGCACCGGCCGTGACACCTTCGTCTGGGATCCGGGCGACGGCAGCGACACGGTCGAGGGCCAGGGCGGCACCGACACGCTCCTGTTCAACGGATCGGGCGGCAACGAGAACTTCGACTTCTCGGCCAACGGCCCCCGCTTTCGCTTCTTCCGCGACCTCGGCAACATCACCATGGACACCGACGACGTCGAGCAAGTCGACCTGAACGCGCTCGGCGGAGCCGACAACGCCGTCGTCAACAACCTGGCGGGCACCGACGTGACGCTCGCCAACATCGACCTCGAAGGCGTCCTCGGCGGCGGCCTTGGCGACGGGCAGCCGGACAACATCACCGTCAACGGCTCGAACGCTTCCGACAACATCCGCGTCCGGGCCGACGGCGACATCGTCGACGTGACGGGTCTTGCCCCCAGGGTGCGAAT
>JBOHAB010000117.1:0-8833 GCA_050697655.1 Gaiellaceae bacterium
ACGACCACCGACTTCGAGAGGCTGAGCATTCCGAGCCCCCAGATCGCGTGCATCACCTTCTTCGCATGGCCGGGGAAGGCCTTGCGGATCGACACGATCACACAGTTGTGAAAGGCGCCGGCGACGGGCAGGTCGTAGTCGACGATCTCGGGGACGGTCATCCGGATGGCCGGCAGGAAGATGCGCTCGGTCGCCTTCCCGAGCCAGGCGTCCTCCGCCGGAGGAACCCCGACCACGATGGACGGGTAGACGGCGTCGCGACGCATCGTCATCGCGGTCAGCCGGAAGACCGGGAACGGCTCGGGCGGCGAGTAGTAGCCGGTGTGGTCGCCGAACGGCCCCTCGATTCCGACGTCGCCGGCCTCGATCGTGCCCTCGAGGACGATCTCGGCGTTGGCAGGCACCTCCAGGTCGATCGTCTTGCACTTGACGGTCTCGACCGCCTGACCGCGGAGGAATCCGGCGAGCATGAGCTCGTCGATGTGCTTGGGGAGCGGGGCGCTCGCCGAGTAGGCGGTCACCGGGTCGAGGCCGAGCGCGACGGCGACCGGGATCGAGCCTTCGGCGGCGAGCCAGTCGGCGCGCCCGTCCTTGTGAATCTGCCAGTGCATGTAGGTCGAGCGCGAGTCGATCTTCTGCATCCGGTACATGCCGACGTTGCGGACGCCGGTGCGAGGGTCCCTCGTGATCACCGCGGGGAGCGTGATGAAGGGCGCCGGGTCTCCGGGCCAACAGTGCTGGATCGGGAGGGCGTCGAGGTCGGGCTCGAGCACGAGCTCCTGGCAGGCGCCCTTGGAGACCGACTTCGGCATCGAGTCGGCGAGCCGCTTGAGCTTGCCCAGCCCCTTCACCTTCTCCACGAGCCCCTGGGGCGGCTGCATCTCGATCACGTCCTCGAGCTTCCGCGCCACCGCGTCCAGGCTCTCCGCGTCGAAGGCCAGGCACATGCGCCGTTCCGTCCCGAACTGGTTGATGAGGAGCGGGCGCTCCGAGCCCTTGACGTTCCTGAAGAGAAGCGCAGGCCCGCCGCTCTTGACGACGCGGTCCGTGATCTCCGTGATCTCGAGATACGGGTCGACCTCGGCTTCGATCTCGACCAGCTCGCCCTCCCGCCTGAGCAGGTCGATCCAGGAGCGAAGATCGGCGACAGCCACCGCTCCGAGTCTAACCCCGCGGGGCGTTAGTGAGTGCGGCCGCGGCGGTGGCCGAGCCAGCGGCTGAACTGGCCGAGCGCGATCACGCTCAGGAAGATCAGGCCTACGACGAGCATCGAGATGATGATGTCGCGGCCTTCCTCGGCCGTGGACTTCTCGGCGGCGAGGACGAGAGCGCTCAGCATGGCTTTCATCTTAATTGACGAGCCCGGCGTGGAGGGCAAGCGACCGCGCAACGGGCTCGGGACCGGCCTCCAGCTCCGCCAGGGCCAGGAGCGGCCCGGGGTCGCGGTCGAGGCGGAGCGCAGCTCGAGCGCGTTCGAGGCGCCCGTCGTCGGCGCCGAGCAGCCCCACCGTGCCCGCCCAGGCCGCCCCGTCGCCGTCTCGCTCCTCGGCCCGGAGCTGCGCGCAAAGGGAGACGAGCTCGGCGAGGTCGGAGACGACCGCCACCTCACCGTGCGCCGCCACCCGGACGAGGCCGTGCGCATAGAGGTAGTCGCCGAGCAGGATCGCGGTGTCGGCATCGGCGGGTGCGAAGAGCCGCGGCCGGCCGTAGTGGAGGAGGTAGCCCTCGTAGATCGACTCGAGGCCGAGCGCGTAGCGGCCGTCGGCGAGCGCCGAGAAGACCGGTGTCTCGTCGCGCCCACCGGCCGGCAGGAGCGCGGCCGCCCACAAGGCGCTCTCGCTGCCCGCCTCGTCGGCGATCGTCGCCCAGATGCCGAGGTCAGCCGCGGAAGAGCTCACCCGCGGCCTCCACCAGCGCGTCGATCTCGGCTTCCCCGTGCGCGGTCGAGAGGAACATCGCTTCGAACTGCGAGGGGGCGACGTAGTGTCCGTGGCCGAGCAGGTGACGGAACCAGGCGCCGTACCGCTCCGTGTCGCTGGTCGCGGCGTCCGTAAAGCTCCGCACCGGGCCCGGCTGGAAGAAGAGCGTCGCCATCGCCCCGACGCGCTGGACGTAGACCGGCGAGCCGCCGGCCGCCTCCCGCAGCCCCAGCTCGAGCCGCGCGCCCGCGGCGTCGAGCCGCTCGTAGACGGCCGGCTCACGCAGCCGCCTGAGGACGACGAGCGCGGCGGCGGTCGCGAGCGGGTTTCCCGAGAGCGTGCCTGCCTGATAGACGGGCCCGACCGGCGCCAGCTCGTCCATCAGCTCGGCGCGCCCGCCGAAGGCCGCGAGCGGGAGCCCCCCGCCGGCGATCTTGCCGAGCACGGTCAGGTCGGGGGTGACGCCGTAGAGCTCCTGTGCCCCGCCGCGGGCGACACGGAAGCCCGTGATCACCTCGTCGAAGACGAGCAGAGCGCCCGAGGCATCGGCGAGTGCTCGCAGCAACTCGAGGAAGCCCGGCTCGGGCGGAACGACGCCCATGTTCCCCGCGACAGGCTCGACGACGATCGCCGCCAGCGCGTCGCCGTGCCGGTCTACGGCTCGCGTCACGTCTTCCAGGTCGTTGAAGGCGCAGACGACCGTGTCGGACACGGCTCCTGCCGGCACCCCGGGCGACGAGGGGATCCCGAGCGTGGCAATCCCGGAGCCGGCCGCGGCGAGAAGGGCGTCGGCGTGACCGTGGTAGCAGCCCGCGAACTTGAGGATGCGATCGCGACCGGTGACACCGCGGGCGAGCCGGAGCGCGCTCATGGCCGCCTCGGTCCCGGAGGAGACGAGGCGCACCTTCTCCACCGAGGGCACGGCATCGACGATCTCCTCGGCGAGCGCCACCTCGCGCTCCGTCGGCGCGCCGAAGGTGGTCCCGTCGGCGGCTGCGTCCTGCACGGCCTCGACCACCTCGGGATCGGCGTGTCCGAAGACGAGCGGCCCCCACGACATCACCCAGTCGACGTACCGATTGCCCTCCGTGTCCCAGAGGTGGGCGCCCTCGCCGCGGGCCGTGAAAAACGGCTCCCCCGCGCCGACGGCTCCCCAGGCGCGGACGGGGGAGTTGACCCCTCCCGGGATCACCGCCGACGCCCGCTGAAAGAGCCCACTCGTTCTCAGAGCCACTCCGCCAGCTCCCGGGCCCAGTACGAGACGATCACGTCCGCGCCCGCGCGCTTGACGGCGGTGAGACCTTCGAGAGCTGCCTGGCGCTCGTCGAGCCAGCCGCGGGCGGCGGCCGCCTTCACCATCGCGTACTCCCCGCTCACGTTGTACGCGAAGAGCGGCGCGTCGAAGCGCTCTCGCACAGCCCTGAGCACGTCGAGGTAGGGAAGCGCCGGCTTGACCATGAGCGCGTCTGCGCCCTCGGCAAGGTCGAGCTCGCACTCCCGCAGCGCCTCGCGGACGTTGGGCGGGTCCATCTGGTAGCTCCGCCGGTCGCCGAAGGCCGGAGCGGAGTCGGCAGCTTCGCGGAAGGGACCGTAGAAGGCCGAGGCGTACTTGGCCGAGTAGGAGACGATCGGCAGCTGCTCGTAGCCCTCGGCGTCCAGCGCGCCCCGGATCGCGCCAACGCGGCCGTCGAGCATGTCGCTGGGGCAGACGGCGTCAGCCCCGGCCTCGGCGTGACTCACGGCCGTCTTGGCCAAAAGCTCGAGCGAGACGTCGTTCAGCACCTCCTCCCCCTCGACGAGGCCGCAGTGGCCGTGCGACGTGTACTCACAGAGACAGACGTCCGTCAGGAGCACGAGCCCGGGCGCCGCCTCCCGCAGGGCTCGGAGCGCGCGCTGGACGACTCCGTCGTCGTCGTAGGCCCCGGACGCCGCCTCGTCCTTCTCCTCGGGGATCCCGAAGAGGAGTACGGCGTTGACGCCCGCCCGGTGTGCGGCCTCCGCCTCGCGGCAGAGCTCGTCCACCGAGCGCTGCGCAACCCCGGGCAGCCCCTCGAGCGGCCGGTCGACGCCCTCGCCGGGGCAGACGAAGAGCGGAAAGACGAAGTCGTCGAGATCGAGGCGCGTCTCGCGAACGAGCGAGCGGAGCGCCGCGGTGCGCCTGAAGCGCCGGAGTCTGGTAACCGGGAAGGTCGACACCTGGCCGAATCTTCGCACGCGGGCCCTGGCAGCCGTCGTCCGCGGCCCCTGGCAAGGTGGCCGCACGGCGAGCACGCCGCGAGGCCAACCCATGCCGGTCGGGATTCACCTCTACGACCAGGAGCACGAAGCCCCTGCGACGCGCGGGAACGTCGTCGACCTCTGGGGCGCGGACGAGGACTGGGAGTTCCCCATGCAGGGCGCGCTCGCCCTCCAGCCCGAGCCCGTCGAGCCCGGGCCCGTCGAGCCCGACGCAGCGCCAAACTCTGGGAAATCTGGCTGGTTCGGTTCGCAGGCGCGGGCCGCACTCAGGTCCGTTACCGTGCCGCGGATGGCTACGACGGAAGCCCCTGGCTTCGCCGCGCGCGCGAGGCAGCGTCAGCGTGAAGAAGCCCGGGCGAAAGCCCGTCGAGCGCGCCGCACGGCGGCCCTCGTCGTCATCGCCGCCGGGTGCCTGGCTGCGCTCCTGCTCACCGCGTTCGGCAGAGGAGACGAGTCGGCCGTCACGATCACCGGCCCCGCACCGGCCTCCCGCCTGCTGCCGGCCGGGCCGCCGCAGCCCCAGATCGTGGCCACGCACGATTCGCTGCAGATCCAGCTCCCGATCAACCAGAGCCGCGTGACCGCGATCGGCTACCACGCGGGCGGAACGCTGGCGCTGCCGCTCGAGCCGGTGGGAACCCAGGCGAACGCGGGCCTCGCGGAGCGGATCTTCCGCAAGCTCTTCGGCTCGAACAGCTCCGGCGTGAGCTACTACATGCTGGAGGGCGGCGTCGGCGCCGAGACCGGCGGTCTCGACGTCGGGGCTCCGACCGACACGGACGTGTACGCCCCGGTCGACGGCAGCGTGATCGCCGTCACCGACAACGTCATCAACGGGAAGATCTACGGCGTGCGCATCGACATCCAGCCCTCAGGCTCGCCGGGCGTCGTCATCTCCCTCTCGAACCTCCGCCCCGATCCGGCCCTGACCGTCGGCTCGACCGTCTCGTCGGGCACGACCAAGATCGGCCGGGTGATCGATCTTTCCGAGGTGGAGCGGGCTGGGCTCGCCCGCTACACGCAGGACAACGGCCAGCACGTGCACGTCGAGGTGCAGCCGGCCACGTCTCTCACGAGCCCCTAGATCGGCTCCACGCACTGAGGCTGCTCTTCATCGGTGACGTCTTCGGCCCCGCCGGGCGGCGGGCCGTTACCGACCGCCTGCACGAGCTCAAGCACGAGCTCGAGGCCGACTTCTGCGTCGTCAACGGCGAGAACGCGGCAGACGGCATCGGCCTTACCGCCAAGCTCGCAACGCGCCTTCTCGAGGCGGGCGCCGACGTGATCACGACGGGGAACCACGTCTGGCGGCACCGCGACCTCGTGCCGATGCTCGAGTCCGACCCGCGCGTCATCCGCCCTGCCAACTTCGGAGACGTCGGCATTCCGGGCAGCGGCCTCGCCGTCGCTGCGGCGCGCGACGGCACCCCGGTCGCGGTGCTGAACCTCCAGGGCCAGCTCTTCCTCCCGACGCCGATCCACCCGTTCAAAGTCGCCGACGCGCTCGTCGAGGAGGCGAGAGCGCAGACGCCGGTCGTGCTCGTCGACTTCCATGCCGAAGCGACGAGCGAGAAGGTCGCGCTCGCCCGGATGCTGGACGGCAAGGTCACGGCGGTGATCGGAACGCACACGCACGTCCAGACGAGCGACGCCCGCGTCCTCCCCGGCGGCACCGCCGCGATCACGGACGCCGGCATGACCGGCCCGCACGACTCGGTGATCGGCGTTCGCGCCGAGCTCGCAATCCAACGGATGCGGACAGGGATCCCGGTGCGGTTCCACCCGGCCGACGGCGACGTCCGCATCGAGGGAGCCCTCGTCGAGTGCGACGCCGACGGAAGGGCTACGGGCTGCGAGCCGGTGCGCGTGCCCATGCCGTGACGACTCCCAGGACGACGGCGAGCGCGACGAGGATGGCGTTGCGGACGAGCGCGAGCCAGCCGACCGGCTGGAGGTCGACCAGGTCCCAATAGCGCGTCGGGAACCAGAGGTGCGTGGTCACGGCCGCCGCGCCGAGGAGGGCTCCCGCGGCCACGCCCGCTCGACCGGCGACAAGGGCGACGACGGGCACGAGCCAGATCAAGAACTGCGGCGAGAGCACCTTCCCGAAAGCGACGAAGACGACGACCGAGGCCGCGCAGGCGGCGACGAGCCGGGCCGGCGTCGCCGGGCCGCGGGCAAATAGGAGCCAGACGACGAGCAGCGCCGCCGCCTGCAGCACCGTCTGCGCGGTCGCAAGCGCGTCCGGCAGCGAGCCGACCAGGTTCTGCGATCCGTGCGAGGAGACGACCGTGGGCTCGTAGAGCCCGAGCTGGTTCGCGGCGAGCAGAAGCGACGAGCCGAGGCTTTCGATCTGGAGCGGCCGGCCGAGCTGGCGGTCGACCGAGTCCACCAGCCCTTCGGGCGCCAGGACCGCGAAGGGCGCGACGACGACCGCAAGCGTGGCCGTGAAGAAGCCGAGGCCGATCGCCGCCTCCCTCCCGCCCTTCCCCCGAGCCAGGTACACGAGCAAGGGCGGGAGGAGGACGAGCGGGTAGATCTTCGCAGTGACAGCGAGCGCGAGCACAGCCAAGCCGAGGCGTTCGCGCCCGCTGAGGACGGCGGCGAGGGCGGCCGCCGTCAAGGCCGCGGGCCACAGGTCGTAGCGCGTCAGCACTACCGTTCCGAGCGCGAGCGGGAAGAGCCCGATCCCGACCGCGACGGCGAGCAGGCGGGTCGGCGAGCCGCCGAGGGCCACGGCGCCCTGGACGGCCAGCACCAGCAGTGCCGCCGCGCAGGCCAACATGAGCGCCTCGAAGATCGAGTCGTAGTGCTCGGCCGGCCCGAGCGTCGGCAGCAAGAAGGTCGGAAGCGCGCCAGGCGGGTACTCGAGCTCGAAGTCCCGGTACGGCACCTCGCCGGCCGCCATCGCCTCTCCGTACTCCCGGTAGACCGGCGTGTCGATGATCTGGTAGTCGTCGAAGGGAGGCAGGTGGAGCGCTCCCCAGGATGCCGTCAGGAGGCCGAGGCCGACCGCCAGGGTGAGCAGGACGAGGCCGGCTCCAGAGCTCTCAGCGGATCGGGACGAGCTCTCCGACGTGACGCTCATCGCCCGAATCCTCAGGGAGCGGCTCCGGCTCCGCCACGCGGACGGCCGCGGGCACGAGCACGGCGAACGCGACGAAGGGGAAGAACCACGGGATGTAGAGGTAGAACCAGTGGGTCAGCACCAGCTCGAAGCCGATCAGCAGGGCGCCGGTGAGAGCAGCGAGCTGGACGACGTTCCGGGTCCTCGGCACGAAGGCGAGCACGCCGGCGGCCGCCACGAGCACTCCCTTGAGGACGGTCTGCACGACGTGGAGATCGGGGAAGCCCGGGTACTCCGCCCAGTCCCAGATCGAGAACGGCGAGGGCCGGGAGAGCTGCCAGCCGAACGTCCGGTCCCAGAAGAGACGGGCGGCATGCAGGGGGTCGGGCTCGAGCAGGAGTATCCAGAAGGCGAGCGCCGTGGCCAGGGCGAAGCCGCCCAGGAAGAGAAGCTGCTGGCGCGGCCACCGGGTCGCCTTCGGGTAGGACGCCCAGAGCGGCAGGAGAAGGAGCGAAGCGAACTTCGTCCACGCCGCGAGCCCGGCGAAGAGCCCGCGCGCCGGGGCCAGCGTCACGAAGACGAGGCCCCAGGTGAGCAGCGCCGGCATGATCGCGTCGTTCGAGTTCGAGCTCGAGACGTACTGGGTGAAGGGGTAGGCCGCCCAGGCGAAGGCGAGGGTCGTTCCGAGTCGCACGCCGCCGAAGCGGAAGCCGAGCACGCCCATCCCGATCAGCGCCAGCGCATCCCAGAGGAGCGACGTGAAGTGCGCGGCCGGCAGGTAGTCCCACTCGTAGTCGTAGCCCATCGTCACGAACCCGGGAACGTACGCCAGGTAGCTGATCGGGCCGTACGTGTCGCCGCGCCCGTTCGCAACTTCGCAGCGGCCGTTCGTCTGGATCCGCTCGCGGACGTAGCCGTCGGCGTCGGGCTCGCCGCACTCCTCGCCCACGTCGTCGGGCATGTTCCCGTACGGCGACTGTCCGTCCTCGACGATCCGCTGCGCGCCGATGACGCCCGCGAGGCCGACGTCGATCACGTTCGACGCCCGCAGGTTCAGGCCGAAGCGGAAGCCGGCCAGGAAGACGGTCGCCGCGAGCAGCACCCAAACCGGCCAGAGCGCCCGCGACGGGCTGCCGCGGCCTTTCCACCCGATCCAGGCCATGCGGCCCAGCAGGTAGAGCAGGGGCGGGTACGCGAGCGGCATCGCGGTGAAGACCTCGCCCTGGTTGAAGAAGTAGAGCGAGATCCCGAACGAGAGGAGAACGAGCAGGTCGAGGTTGCGGATCGAGAGCGGACGGCGCAGGTTGGCGAGGCCGAAGAAGAAAACCGCGCTCAGCGCGCCCCAGATCCACGGGTTGTTGATCTTCCGGCCGAAGGCGCCGTCGTAGCCCCGCGCCATCTTCCAGGCGACCTGCGGGCCGGTCCAGGCCTCCGTGACGGCTCCCGACGTGTCGTCCACCTTGGCCTCCGCCACCTGGCCCGCGTCCGCAAGGTCGGACCAGACCTTCACGGTCCAGGCCTTGGTCTCTTCGTCGAACGTTCCCTCCTCGGTCAGGCTGCCCTTCGGATAACGGTCGAGCCAGTCGGCGACCTTCTCGTCGGCGAGCGC
>JBOHAB010000118.1:0-8770 GCA_050697655.1 Gaiellaceae bacterium
CTGGAGCACCGTCTCGAGCGTCAGCTCGGAGCTGAGCGCGATTCCGGCCTCGACGAGCCCCTGAAACACGGATTGCTGCTCTTGGGCGCACATGCCGGGATTATCCGCAGAACCCCGCAGGTGAGGAGACGCGAATTCCCCGATGGCTGGTGAGCGGAGCGGCGTCTACTGTCCGCGGGAGAAGCGAAAGGAGGAACCATGAAGCAGATTCTGATCGCGACCGACGGCTCGCCCTCCGCGCAGGAGGCCGTGGACGTCGGCCTCGAGTTGGCCAAAGAGCAGGGCGCGGACGTCACCTTCGTCCACGTCACCGAGCCGGACATGTTCGCCGGCGGCCGCGCCGGGAGTGTCGCCGTCGCTCACACGGAGGAGGTCGACAAGTCGGAGACCGCCCTGAAGGCGGCGGCGGAGGCGGCCGAGGCCGCCGGCGTCTCCTTCGCGCTGGAGCGGATCGCCGGTGAGACCGTCCCCACGATCGTCGCCCTTGCGGACACGAAGGACGCCGATCTGATCGTGCTCGGCTCCCGCGGGCGAAACGCAGTCGCGACCGCCCTCCTGGGCAGCGTCTCGCACGGAGTCCTCCGGCACGCGACGCGGCCTGTGCTCGTCGTCAAGACCACGAAGACGCCCGCCGAGACCACCGCCTGAGCCCTCGGCCGACGCGCCGGCGAAGCCGTCCGCCGGCGCGCCCGGGATAGGAGGCTCGGGCAGCGTCTCGTACACTCGGTCGATGGCGATCTGCCCGAGTTGCGGCGAGGAGAACCCCGATCGCTTCAGGCTCTGTGGGTTCTGCGGCACGCCGCTCGCGGAGTCGAGGCCGGCGCGGGAGACCCGAAAGCTCGTCACGGTCGTCTTCTCCGACCTGGCGGAGTCGACGAAGCTCGGGGAGGCAGTCGACTCCGAGGTCGTTCGCGAGGTCCTGGCGCGCTACTTCGAGGAGATGCGGACCGCGCTCGAGGGCCACGGTGGAACGGTCGAGAAGTACATCGGAGACGCGATCATGGCCGTCTTCGGCCTGCCGGCCGTCCGCGAGGACGACGCGCTCCGCGCAGTGCGAGCGGCCGCCGAGATGCAGACCGCCCTCACGACGCTGAACGAGGAGCTCGACCGCCGCTGGGGGGTGCGCCTCGCCCACCGCATCGGCGTCAATACGGGCGAGGTCGTTTCCGGCGACGCGAACACCGGTCAGCGGCTTGCGACCGGCGACGTCGTGAATGTCGCAGCCCGCCTCGAGCAGGCCGCTCCGGCGCTGGCAGTTCTTCTCGGGGAATCGACCTATCGACTCGTGCGAGACGCCGTCGAAGTCGAGGCCGCCGGAAGCCTGCCCCTCAAGGGAGTTGCAGAGGAGGTGCCCGCTTACCTTTTCCTCGCACTGAAGGGGCGCGACGGAGCCCCGGCGGGCAGGCGACGGGCTCTCGTCGGGCGGGAGCGCGAGCTCGCCCTGCTCGAGAGCGAGCTCGAGCGTGCGATCTCGGAGAACGCCTGCCGTCTCGTCACGGTCGTCGCGCAGGCCGGGCTCGGCAAGTCCAGCCTGACCGAGGCGTTCGTGCAGGCCGCCGAGGGACGGGCGCGCAGTGCGCACGGCCGCTGCCTGCCGTACGGCCGCGGCATCACCTTCTGGCCACTGATCGAGGTTGTTCGACAGCTCGCCGGGATCGAGGAGGACGACTCGCCGGACGTCGCCCGGTCGCGCATCGCGGCTTGCCTTCCGGGCGAGGGTGACGCTGCCGAGCGCATCGCTTCCGTCGTCGGTCTCTCGGAGCGGCAATTTCCCGTCGAGGAGCTCTTCTGGGGGACGCGCAAGCTCCTCGAGGCGCTCGCGAACGACATGCCGCTGATCGTGGTCGTCGAAGACGTTCACTGGGCGGAGACGACGTTCCTCGACCTGATCGAGCGCGTGGCCGAGTCGCTGCAAGCTCCCGTCGTCATCCTGTGCGCGGCTCGGCCGGAGCTCGACGAGGAACGACCGTACTGGGGGGCAGGGGCCGGCTCAGTCCGCATCGAGCTTCAGCCGCTCTCGGACGAGGAGAGTGCCCGTGTCGTCGAGGGCCTGCTGAGCTCGCTCTCCGAGAGCGTGCGGGGGCGGATCGTCGAGGCTGCCGAGGGAAACCCGCTCTTTGCCAAGCAGCTCCTCTCCATGCTGGTCGACGACGGTCTCGTGCGCGAGGAAGGCGATTCCTGGGTAGCCGTGGGCGACCTCGGCAAGCTTGCGCTCCCTCCAACCATCCAGGCCCTGCTCGCCGCCCGCCTCGACCTCCTGACCGACGAGGAGCGGGCGGTGATCGAGGCCGCCTCGGCGGTCGGCTACCACTTCGCGCAGGATGCGCTGCAGGAGGTCGTCGCCGACCCGCTTCGGCCGCGCGTGCCCGAGCTCGTTGCCTCCCTCGAGCGAAAGCGATTCGTCCGGGCCGGCGCGTCCTCCACGGGCGAAACGCCGACGTTCCGGTTCGACCACCTGCTCATCCGAGACGCGGCCTACGGGGGCATTCTCAAGCGGGTCCGGGTGGGCCTGCACGAACGCTTCGTCGCGTGGGCGGAGCGTGTGAACCGCGACCGCGACCGTGAATCAGAGTTCGAAGAGATTCTCGCGTACCACCTCGAGCGGGCCCACGGCTACCTCACGGAGCTCGGCCCGCTCGACGAGCACGGCCGCGAGCTCGGCAGGCGCGCAGCGGAACGCCTGGGCTCCGCCGGGAGACGCGCGTTCGCCCGAGGGGATATGCCGGCGGCTGCCAATCTCCTGCGCCGTGCCGTTGTCCTCCTTCCCCCCGAGGACGCGAGCCGGACACCGCTGCTTCCCCTGCTCGGCGAGGCCTTCATGGAGAGCGGCGAGTTCGCGTGGGCGAAGCTGTACCTCGACGAAGCGGTCGAGATTGCCGGTCGCCAGGGGCCGCCGGGGTTGCATCGAGACGCGGTGCTCACCCGGTTCCTCGTGCTCCACCACGTGATCGACGACCTGGCGAGCTGGCGAAGCGAGGTCGTGATCGAAGTCGAGCGCCTGCTACCGGCCGCGGAGGCCGAGGGCGACCACGATGTCCTCGCCAAGGCGTGGCGTCTGCTGGGCTTCGTGCACGGCTCCATCTGCCGGTGGGGAGACCAGGTCGCCGCGGTGGAGCAAGCTCTCCAGCATGCGAGGCTCGCCGGCGACGCTCGCCTCGAGGCGCGGCTGACGGCTGCGTACACCGGCGGCCTCTGCGACGGCCCGACGCCGGTGCCCGAGGCGATCACCCGCTGCGAGGAGATCGTGGCCCGCGAGCTTCCCGATCGCCAGGCGGAGGCTCTGGTCCTCTGCTCCCTTGCATATCTCCACGCGATGCGGGGGGACTTCGGAGAGGCACGGGATCTGTACGGCCGCGCCCGCCATCTCCTGCGTGACCTGGGTGGTGCCGTTCTCGCCGCCTGGACCTCACTTGCTTCAGCCCGGGTCGAGCACCTTGCCGGGGACCCCGCCCGAGCGGAGAGCGAGCTGGCCCGTGACCGGGAGGCGCTCGAAGCGATGGGCGAGCGCTATTTCCTGCCGCTCGTCACGGCTCAGCTCGCTGAGGCCGTTCAGGTTCAGGGACGCCGCGCGGAAGCGGTCGCCTTCGCCGCCGAGGCCGCCGAGCTGGCGGACGAGGACGACGTCGAGGCGCAGGCGCTCTGGCGGCGCGTGCGGGGGAAAGCTCTCGCCGAGGAAGGACGGTTCGAGGAGGCGGAGAGCCTCGTTCGGGAGAGTCTCGTCCTGCTCGCGCCCACCGACGCTCCCGTGATGAAGGCCGATGCGCTCGTCGACTTCGCCGACGTTCTCAGCGCCAGCGGGCAGGCAGAGGGACGGTTGGTCCTCGAGCAGGCGCTCGAGCTCTACACGCAGAAGGGCAACGTCGTCTCGGCCACCCGCGTGCGCGCCCTCCTGGACCGGCCCGTCGGCCAGGAGCTCGAAGCGTGAGCTGAGCGCCTACCGGCTCGAAGGGCCACGCCCAGGGGCCAGGTCTTGCGATCGCGCAACGGACATGTCCCTTGCTGGAATGCAAGACTTGACCCCAGGGCTTGTCCGGATTGGACTAGTTAGCCCGCGTAGCGGGGGTCTTCACCGGAGCCGAACACCTGGAGGACGGCTTGGATTCCGCCCTTGCCGAACTTCGTCAGCTCGACGATGCAGCTGTCCTCACCGGGGGGAAGCGGGCAGGGCTGAACCTTGCGGATCGGCTGAGCCGGGTACTTGTCGGGCGTCTCCCAGAGGACGAAGTTCCTCGGCTTCGTGCGCGGCGCCAAGATGGAGCGGTCGAAGGTGAGCGTCACGATCGTCGCCTCCGGCAGAGCCGGGACGGTGATGAACGAAACCTGGGTGGTGCAGGTGACGCCCTCCGGGCACCCCGGGTTCGCCGGCGTCCGCTCCTGCTCGCCGATGGAGAGCGGCGTGCAAGGCAGATCTGGGGACGTGCCGAAGGTGGCGCTCGTCGACTGCGGGTTCGCCTCGCCGGTGACCGGGTCGGTCGAGAGGGTGCCGCCCTCGCTGCTGCAGGTGCCCTTGGCGTTGGGATCTCCGGCCGCGACAACTCCCGTCGAGTCCGACGCAGTAGCCGAGCCGGCCCGACCCGACATCTTGAACTTCGCCTCGGCTGAGACGGCGACCCCTTCGACGTCCGCCGGGACGGTGAACGTGACGAACTGCTCGACGACCGCGCCGGCAGGGACCTTGCCGATGTCGCAGTAGACCTGCGCCCGCTTGAGGACACACCGCCCCGCGGGCGAAGCGGACTGGAACGACCCCGCCGGCAGGTCGAATGTGATCCTGACCGTGGCGAGCGGCTTTTCGCTGACATTCTCGAGCTCGGCGCGAGCGAGTACCGTCTCACCCGCGGTGACGACCGGCTTGGGCGCGAGCGAAAGCTCGAAGGTCGGCGCGGGCTCGTCCGCGGCGCTCGGCGAAGCCAAGGCCGTGAAGGCGAGCGCCAGCGCAAGGCTCAAGGCCAGGCCAAAGGCGGTGGTGGTCGCGCGTGGTCTCTTCATCCGCAGTCCCGGAGGAACGTCGGATGGTGTCACTTGCGGCCCTCCGAGTCAACGTACGATCCCCGCGTGCCTGCTCCGCTTCTCCGCGGCGCTCCCCGGGGCCGCGAGCTCAGCTGTCGCGGCTGGGAGCAGGAGGGAGCGCTTCGCTGCCTCCTGAACAACCTCGACCCAGACGTCGCCGAAGACGCGGGCTCCCTGGTCGTCTACGGCGGCCGCGGCCGAGCTGCGCGGAGCCACGACGCGCTCGCCGGGATCGTGGTGGCGCTGGAGCATCTCGGCCCGGACGAGACACTGGTCGTGCAGTCCGGGAAGGCGGTGGCCGTCCTCCCGACGCACGCGGACGCGCCG
Source organism: Gaiellaceae bacterium (assembly GCA_050697655.1). Lineage (GTDB taxonomy): Bacteria > Actinomycetota > Thermoleophilia > Gaiellales > Gaiellaceae > JAIBJN01. The sequence continues at coordinate 5,338 of JBOHAB010000118.1, forward strand.
CGTGTCCTCATCTCCACGGGGATGCTCGTGCCGGCCTGGTCGGACGAAGACTCGTTTCGGCGGCTGGAGGACGCTGGTCTGACCATGTACGGGCAGATGACCGCAGCGGGGTGGTTCTACATCGGCACGCAGGGAATCCTCGGGTTCACGTACGAGACGTTCCACGCGGTGGCCGATTCGCACTTCGGCGGCACGCTTGCCGGTCGGCGCGTTCTCACCGCCGGCCTGGGCGGGATGGGAGGCGCCCAGGGCTTCGCCGTGACGCAGAACGGGGGCCGTGCTCTGGTCGTCGAGGTCGATCCGCTGCGCGCCGAGCGCCGGCTCCGTGACGGCTGGGTCGACGTCGTCGCCGGCTACGACGAGGCGCTGCGGGCGCACCTCGACCCGGAAGGCCCGGGGGGGGCCGTGGCGCTCGTCGGCAACGCCGCAGACGTCGTTCCCAGGCTGCTCGCCGACGGAATCCAGTTCGACGTCGTCACCGACCAGACGGCCGCCCACGATCCGCTCCGCGGCTACGTGCCCCGTGGCTTCACCCCGGCGCGGGCAGCCGATTCCGACCCGGAGGATCCCGTCTTCCGCAGTGCCGTCTTCGATTCGTTGGCGGCTCACGTCGAGGCGATGCTCGGCTATCTGGAGCGGGGCGCGGTCGTCTTCGAGTACGGAAACGGCCTCCGGGCACAGGCCGCTGCCCATGGGGTCAAACAAGCCGCTGCGATGCCCGGGTTCGTCTCCGCCTACGTCCGGCCGATCCTCGCGCGTGGAGTCGGCCCGTTCCGCTGGATCTGCCTCAGCGGCGATCCGGGCGACCTGCGGCGGAGCGAGGAGGTGCTCATGGAGGCGGTGGGAACGGACTCGCTGCGTGCCTGGATCGAGCTGGCGCGCGAGCGAGTGCCGCTGCAGGGGCTGCCCGCCCGCATCTGCTGGCTCGGGCTCGGCGAGCGCGACCGGGTGGCGACGGCGCTGAACGACCTCGTCCGCTCCGGCGAGTGCAGCCCGCTCGCCCTCGGGCGCGACCACATGGATCCGGCTTCGGTGGCCTCGCCCACCCGCGAGACCGAGGGCCTGCGCGACGGCAGCGACGCGGTCGCGGACTGGCCGGTTCTCTCGGCCCTTCTCAACGCCGCGCAGGGTGCTAGCTGGGTGGCGATCGGAAACGGCGGAGGCGTCGGGGTGGGGCGCTCCACCCACTCGGGCATGGTGGTCGTCGCCGACGGGAGCGAGCTCGCCGAGCGCAAGATCCGCCGCGTCTTCTGGAGCGATCCCGCCCTAGGGGTCGCGCGCTACGCCGATGCGGGCTATTCGGAGGCGCTCGCGGAGGCCGCCCGGCACGACCTCAGCCTCCCCTCCCGTCGGCCTGAGGACGCGTGAGCTTTCGCCTCGAGGTTCGACTCGACCCGAGCGACCTCGCCGCACAGCTCCGTCGCGAGGCTCGCGCAGGCCTGACGAAAGACCCGAAGCAGCTGAGGTCGCGCTGGATCTGGGACGCGCGCGGCTCGGCCCTCTACGAACGCATCATGGAGCTTCCGGAGTACTACCTCCCGGGAGCCGAGCGCATGATTCTTGAGGATCACGTGGACGAGATCGCTGCGGCCGCAGGACCGCGCGCCGTGGTCGAGCTCGGCTCGGGCTCGTCGGTGAAGACGCGCATCCTGCTCGACGCGCTCCCCCGGCTGGAGCGATTCGTTGCGGTGGACGTAAGCGAGAACGCGTTTGCCGAGGCCGGCCCGCGCCTGGCCGCCCGTTATCCGCACGTCGAGATCGTCGGAATCGTTGCCGATTATGAACGCGAGCTGCCGAACCTGACCGCAGGCACCCTGCTCGTCTTCCTCGGCTCGACGATCGGCGCGCTCGAGCCCGGTGACCGAGGCGCTCTCCTCGCCTCGATCGCAGGCGCTCTTCCTGCCGACGGCACGCTCATGCTCGGCCTCGACTTGGTAAAGCCGGTCGAACGGATCATGGCCGCGTACAACGACGCGGAGGGCCTCTCCGCCGCGCTGATCGCGAACCTCCTGCCCGTCCTCAACCGCGAGCTCGGCGCCAACTTCGACCCCGGGCGCTTCCGCTCGGAAGCGCGCTGGAGCCTCGAGCTCGAGCGGATGGAGATGGTCGTTCGCTCGCTGGAGGCGCAGACGGTGACCTTGCCGGCGATCGACCTCAGCGTCGAGTTCGAGGAGGGGGAGACGCTGCGCACCGAGATCTCCACGAAGTTCAGGCGCGCGGGCGCCACGCGAGAGCTCGAAGCCGTCGGCCTGGCGGTCGAGGCTTGGTGGACCGACGAGGCGGGCGATTTCGCGCTATGCCTGGCGAGGCCCGTCCCGGAGGGGCGGGCCGCCGCGTAGCACACGGTCCCGTCGTTCGACGAGAGCCTCGGTGGCGGCAGGGTCGTAGTCGCCGCGGAGTCCGCGTCCGCTCTTCACGCCGAGCGCGCCGGTCTCGACGACCCGCGCGAGCGAGGCGGGTGGCTCATGGTCGGTCGCGAGCTCGGGCCAGAGGTTTGCCGCGACCGCCGCATGGACGTCCAGGCCCGCTAGGTCCATCGCCTCGAACGGCCCGATCCCGGCCCACCGCGCGCCGAGCCCGTGCGTGACGGCGCGGTCGACGTCTGCGAACGAGCAAACGCCCGCGTCGACGAGCGCGTAGGCCTCCCGCAGAAGTGCGTATTGAAGCCTGTTGGCGATGAAGCCTGGTACGTCCCTGCGAACCACGACGGGCGCCTTGCCGAGCTGCTCCATCCAGCTGGCGAGGACGTCGAGTGTCTCTTGGGCTGTGCGCTCGCCTCCGACCACCTCAACGAGCTCGACGAGCTCCGCGGGGTTGAACCAGTGCAGGCCGGCGAAGCGCTCGGGCCTCCGAAGCACTCCCGCGAGCGCTGCCAAAGGCAGCGACGACGTGTTCGTCGTCAGGATCGCCTCGGGCGAAGCGGTCGTCTCCGCCCGCGCGAGGAGAACGCGCTTCGGCTCCGGCTCCTCGACGATCGTCTCGACCACGAGCTCCGCCCCGGCCAGTGCCTCGTCCGCGGAGGTGGTCAGCCGCATGCGCGCCGCCGCGTCGCCGAGGCGGCCCCGAGCCGCATCAAGGCTCGATTCGCGGCGCGAGCAGAGCCGTACCGACGCGCCCGCCTCCGCGAAAACGCGCGCGATCCCGGCGCCCATCGTGCCCGCGCCGACGACGGCCACTTCCCGCGGGAGCGTCACGCCCGCCAGCGTATCGCCTCGCCGAGGCCGCGCCCCGAAGCAAGGTCCGAGGCGCGGCCTTCGTCAGCTGTGCCTACGGGAGCGCCAGATACTGCCCGTAGAACGCTCTCGCGCCGCTGGTCGACGCCGAGTGCGGCGAGTCGCTCTTTCCGTGAGGTGAGTGGGACGCCGGGCCGCCGGCGCCCCACTCGGAGTTGCTTCCTACAGCGGGCACTCCGGCCCCGGAGAGGGCTTGTCGA
>JBOHAB010000119.1:0-8745 GCA_050697655.1 Gaiellaceae bacterium
AACGTCGGCGGCAGGTCACATGCGCGCCGGAGACGCCTTGAAGTGCAGATTTCACGAACGAGAGGGAGTCCCGCAGCATCTAGGATCGGGCCGTGGTCGTGCGAGCCCTTTTCTGCCTGAGCGCGGGCGCGCTCGCGTGGACTCACGTGGGCTACCCGCTCGCGGCGGCTGCGCTCGCGCGGCGGCGGCCCCGGCCCGTGCGCAAGGACGACGTGACGCCTTCGGTCACGGTCGTCGTGGCCGCGCACGACGAGGAGCAGGTGATTGGGCGGCGGGTCGAGAACCTGCTCGCGCTCGACTACCCGGCGGACCGCCTGGAGGTGGTGGTCGCCTCGGACGGCTCCACGGACGGCACCGAAGACGCGGTCGAGACACTGGCGGACGGCGACGCACGCGTTCGGGTCGCCCGCCGGCCGCGGGAAGGAAAAACGGCCGCGCAGGACGCGGTCGTGGCGGAGACGACGAGCGACGTCGTCGCCTTCTCGGACGCCAACGCGACCTGGGCACCCGACGCTCTCCGCAAGCTCATCCGCAACTTCGCCGACGAGGACGTCGGCTACGTGTGCGGCCGGCTCGAGCTCGAGCAGCCGGACGGGACGAGCCGCGAGCCGCTCTACTGGCGCTACGAGCTCTGGGTGAGGGAGAGCGAGTCCCGACTGGCCGGCATCACGGCTGGCAACGGCGCCATCTACGCGGTTCGCCGCGAGGACTACCGGGAGAGCGACCCGCGCCTCGGGCACGACCTCGGCTTCCCCTACCTGATGGCTCAGCGCGGCCGCCGCCCCGTCTACGAGCCGGACGCGCTCGCCTTCGAGAAGGCCTCGAGCGAGGCCGAGGACGAGCTGGGGCGCCGGGTGCGCATGCATGCGCAGGGATGGCTCCACCTCCTGAGCGGGAGGATGCTGCGCCCGGCGGAGCCGCTCTATCTCGCCCAGCTCGTCTCGCACCGCGTTCTCCGCTACGGAAGCGGCGTCCTCCATATAGCCCTCTTCGCCACGAGCGTCGCGCTCGCCGGCCGGGCGCCCGTCTACCGCCTGGCGCTCGCCGCCCAGCTCGCCTGGCTCGGGCTCGCCGCGGCCGGCCGCCTCCGCGTCCCGCTGCCGGGCGCCACGATCGCCTACCACTACGTGATCCTCAGCGCAGCGACCGTCGCCGGTCTCGTCCGCGCGCTCCGCGGCGACGTTCCGGCCGTCTGGGAGAAGAACCGCTAGCGACCCGCGCGGTACGCGGGGAAGAAGCCGTCGAGCTCGTCGGCGCCGCGGCCCGTGAGGGCTCGGTACGCGGCGGGATCGTGCACCGCCTTGCCGACCGCGAAGTCAAGCAGCCCGCCGGACGGGTCGAAGCGCCGCTTGAAGGTCAGCAGGGAGTCCTCGCGCGCGCCGAGGCCGCCACCGAGGTGGAAGCGGTCGAAGCCCCGCTCCCGCGCCCAGGAAGCCGTCTCGTAGAAGAGCAGGTTGCTCGCGCCGAGCTCTCGCCCGCGGTCCGCGGTCGCGCCGAGGTGGTAGTGAAGCCAGGGCGGCGTGGCGAAGCAGAGCGCGGACGCGACGACCTCTCCCCCCTCCTCCGCCTCGACGAGCACGAGACGCTCCCGCAGCCGGGACTCGAGCAGCTCCCAGTAGCCCGGCGGGAAGAAGTAGAACTCGGCGGCCTCGACCCGCCGCATCGTCACCTCGTACAGCTCGACGAAGCCGGAGAGGCTGTCCGGTGACTCCTGCACCGCGACGGAGACCCCCGCCCTGCTCGCGCGGCGGCACGCCCGCCGGTGGCCGGGATGCATCGCCTCGAAGAGATTGGGCCCCTCGAGCCGCCAACCGACCGTGCCCGCCAGCCGTTCGACGTGGATGCTGGCGTAGCGCTGGTTGGCGAAGAGCGGATGGAAGCGGATGAAGGTCGTGACGACCCCGTTGGCTCCGCACCACTCCCCGTACAGCTCCCAGAAGCGCCGCACCGCCGGCTCCGGCCCCGTCGCGACCGGTCCGCCGTAGCCGTAGGGCGTCGTCACGTCGGCGCCGTCGCCGGAGGGAAGCTCACGGACGAGCAGGGGGAAGACGACGTCTCCTCCGTCGTCCGCGACGTGCAGGAGCACGGGGCGCCCGCCCTCGAGCACACGCGCGCTCTCGAGGAAGCCGTCAAGGAGGTAGACGTCGGCGCAGCCGAGCCGCGCGAGCAGATCGTCCCAGGCTTCGTGCTCGATCTCGGCGAGCCCGTTACTTCTTCGCACGTTCGATGTTGAGCGTGTCCTCGATCGGGTCGAGCTCGGGGCGGAAGGCCTCGCCCAGCGTGCGGAGGACGATCTTCGCGTCCAGCCAGAGCGACCAGTTGTCGATGTACCAGAGGTCGAGCTCGAAGCGCTCCTCCCAGGAGATGGAGTCGCGGCCGTGCACCTGGGCCCAACCGGTGATCCCCGGGAGGACAGTGAGGCGCCGGCGCTCGCGCTCTCCGTAGCGCGCGGCCTGCTCGACCACGTCGGCGCGGGGGCCGACGAGGCTCATCCGGCCGGTGACGACGTGGAGGAGCTGGGGGAGCTCGTCGAGACTCGTGCGCCGGAGCCAGCGGCCGACGCGGGTGACGCGGGGGTCGTCCTTGACGATTCCGAACGGGTCCTCGGTCAGCCCCTGCTCTTGCCCGAGGCGGATCGCGTCAGGGACCATGGTGCGGAACTTGAGCATCTTGAAGGGCCGCCCGTCCTTGCCGGCGCGGTCCGAGACGAAGAAGACGGGGCGGCCGGTGTCGACGAGGACCACCACCGAGACGGCGGCGTAGAGCGGGCTCAGCACGACGACCCCGAGCGCCGCCGCCACCGGGTCGAGCACGCGCTTGACCGCGTGCTGCACCGGGTGCCTCACCCGCGCGCTCCCGCCAGCTTGCGCCTGAGCACGTAGGGGAGCTCCCGCCCGCGCTCCTGGACGATGCGCAGGCGGAAGGCGTTCGCCGCGCGCAGCGCTGCGTCGTGGGCGGTATACGCGAGCGCGCGGGAGCGAGGGACGACCGCCTCGTCCTCGGGAGCTTCGTACCCGAGCTCGCGCAGCTCCGGCCCGGCGACCGCGACGACCACGCGCTGGTCTTCCTCGGGCATCTCCGTGCGCCAGCGGCTGCTCGCCGCGGCGGAGATCGGCCTGGAGACGCCGGTGTACCAGCCTGCCTGCTCGGCGACGATCTTGTCGGGCCCGGCGCGCTCGATCGCGAGCATCTCGCTGTTATAGCCGAGCCGGACGTGGTCACACACGTGCCGCACGGTCGTCTCGGGGTCGGAGACGAGGTCCTCGTAGCGGACCGTGAGCACCTGCTCGGGGTGTCGCCGCTCGGCCTCGAGCCCCTCCCGGATTCCCTTCGCCCACCAGGCGGCGGCCGCGTACGGGTTGTTCGGCCCGAACGGAAGCTTCTGGATCGAGAGGGCGACGGCCCGCGCGTCGCGGACGAGCACGACGACGCGCGCGTCGGGCCAGACCGCCAGCAGCTCGTCCACCGCCTGGAGGTACGCGGGCGTCTTGTCGCCGAAGCGCTCCTTCCCTTCGCCGCTCGCATAGGCGCGATACGGCGCCTCGACGGCGAAGCGGTATGCCTCGGCATGGCTCATCCCCGAGGGGAGCGGCGGCGGGTCGCCCACGAGGCCCCAGAGCCGCACCCTGGGATGGCGCCACACCTCCGCGACGAACCGGGCCGCCTTCTCCGGGTCCTCGAGCCCGCCCCGGCGGCGGACCGACGCGAAGTCGAGCAGGAACATCGACTCCGGCGGCACTGCCGCCTCGGCGCTGCGATCGAGCACGAGCCGGAGAACGGTCGTCCCCGAGCGGTCGTTCCCGACCACGAAGAACGGGATCGGAGCCCCCACCACCTCAGTCAGTCGAGACGTACCTGGCGGTCACGCGCTTACGCGTCGCGTAGTCCTCGACCCCGTGCAGCTGCGGGTTGTCGCGGAGCAGCGACCCCCAGTCCGAGACGCGCTCAAGCTCGAAGCCGTACGCCTTCATCAGGATCTCCACGGCGCGGGCCGAGGGCCAGCCCACCAGGGTCGCGTCGCCGTACGAGTAGGTATCCGCCACGGCGTTCCGTTGCCGGTCGTTCAGGTCGCGACGGAGGCGGACGACGGCCTTCTTCCTCCGGACCACCTTCGAGTCGACGATCACGTGCCGCGGGTGCAGGCTCCGAATGCCGTGCACGAGCTCGTTGTACCGAAGCGTGTGGTAGAGGTAACCGAGGCAGAGAACGAGGTCCACCTCGAGCGGCTTACGGCCGAGGATCTCGAAGACGTCGCCTGCGATGAAGCGGTAGCGGGCGTCGTTGCCGGCATATCGCTTCAGATTTTCGCCGGCCAGCTGGACGAGCTCGTCCCTGGCCTCGATCCCGACGACTTCGGCCGCCCCCGTCTTCAGCGCCGCGAGCGACCAGCGGCCGTCGTGGCTCCCGATGTCGAGCACGCGCGCGCCGGCGAAGATGTCGCGGTTCTCGGCGAAGATGGCCTCGTACCGGAGGTTCAGCCGCCCCCGGCCCGCGGCCGTCTCGCTGGTCTCGTAGAAGCGCGGGAACTCGTCGAAGAACATCCTCGCCCTGGCCGTTCCCGGCGGCCGTTCGGCCGCCAGTGGGTCGATGGGCTTCGGCTTCGACTTCTTCTTGCGCTTCCCAGACCTCAGTCGGAAAGTCCTCTTCACTCGGATGATCGTAGCCGCGGCAAAGTCCGGGGGCGACGCCTCGGCGGCCCCCGCCCGACCGCATACGATGGCTAGCTGACGTGAGCCCGGGCACGACCACACTCTCGCAGTTCGCGGGACAGGCACACCGACCGGTGCTGGTCGGCGGCTGTCCCCGCTCCGGCACGACGCTCCTGCGCTCGATGCTCGATTCTCACCCCTCGCTCGCGATCCCGCGCGAGACACGGTTCGTGATCGAATCCTGGGACCGGCGCCCGGCGTTCGGCGACCTGAAGGAGGCCGAGAACCGCCGCCGGCTGGCTAAGTGGATCTTCAACCGCAAGAAGACCTGGAGCGACCGCCTCGGGCTCGATCCGGAGCAAGCGGTCGAACACCTGGTGCAGGCGCCGCCCACTCTCGGCTCGCTGCTCGCGACGGGCTTCGCCATGCACGCCGAGCGACACGGGAAGCCGCGCTGGGGGGACAAGCGCCCGACGTACGCGGCGCGCATGGAGGTGATCTGGAGCCTCTTCCCGAACGCCCAGTTCGTGAACGTCATCCGCGACCCTCGCGCCTGCGCCGCCTCGATGCGCAAGCTCGGCTGGTACAAGGGCAGCGTCGTCCCGGCGGTCGAGATCTGGCTGCGCTCGATCAGGACCGTCGACTCGTGGCGCCGACGGCTGGCAGCCGACCAGCTCCTCGACACGAGGTTCGAGGACCTCGTCGCCGACCCGGAGGACGAGCTCATCCGGATCGCGGAGTTCGCGGGTCTCACGGTGGGAGACGCCGAGCTGGAGGAGATGCTCCGCTACCACGAGCGGAAGGAGACGCGCAGCGAGCGCTACCACGCGAACGTCTCGCGCCCGCCGGACACGACGCGCCTCTCGGCGTGGAGCGACGTCCTGGAGCCGGGCGAGATCGCGTTCATCGAGGAGGCGACCCGCCCGCTTCTGCTCGAGCACACATACGAGCCTGCCGCGGAAGGGGTCTCGCCGCCGCGCGATCTCATCCGCGAGCTCGCCGCGTTGCAGCGACGCTGGACGGTGCGCCGGCTCAGGCTCAGGACGAAGGAGCGCGCCCGCACTCTCGTGCTCCACCGGCACCCGCTGGCGGCCGTCCCGGCGGGCGAGCGTCCTACGCGCGCAGCTCCTTCGCTCTCCGCTCCTGTTCCGCCGCGGGATCGATGATTCCGCGGCCGCGCGCTTGCTCCCAAGCGCCGACGAGGAAGCCGGTCAGGAAGCCGGGGTCGCGCGTCTGCACCACCTTGCCGACGTTGAGCGGGAGCGTGCCGACGAGCGCCCACCAGAGCGCCGCCTTGTAGCGCAGCGTCTGCGGCATGTTCTTGCGGTGGAGGTAGAACTGGTTCGCCAGGGCCATGCGCTGCTGGTCGAAGGGCGTCAGCCGCTCCGACGAGCTCTTGTGGTGGAGGATCCGCGCCTTCGGAGTCTGGACGAGCAGGTAGCCGCGCTTCACGACTCGATAGGAAAAGTCGACATCCTCCTTGAAGGCGTAACCGGCGAGCTTCTCGTCGAACCGCTCGTGCTCGAACACCTCACGCCGGTACGACATGAACCACCCGTTCGAGTACTCGACCTTCCGGACGGATGCCGAGCACGCCACGCCTTCGACGAAGAACCCGGGCCGCATCTTCCCGCTCCCTTCCGGCCACCAGCCGCCCATGCCGAAGAGCTTGCGCCACAGGATCGTGAGGCGGCCCGGGTTGGGAGGGTGAACCGGCTCTCCCCGCACGCCGCCGAGCTCCGGGCCCCAGCGCTCGTACTCGGCCAGGATCTCCTCGTGGACGTCCGGGGCGAGCCAGACGTCGTCGTCGATCAGGAACACCGGGTCGCCCGTCGTCCGGTCGATCCCGACGTTGCGCTGGACGGTCAGTCCTCGGGGCGCGGGATGGACATAGTCGAGAGCGATCCCGGCGTCGGCGCAGAGCCGCTCGATCTCGTCGCGCCGCAACGGCTCCTCGCTCGAGTCGACGATGCACACCTCGGCCGGGAGCGCCGTCTGCTCGGCGACGCTGCGAACCGCGTCGACGAGCTCGTCGTGTCGGTTCCGCGTTGCGATGATGAAGCAGGATCGTGCCCTGCGTCTCTCCGACTCGGTCATCCTGGATCTCGCGCCATGATCGCAGGGTTCCTCACGCCCGTCGTGATAGAACCCCGCGGATGGCACCGGAGCGCTGGGGCGACGAGTGAAGGGCCTGGTGCTCGCGGCAGGCCCCGGCCGGCGGCTTCACCCGCTGACCGAGGCGCTTCCGAAGACGCTCCTCCCCTTGAGCGACGGGCGCACGATCCTCGATCTCGCCCTGGCGAACCTCCGCGCGGCCGGCGTCGAGGACGTCGTCGTCGTCACCGGCTTCGCCGCTGAGCGGGTGGAAGAGCGGACGGCCGACCTCGAGCGCTCGCACGGCGTGCGCCTGGAGCTCGTGTTCAACGACCGTGCCGAGGAGTGGAACAACGCCTACTCGCTCTGGCTGGCACGGGATGCCTTCCCGGAAGGGGCCCTGCTCGTCAACGGCGACACGGCCCACCCGCGCAGCGTCGAGGAGAGCCTCCTCGCGGCGCGCGGCGCCGACCTGCTGCTCGCGGTCGACCGCGAGAAGGAGCTCGGCGAGGAGGAGATGAAGATCCTCCTCTCCGACGACGGGACGCTCGCCCGCATCAGCAAGCACATCGACCCGGAGGGCGCGGCCGGCGAGTACATCGGGCTGGCGCTGATCGAGCCGGCCGCGGCCGAGCCGCTGGCGGACGCGCTCGAGACGACGTGGCGGCGCGATCCGTCGCTCTACTACGAGGACGGTTTCCAGGAGCTGGCCGACCGAGGCGGGAAGATCCACGTCACCGGAATCGGAGCAGTCGACTGGGTGGAGGTCGACGACCACGCCGATCTCGCCCGCGCGAGGGAGCTGGCATTCCCGTCCTAGCCCGTCTGATCGCTTGCCCGCTGGCCGTGGAGATCGGCAGCGGCGCCGTCGCCACGCTCGCCGCGCTCCTCAGCGACCGGCGCATCTCCTCGGGCGGCCAGGTGGCGGTCGTCGTCGGGCCGGGACAGGGCGAGGAGATCGTCGGCGTGATCCGGCCCGTGCTCGAGAAGGCGGACGCCTTCGACGTCGAAGGCGGCACGGTCCAGGCCGCGCTCGACCTCGCCGCGCGTCTGCGAACGGGCTCCTACGACGCGGTCGTGGGCATCGGCGGCGGGCGCACGCTCGACGTCGCCAAGTACGCAGCCGGGCTCACCGGCCTCCCAATGGTGTCGGTCGCGACCAACCTGGCACACGACGGGATCGCCTCCCCCGTCGCCTCGCTCGAGCACGACGGACACAAGGGCTCCTACGGCGTCCACGGCCCGATCGCCGTCGTCGTCGACCTCGACTACGTGCGGCGCTGCCCTCCCGAGCAGCTGCGCTCGGGCGTCGGCGACGCTCTCAGCAACCTCAGCGCGTTGGCCGACTGGGAGCTGGCCGGCCGCGAGCGCGGCGAGCCGGTGGACGGGCTCGCGGCCTCGTTCGCGCGCTCGGGCGCGGAATCGCTCCTGCACAGGAGGGACGATCTCCTCTCGGACGGCTTCCTCACCGCCCTGGCGGAGGCGCTCGTGCTCAGCGGCCTGGCGATGGCCGCGGCGGGCAGCAGCCGTCCGTGCAGCGGCGCCTGCCACGAGATCTCGCATGCGATCGACGCCCTCTATCCCGGCAGGGCGGCCCACGGCGAGCAGGTCGCCGTCGGCTCGCTCTTCGCCTCCTTCCTGCGGGAGGAGGCATGGCTCGACACCCTCGATGCGGCCTTCCGGCGGTACGGCGTGCCCCGGCTGCCCGGCGACCTCGGCCTCACCGGGGACGAGTTCGGCGCCGCAGTCGCGCTCGCTCCGTCCACCCGCCCGGACCGCTACACGGTCCTCGAGCACCTCGAGCTCGGCGACGTCGAGATTGCGGACCGCGTCCGCGCGTTCGTCAGTGCCTTCGATCGCTGAGCTTCGCCCGGTGATCCAGCCGGAGGCGCACCTTCAGCGCGCCGGCGAGGAGCACTGGGCGGGGCGTCTCTACATGCGCCGGCTCTCGCCGTACGTCACGCGCCTCCTTCTCTCGGCCGGTCTGAGCGCGAACGCGGTC
>JBOHAB010000120.1:0-8736 GCA_050697655.1 Gaiellaceae bacterium
GGTCTGGGTGGTTTTCGACTGGGGATGAGGAGGGCTACAAGGGCCTCATGTCCGATCCCGAAGTCCCGGCGATCTTCCAGGAGGCCGGGCTCGAAGGTAGGCCCGAGACGGCGGAGCTCGTCGCACAGCACGACGCCTAGAACGAGCGGAGTAGCGCATGGTTGCGCTATTCCGTCGAGATGAAGACGTTCTTGACCTCGGAGTAGCCCTCGAGGCCCTGCAGGCCGAGCTCACGGCCGAAGCCTGACTGCTTGAAGCCGCCGAACGGCGTGGAGACGCGCACCGAGCTGTTGGAGTTCACCGAGAGGACGCCCGAGTCGATGCTGCGCGCCATCCGCAGCGCCCGCGCGCCGTCGCGCGTCCAGATCGAGCCCGAGAGCCCGTACGGCGTGTCGTTGGCGAGGCGCACGGCCTCCTCCTCGTCCTCGAACGGGATCACAGCGGCGACAGGACCGAAGACCTCCTCGCGCGCGATCCGGTCGTCGTTGGTCGCCTCGACGAGCGTGCAGGGGAACCAGAAGCCGGGGCCTGAGGGCGCCTCCCCGCGAAAGACGACGTTCCCGTCCACGAAAAGACGCAACGGTCTCGCGATGCGCTCCCGAGATGAGCGGGCCCATTTCCGTCTCTTCCGCGGCGGGATCGCCGACCTTGACCCCGTCGAGCCGGTGAAGCCGATCTTGGCCACGTCGGGGTGCTCGACGAGCCGCTGCCCGACGACGGAGCCCTTGCCGGCGACGACATTGAAGACTCCCTCGGAAATTCCGGCCTCGAGCGCGAGCTCGCCGAGCCGCAGCGCCGAGAGCGGGGTGAGCTCGGCGGGCTTGAGGACGATGGTGTTCCCGCAGGCGAGGGCAGGCCCGACCTTCCAGCTGGCGATGTTGAGGGGGAAGTTCCAGGGGACAGACCTCCGCCATCATCCCCACCTCGGCGCGGGCGCCGGCGATCGGCTTGCCGACGTTCTGCGACTCGATGCGGGCGAGCTCATCGTGGTGCTCCTCGACGAGCGTGGCCAGGCGGCGCAGCAATCTGGTGCGGTCCGCCGGAGCGACGGCGCGCCACGCGGGGAACGCAGCCTTCGCGCGCGCGACTGCCGCGTCCGTGTCCTCGACCGTCGGCTCCGGGGAGCTCGGCGATCGGCTCCTCGGTCGCCGGATTGAGAACCGCGATCACGACCGCTCCGCCCGGTAGCGCCGGGCCTCCTCCACCAGCGCGCGGAAGAGCGCGGCGTCCTCGCCCTCCTCTGGATGCCAGAGGACACCGAGCGCGAACCGCCGCGAGGGATCCTCGATCGCCTCGACGGTTCCGTCGTCGGCTCGGGCGGCTTCGCGCAGTCCGTCTCCGAGCCGGCCGTAGCCCTGATGATGGTGGCTCTTGACGGGGGCGTGCTCGCCGAAGACGTCGCGGAGCCTCGTGCCCGCGAGGACGTCCACGCCGTGCTCGGCGAAGACGCCGGGGGCCTCCTTGTGTCGCTCGTGGCCGACGACCTCGGGGAGGTGCTGGACGAGGTCGCCGCCGCGGGCGACGTTCAGCACCTGGCTACCGCGGCAGACGGCGAACACGGGCATGTCGCGCGCGAGCGCGCCCTCCAGGAGCGCAAGCTCGGCGCTGTCGCGCTCCGGCCGGATTCCGTTGGTCTCGGGATGCGACTCGGCGCCGTAGGAGGCAGGGTCGAGGTCGGCTCCGCCTGAGAAGAGGAGCGCGTCGAGCGCGTCGAGCGTCTCCTCGACGCCTTCCGAGGAGGGCGGGACGACCAGCGGCCTTCCCCCAGCCGTCTCGATCGCGCGCACGTACGCAAGTGGGACCAGCGCCGCCTGCGCGTCCCACACGCCCCAGCGGGCCTCCTCGGTGTAGCTCGTGATCCCGACGATCGGGCGCATTCGCCCTCAGGCTAGCGCGCTAACCGCGTTCGAACAGCCGCTCGCGCTCGTAGCAGGTGACCGCCTCGTCGAAGAGGCGCTGCTCCGTGCGCGCGTAGTTCAGGTAGTGGTCGACCACGTCGTCGCCGAGGGCAGCGAGCGCCATCGTCCCCTGCTCGAGCGCGGCGAAGCCGAGATGCGGGTTCATGTCTCCTCCAGGGATGCGCGTCTCCGTGCGGAGCCCCTCGCCGTGGCCGACGATGCGGAAGCCGCAGGTGCGGTTGGAGGTCTCCACCTTGATCCCGGCTCCCTGCATGGCGTTTCGCATCTGGCGGAGCAGCGGACGGCTACGGGGCCACGCCTCCGCGCACGTCGAGCGGCTCCTGCCGGCGGCGGAGGAGGCGCCGGCCTCCGAGCAGCAGGAGGAGCGCTAGCACGATCCCGCCGACGAGCGCGATCCGAGAGCCGCTGTCGTCCTCGTCTGCGGCCGTCGGGCTCGTGGCCGTCGGTCCCGTCACCTCGAACGTCTGGGTGTCGACGACCGCAAACGGCTTCGCGTAGTCGGGATTGACGAGTGTGAGCGTCCCTCCGTCTGGCGAGACGACGAGGCTGGCCGTGTCGATCGGGGAGCCCTGGACGCCGTGCAGGTCGATGCACCGCGCCGTCCGCGCGACCGTGTCCAGCGCGTGGATGAACGGATGTCCACCCTCGCCGCCGTCGTAGAGCGTGTAGGCCCAGCGTCCGTCCGGGCTCGAGGCGCGCGTGAGCGGCGTGCCCCGCATCACGTCACCCACCTCGCGCGGATCGATGATCGGCTCGCGAACGAGCCGGTTGGTGTCGAGGTCGTACAGGCGAACGAGGTACTTGGTGGGGTCGCGGGGCGAGACGTACTCGACGAGGTACAGAAGCCTGCCGTCGGGCGAAAGCGCGTCGAAGCTGAAGTCGCCTGCGAGCGTGAGACGCTCCCTGATTCGCAGCGAGCGGCCGGCGAGCACGACGAGCTCGGTCTCCTTTCTGGGAAAGCCGAGGCGCGGCCGGATGATCACGAGCGTGCTTTCGTCGGCGGACAGCCCTGCGGCGGAGCCGTCGTACGCCACTGCGGGGATCGTGTAGCGGCCGGCCACGAGTCGCGAGCCCGGGACCTCCCCGCTGCCACGGTCGATCCTGGCGACGAGCGTGTCCGGGCCGGCTCGGAGCGCGACGTAGCGTGGGCCCTCCGCGGTCGGGGTCGTGACTCCCGAGGGCCCGACCTCGACGCCGAGAACGGGCAAGCCGTCGGCGCGGGCGCCGCCTGCCCAGATCGCCGCGAACACGAGCGCGATCGAGCCGAGTGCGAATCTGGTCATGCCCCGCCTACGGAGGCACGCGGTTCGGAGGTCCCCCGGTGCGACGATCCACGGTCGCCGGCGCTAGGGTCCGAGCCGATGATCCGGCCGCGGGAGCGCATCCCTGCCTGAGACGGCCTCGGAGCTTCGCGACGTGGCGCCCGGCCTCTGGGTCTGGCGCATGCCGCACCCCGACTGGTCTTCGGACGCCGACTGGGAGCCGTCGGTGACGTCGACGTGCGTCGAGTCGGGTGGCGAGGTGGCGGTGCTCGACCCACTGGCGCCGCCGGAGGAGGCGGCCGAGATCTGGGAGCGCCTGGACGCGCGCACGCCGACCCTCGCCGTCGTCCTCAAGCCGGACCACGTTCGCAGCGTCGACACGTTCGTCGAGCGCTACGGCGCGCGCGGGTACGGACCGTTCCTGTTCTGGCGCGACGACATTCCGGCCACCGAGCTCGAGCCGATCCAGCCGGGTGACGAGCTCCCCGGCGGCATCGTCGCCCTCTACGACGGCCGCGGGCGGAACGAGACGCCGCTCTGGCTTCCCGAGCAGCGGGCGCTCGTTTTCGCAGACGCGCTGACCGCCCCCGGCGGCGAGCTCCGTGTCTGGGCGACTCCCTGGCATGTGGAGCGCACTCTGCCGGCGCTCCGCGCGCTTCTCGACCTGCCGTTCGAGCTCGTGATCGTGGCGCACGGCGAGCCGGTGCACGACCGGGCCGCGTACGAGCGCGCGCTCGAGCTGCCACCTTGGGGCGGCTGAGCTAGTCCTCACCCAGCGCTTGCGCGAGGATCCCGGCGGTGTAGGCCCGCCACGCAACGTCCGGCGCATCAGTCAGGCCGTGTAGCGCTTCGCTCACGTGGGGAAGGCCCTCCACCTGCATCCGGAGCTGTTTCAGCCCTTCCTCGAGGGCGAGCTGCCGGTCGACCGTCCTGAGGTCGTCGGCGATCGAGCCCACCGCCCGGCCGTGCAGGTCGAGCCCGCGCTCGGGGTCGCCGCCCGCGCCGAGAAGCAGGAGCGCGCGCCGTGCCGCTCCGCGCGCCTCGTCGGGATCGACGTGCACGTCCCGGCCCGCGACGGTCGCCAGGACGACAAGGCCGGTGGCGAGCACCTCTGTGCCCTCGTCCTCGGCCAGGGAGCGCTCGAGCTGCTCGAGCCACCCAGCTGGTTTCACAGCTCGAGCTCGATGCCGACGCCGGCCTCCCGCGCCTCGGCGAGGACGGCATTCGCGAAGGCTGCGTCGAGGGCGCCGATCCCGAGGTTGCAGCAGAGGACGCGGTCCGGCGAGCCTTCGCGGCCCAAGCCTTGGCCGACGTTCCCTTCCGGGACGGGCCAGCCTTGGAAGTGGCCTTGCTCCCGGTAGTACTCGAACTGGTCGACGTCGTCGGCGAGGAAGAGGTCTGCGGCGGCAACGGTCTCGGGCCGGACGTAGAAGTCGAAGTCGATCGGGAGCGCCAGCCAGCGCTCGCCCAGATGCTCCGGCCCGATGGGAGGATCGGCGTCCTCGACGATCGGCCCCGCCGTAATGACGACCTCCGCCTCCGCGACCGCGTCCTCCCAGCCGTCCGCCGGCTCGACGAGCTCACCGAGGCGCTCGATGCGCTCCGGATGCGGGTCCCAGGCGCGAATCGCCACCTCCGGCTCGAGCGCGTGCAGGAGCCGGGCGTGGAAGAGCCCTTGCTCGCCGCAGCCGAGGATCCCCGCCCGCCTCCAGCCATCCGGAGCGAAGCGCCGAACGCAGACCCCGCTCGCGGCGGCGGTCCGTGCGGCGGTGATCTCGGCGCCGTCCATGATCGCCACCGGCAGCCCGGTCTCGGCGTCGTTGACCACGATCAGGCCGGTGACGTACGGAAGCCCGCGCGCCTTGTTCGCGGGGTAGCCGCCCACCCACTTGAGGGTGACGACATCCTCA
The DNA here is from genome assembly GCA_050697655.1 of Gaiellaceae bacterium. Taxonomy (GTDB): domain Bacteria; phylum Actinomycetota; class Thermoleophilia; order Gaiellales; family Gaiellaceae; genus JAIBJN01. The sequence goes on from JBOHAB010000120.1 coordinate 5,092, forward strand.
TCCCGCAGATAGGCCGGCATGGCATGCAGGAACGAGTCCTTGCGCGGATGCACGCCGGGCTTGGGCGGAAGCTCGACGCGGCCCGCCGCCAGAGCTCGATACGTGCCCTCGACGAGGTCGAGCTGCTCGTGCACGCCGGGCAGCAGGCCGGCGACCTCCCCGCGGCTGAGGAAGAGGAGCGTGCTCACCCGGAGACGGATACCGGCTCCACGATCACCTTGATCCGCTTCTCCTCAGGGCTGCGCCCGGGGTATTCGTCCGCGCCCAGGTACTTCTTCGCCAGCTCGTCGATGTGCCGGTCGGCCTCCTCGCCCTCGATCATCTTCACGACGCGGCCGCGGATGCACACCTTGTCGAACGGGTCGTCCTTGTCGACGATCGAGACGGCGACACGCGGGTCCCGCCGCATGTTGCGTTCCTTCACCCGCCCAATCGCGGTATTGAACGTGACGTAGCCGTTCTCCCGCGCGATCCAGACCGGGGTCACCTGCGGCGAGCCGTCCGCCATTACGGTCGCCAGGAACGCGAGGTTGCGGCCTTCGAGCTTGCTGCGCGCTTGGTCGTCCAACTCAGTCAATGGAACCTCCTAGTTCGTCGCTGGCATCCACGCCCGCAGTAGTTTGTTCCCTACCTGGCGTCTTCCGGGACCGTAAGTTGATTCTTACGTAAGCATCTGCTTAAATACCGCGCATCATGGAGGCCGCCATCCGAGCGCTTGTCGAGCCGCGTCGCCGGAGAATCCTCGAGCTCGTCAGGAACGACGAGCTCACCGCGGGCGAGATCGCATCCGCGTTCGATGTCACTCGGCCCGCCGTTTCCCAGCACCTGACCGTCCTCAAGCACGCCGGGCTTCTGGAAGAGCGGCGTGAGGGAACGAGGCGCCTGTACCGGGCGCGGGCCGAGGGGATGGCGGGCGTCCGCGAGTTCATCGAGACCTTCTGGGACGGCCAGCTCGAGCGGCTCCGGCTGGCCGCGGAGCTCGAGGAAGGGAGACGCAGTGGCAGTTCGCCAGGATAAGGCCGTCGAGCGCGAGGTGCGGATCGCCGCGCGCCCCGAGACGGTGTTCGAATTCTTCACCGACCCGGAGAAGCAGCTTCTCTGGATGGGCCGCCGGGCCGAGCTCGACGCCCGGCCAGGAGGGATCTACCTCGTGGAGATCAACGACGAGGTGACGGCGCGCGGGGAGTTCATCGAGGTCGAGCCTTCGAGCCGCGTCATGTTCACGTTCGGATGGGAAGGGCAGCAGGCGGGGCAGGGCGAGCACGGCGTCCCGCCCGGGTCGAGTCGCGTGGAGATCACGCTCCAGCCCGATGGAGAGGGGACACTCGTCCACCTCCGCCACCTCGATCTGCCCGAGCAGGCCCGCGAGATGCACGGGCAGGGCTGGGAGCTCTATCTCGCCCGCCTCGAGATCGCCACGACCGGCGGTGACCCCGGGTCCGACCCGAACCTGGGCTAAGAACTCGCTTCAGAATGATGCTTCGCCGAAGGCACAAGGCTTCATCTTTGAGACGAGTTCTAAGCCGAGCAGCCGAGACGAGGAGGGATCACGCATGGCACGGATCGTGTTCGAGATCGAGATCGGGGCCCCGGCGGCGAAGGTCGTCGACGCTCTCGACACCGAGGAGGGCGTCGCGGGGTGGTGGACGCCCTCGGTCACGTTCCCGGGCGGGGTCGGCTCGATCCTCCAGCCCACGTTTTCGATCGCACCCAAGCCGTTCGAGCTTCGCGTCGACGAGGTCGGCGACGGGCGCGTGCGGTGGACCTCGGTTGGCGACTTCCCGCCGCACTGGGTCGGTACAGAGGTCACCTGGACGCTCACGCCCACCGAGAGCGGCACGAAGGTGCACTTCAGCCACGACGGCTGGGCCGACGACGAGGGTGCGTTCCCGAGCTCGGCGCTGACGCGGGGAAAGCTCATGTCGAGCCTCAAGCAGTACGTCGAAAAGGGCGCCGGGACGCCACTCCAGGGGAGCGCCTGATCGTCTGGTGAGCGTCTAGAGCGATTACGGTACCCGGGTGCCGCTCCTCACGGGGACCCGCGTTCTCGCCTTCGAGAACGGCCTCGCCGGCCCGCTCGCCACGCGACTCCTCGCCGACCTCGGCGCCGACGTCGTCAAGGTCGAGCGGCCCGGTCGCGGTGACGTCACGCGGTCGTGGGACACGATCGCCGCGGGTCTCTCCAGCGGCTTCGTCTGGGTGAACCGCGGGAAGCGGAGCGTCGCCCTCGACGTCAAGGACCCCGAGCACCGCCCGGCGATCGAGCGGCTGGTCGAGTTGAGCGACGTCTTCCTCCAGAACTACACACCGGGCTGGGCCGAACGTGTGGGCCTCGGCGAGGAGGCCGTGCGCGTGCTGCGGAAGGACGTCGTCTACGTCGACATCTCCGGCTACGGCCAGGACGGGCCGTACGCTGGCAAGAACGCCTACGACCTCGTGATGCAGGGAGAGGCGGGCCTGATCTCGGTGACGGGCACGCCGGCCGAGCCCGCGCGCGTCGGGATCTCGGTCTGCGACGTGGGCGCGGGGAGCTACGCGGCTGTGGCGACGCTGGGCGCGCTTGCCCGCAGGGCCGAGACGGGGGACGGGGCCCGGGTGTCGGTCTCGCTTTTCGACACGATGGTCGACTGGCTGGGGTACTTCCCGCACATGTGGTGGCACGGGCGCGAGGCACCGGCGCGAACGGGGATGCGGCATCCGGTTTTCTGCCCCTACGGTCCCTTTCCGGCCGGTGACGGAAGGCTCTTCGGCTTCGCAGTCCTTTCGCCCGAGCACTGGCGCGCACTGTGCCTCGACGTTGTCGACCGTCCCGAGCTGCTCGACGATCCGCGCTTCGCGAGCAATGAGTCGCGGGTCGAGCACCGCGGCCTGCTGGAGCCTGTCCTCGAGGAGCTCTTCGGGGGTTTGCCGGCGCAGGGGTGGCTCGACCTGCTCGAAGCCGCCCGCATCCCCTGCGGCGCCGTCAACGAGGTGCCGGACGTGGTCGAGCATCCACAGCTCGCGCACAACCGCCTCGTTGTCGAAGTCGGCTCCCCCGCCGGGCCGCTCCCCGTGATCGGCAGTCCGTTCCTCGTCGACGGCGAGCGGCCGCCGTCGGGCCCGGTGCCGGCGCTGGGCGAGCACACCGAGGAGGTTCTCAGGGAGATCGGGCTCTAACGAGCCAGCTCCTCGACGAGGCGCCGCTCCTCGGGCCCGAACCAGGGCGGGCTACATGCGGCCGCGTTCTCGCGCGCGTGCTCCGGGTTCCTTGTCGCAGGGATCACCGCGGTCACACGCCGATCGGAGAGCGCCCACTTGAGCAGCGCCTGCGCCCAGGTGGCGACGCCGAGCGGCTCGAGCTCGCCCGGATCCGGAGCGGGGATCAGGGAGCCGGCGCCGCCGAGCGGGCGCATGACGATCACGCCGAGCCCGAGCTCATCGGCGAGCGGTAGGATTTCGCGCTCGACCTCGCGCTCGCGAGGATTGAGCGGAATCTGAATCGCGTCGATTCGGCGGGTCCGCATGACCTCGGCGAGCTCCCCGAAAGCGGAGGCGGCGTAGTGCGTCGCGCCGAGAAGCCGGATGCGACCTGCGTCGCGCTCGAGCTCGAGCCAGTCCAGCTGGTCGCGCCAGGCGACGAGGTTGTGCACCTGCTCGAGCTCGACC
>JBOHAB010000121.1:0-8731 GCA_050697655.1 Gaiellaceae bacterium
CCGAGCGAGAGGTCCTCGAGCAGGTGACTCGCGCGCTCGAGCCAGCCAGAGGCCTCGGCGGGACCGCGGAACGATAGGCAGTCGACCGCGAGCTCGAGGGCGAGACGTGAGGCGCGACGATCGTCGCCGAGCTCGCGGGCGAGCCGGTAGCCGCGCTCGTGGGTGTCCAGCGCCGTCGCTCCGTCGAGCTGCGCCGCTGCCGCCATGCCGAGACCCAGCAGAGCGTCAGGCGTCTCTTGCTCGGCGAGCGCGGCCTCAAACTCCGCTCGCGCCTTCTGCCATGCGCCCTGTTGAAGCGCTGCCTGTCCAGCTTCGAGCGAACTCGCGGCCTCAGGTCTCGTCGTTTCCTCCGTGAGACAAGGGTACGTCCGGGCGAAAGGCCGTTCCACTCGCGTCGGGGCGCCTCACCGACCGGAGGTCATACGCTGTCTGCACAGGCGCCCGAAATCGGCGAGCCATGCAGGGGCGCCCCTCGCTACAAGTCAGCCCAGACAGATGCTAGCTTGCAGGGCTTTTTGCCGCTGTCCGGCCCCCATCAATTCGGTCCAGTCGCTCTGTCGTAGCCGTCGTCTCGTGAGAGGCCCGTGAGTGGACCTCGCTCGCCGGCCTGGACACCTGAGCGCTGACCCCGCTGTCCGGGCTCCGCGTACACCGTCCTCGCGATTCCTCCGTGTAGCCGCGAACCGGCTGCAGAGGTCTGCGCATGTGATGACCCGGTGCTGTCATGAGCGGGCTGCAGCCCAGAAGTCCCTGCTCAGAGGCACGTTCGCGCCACGCCATGGGTATGTAGAGGACCGCGGCGGCGGTCCTGATTCAGCTCAGAAGCCGTGTGTTGAAGCCGGTTTCGGCGCTCTCGGGACGGCTCTGTACGCTCATTCCGCTTGCGTGGTTAGCCACGGCGGCGGGCCGATTGCTGCGCCGCTGAGTTGACCTCGAGAGCCTGTTGGACGCCGTGGTGTTGTCACGGTGATGACGCGACCCGGAGTCGCGTCGATCGAAAGCCTGGCCCGAAGTTCGAGTGCGAGTGCGAGCATCGACCAGCTGGACGTGTCGGGCATGTTCACGAAGGCGGAGCTCGACGCCGCCCGCCCGGCGAACCACGTCTTCGTCCAGAGGTCAGCGTTCAGCGGGACGCAGGTGAACACGCGGGCGCTCATGGAGCTCGGGCTCGGCTCTCGCGACCTAGTAGGCATCGAGGTGGATGGTCGGGCCAGCCGACGGCCGGGCTGACTGCGCCGGCGAGCGGGATGGCGTCTCGGGCGATCGGGGCGCAGCTGGAGACGAACTCGATCGACCGGCAGGCCGACTTTCTGGCGGAGTTCATGCGGGCAGCCAACCGGACCGGTCTCACTGCCTGGGACGATCCGGGCGGCACCGACCCGTTCTACCTGCAGGGGCGCGCCGTCGAGGCTCTCCGCGAGGGGCACGGCTTCCAGGTGATCAACGAGCTCCATCGCCAGGGCCGGATGACCATCCGCACCGTCCTGCGCCTGATGAGCTTCGGCGGGCTTGCGACCGTCCAGCGGGACACGGTGGTTTCGGTTTCACGGGCGATGACAAGCCGCGGATCGGCGGCGTCCGGGGCCGCGCGAGCGCGGTTCCTTCGCTACCGCCGATGTGCCACTCACGCGCCCAATCTGGCCGCGGGCGGGCGCGACAGCGTGCGGCGACCTTGCGCGGCGCGCACGGTGATTGCTGAGGGAGAGGTCGGCGGAGGGGCTGGGCGCGGCCCCGGCCGCGCCCAGCTGGCGATCGTTCCGTCCGTTCGCACCCGCGCTTGTCAGCGGGGAAGCGCGTTGAGTGCCTTGCGGTAGGTGTCGATGGCCCCCGCGCCGTCGCCGAGCGCCCAGCGCGCGTCGCCGTCGCGGATCAGCGCCTCGGCCGCGGCCAGCATGCTGAGCTCGTCCGGCGTCGCGTTAGCCGAGGCCCGGCCGTACTGGTCGACCACGACGGCCTTGGCCGAGAACACCAGCTGTGTCACCGCGACGGAGAGGTCGACGTCTGCGAGGTCGTTGGCCTGCTCAAGCTCGGTGACCGCCTTGGCCAGCTTGACGAGCGCGTCGTTCCACGCGCCCACCTCGAGCTTGTCGAGCGCGCCGTTGGTGGCGGTACCGCCGTCGTTCCCGACGAGCTGGACCAGCGCCTTGGCGATCAGCCCGGCAGCCACCGGATCGGTGGACGGGTCGCCCGCGAGGTCGTTCAGCCCGTCGACGGCGTCGGCCACCGCACCGGCGGCGTCGACCACGCGGAGCGGCTGCGAGACCGTGACCGTGCCGCTGTCGTCGTCGGTCACGGTCACCGTCAGCATGTACTCGCCCGGAGCGGCATAGACGTGGCTGCCCGCCACCTGGCCGCTCGCCGCGCCACGATCCACGGTGCCATCGCCCCAGGCCACGGCGAGCTCGTGCGAATCGAGCGGGCCGACGTCGGTGAAGCTCGCCTCCAGGTCGACCGCGAGGCCGGCGAGCACGACATCGACGTCCGCCGGAGGAACATTGCCCACCAGGTTGCCGCCCTGGGCGACGGCATCGATCGACGCTTCGGGCGCCACGTTGGCGACCGAGACGGTCGCGGTTCCGTCGGCGGTGCCGGTGTCGTCGTCGGTCACGGTGACGGTGACCGAGTAGTCGTCGGCCGGGGTGCCGCTGGGGTCGTCGTCGAGGTAGCGATGTGTGAGGTCGAACGTCTGGTTGCCGCCGGCGGAGGCGGGTCGGGTGTAGGTGTCGGTAGCGCCGTCGCCCCACCGGACCGCGACGTCGAAGGTGTCCTCGACGCCCGGATCGTCGATCGTCACCGCGACCGTGGCGACCTCGTTCTCGTCGATGGCGGCGCCGGTGACGGACACGCTCGGCGCCACGTTGGCCACCGTGACGGCGCCCGTCGCCCAGCTGGTGGTGCGTTCGTCGCCGACGACACGTTCGTCGTCTCCGACATTGACTCTGACCTCGTACTCGTCGGTCGAGGTGCCGCTGGGGTCGTCGTCGACGTACCGGTGGGTGGCTTCGAACGTCTGAGTGCCGCTGGCTGATGCCGGTCGGTTGACTTCGGAGAAGCCGTCACCCCAGAAGATCTCGACCCTGAAGGTGTCCTCGACGCCGGGGTCGTCGATCGTCACGCTGACCGTGGCCACCCCGTTCTCGTCGACGGCCGCGTCGGTAACGGACGCCGTCGGCACTGCGTTGCCAACCGAAACGGTCAGCGTCGTCGACGCGGTGAGCCCGCTGCTGTCCATCACAGTCGCCGTCACCGTGTAGGTGCCGTTATCGCGGAAGATGTGCGAGGCGGTCGCGCCCGAGGCCGTTCCGCCGTCGCCGAAGTCCCAGGAGTACGAGAGGGCGTCGCCGTTGGGGTCGTCGCCGATCGCGCTGAACGACACGCTCTCGCCCTCGTCGGGACTCGCGTTCTCCAGCACGGCGCTGACGGTCGGCGGCTCGTTCGTGTTCACGCGCGCAAGGAGGAACTTGGTGTCGGGGCCGGTCTCCATCAGCGTGTCGACCACGGCCTTTGTGCCGTCGTCGAGAGGGCTCAGGGCCGCGTTCATGAGCCGATTCTGGTTGGCGGTGTCCTCGTCGTCGGTGTAGACGAAGCCGGTCTCCGCCGCCTCGCTCAGGGTCGGAGCGGCGAGCACTCCGTAGTTGAAGCCGAAGTCCGGGAACCGGAACATCCCCGGGAGCCCCAGAGACTGCCGGAACAGGCACCAGTGCAACTCGGTTCCGTCCCCGCCGTCGAAGTTCTGGCGGGTGGGGCCGGTCTCGCCGGCCATCCAGCTCTCGTTGACCGGCGGCGTGTCGGCGTCGTCGTGGTACCGCACGAACTCGGTGCTGCCGGCGGGGCAGGAGTCGCCCAACAGCAGCACGGCGTAGTCGTTGCCCGCCTGGGTGGGCGCCAGGCGACCGAACCGCGTGCCGTCCACTCTGCAGAACTCGAACGTCGTGTTCCGGTCGCTGACGATCGGGCCGATCCAGCCGCCACGGTCGTTGCGGTTGTCGTCGTCGTCGTTGTCCTGGTAGATCTTCACCTCCGTGGGGTCGGGGCAGCTGCCGGCGACGGCGGGGATCACGCCGACGTCGTTCGGACGCTGCGGCACCGGCGGGTAGACCTCGGCGGCGCCTTTCTGGTCCCAGGAGGAGAGGTTCGGGCTGCCGAACCGCACACCGGTGACGTCGGCGCACTCGGGCTCGTAGGTCATGATCGAGTCCCAGTCAAACTCGAACATGTTCACGACCGTGTACTTTTTCACCTCGAATTTCGTCGAGACGTCACTGGCGGAAAACGGCGTCTCGAAGCAGGCGGACGGCGTCACCGGGTTGAACCACTCGTGGTCGAACCCGATCGCATGGCCCAACTCGTGGATGCCGTACTGCTCCGCACACGCGAAGTCGTATTCCATGCGTGCTCGAGCCGCGTCGTAGTCGATGCAGGTGTGTCCCCACGGCTTGAACGAGACGCCTGCGCCCGCCCCGTCGCTGGTCCGGTTCTTGGTCTCTGTCCCCAGTCCCACAGTCCTGTTGCCGGCGTCGGGATGGATGTAGAGGCCGACGGCGCCCGCCTGCTCGCTCGGGGTCAGGGAGGTGCAGTCCTCCCAGCCCACGAACCGGACCGACGAGTGCTTCTCCCAGCTCGTCCGCAGGGCGTCGCGCACCTGGCCGACGACGATGCTGAGCGCCGGGTTCGGATCATGGGTCAGGGTCCCGTCCTTCTGCGCCGCCGAACTCCCGGCGACGATGCAGACCGGGATGATGGCGTACCCATCGGCCCTGATGTCCCAGCGCACGCTGTTCTTGAACACCGAGGCGTGAGCCGGCGCCGATTGACTGATCGCGACGAGGCCCAGCGCGAGTGACAGCAGGAAGAGCGCCCGCGTGATCCTGGTCCCCCTCATGGTGATCGATCCGTGGCCCTGTTGCTTGCGTCGTTGCTCTCGTCCCCACATGGGTTCCTCCCTACGTCTGGTTGCTCGGATCCGGAGGCCTCGATCGCGTGTCGGCGCGCTCCGTTGATGAGCGCGTCGAGCGCGGCGACGAGCCCGAGCCAGCCGGTGAAGTGCCTCACGGAGGCGCCTCGCGAGCTGGCGCGACCCCGGAGGTAGTCACCGTCGAGTTCGACCTCGACACGGATCGTGGCCTGCCTGCTCTCCACGACCGTGAGCATCCGCGCACGCGGCTCTCGGGGCATCGTGGAGAACCCGAAACGGGCACCCCTAACTTTTGCGGCCTTCCAGCCTAGGTGGTGGCGGCGGCGAGCTCGTCGGGGAGCTCGCGGCGGGAGTGGATACCGAGCTTGCGATAGGCGTTGCTGAGGTGGACTTCGATTGTCTTGGGGGTGACGAAGAGCTTCTGGGCGATGTCGCGGTTCGTGTCTCCTCTTGCCGCTAGGGTCGCAACTCGCCGTTCACTGGCGGTCAGCGCCTCCACGCCGTGGAGGGCGGTTCTGCGTGGCCTCCCGCCGGCGGTGTGCAGTTCCGTGCGTGTCTGCTCGAGGAGGCCGGTCGCCCCGCAGACCTCGGCGAGCTGGAGCGCCCGGCGTAGCGGCCCTCGGGCTTCCCTGGGGCGGCCGGTGTGGCGGAGGGCGGTGCCGAGCGCGGCCAACGCCTTGGCGTGCTCGAGGCGGGCGGGCGAGCCAGCCACGACCGCGACAGCCCTGCGCAGGTGCTCGAGGCCATCCTCGCGCTCGAGCGCTCCCAGAACACACAGGGAGCGGGCCATCGTTCCCGGGGCGCCCCACTGGCTGGCCAGCTCGAGGTCTTCTCGGGCGAGTTCGAGCGCCTCCTCGTGGCGGCCGAGCGCGTCCAGCGCTAGCGCCTTGTGCTGGCGCCAGGGCGTGTCGAACGGGTTGCGCAGATAGGCGAAACGCTCCGAAAAGGCGTCCGAGACCACGAGCGCCTCCTCGAACCGCTCCTCGGTCACGAGCAGCTCCAGGTGGCCGTTCAGCCAGTAGCGCGCGGTGTCGGAGCGGCCGCCCGGGTCGCCCACGCGCTCCAGAGTCCGGCGGGCCTCAGCCGGCCGGCCTCGCTCGTACAGCACGCCGGCGAGGTTGTAGGCGCAGTCGATCTCTCCTCCCGGCCCCTGCCCGCGGCCCCAGGAGGTGAACTCCTCTACTGCCGACCGTAGCGAGTCCTCCGCCTCTGCCAGCTCCCCCCACCGGTACATGGTGAACCCGCGGCCGTAGCTGATGCCGCTCTTCGCAAACAGCGACCCGCGGCTGTGGGCGTCCGCGAGTGAGAGCTCCCATGCATCCCGCGCCTCGGGCCGGTCAGCGCGCACGAGGACGAGGATCGCAGTGATCCCGAGGAAGGCGTCGTCGACAGCGATGAGCTCGCCTCCGGCAAGCGCTTCGAGCGCGAGCTCGGCGCAGGCCTTGCTCGACCCGCCGGCGAACATCCACTCCCGCGCAGCGACCGTTGCCAGCATCTTCGCCCCGACGCCCGCGGGAACCGGCCGGCTGCGGCGGCGCGTCAGCCGACGGTATGCCTCTGGATCGCCTGCGCCGAAGGACACCGTCCGAAGCTCGAGGGCCTCCAGCGCGTGCTTGAGGCCGTCGAGGTTGGAGGGGAGCTCGGCCGCCGCGCGAATCGCCACCGCCGCCGCCTCGGCTGCGCGGTCGGTGAAGAGCAGCGCTCTTCCGAGCGTTTGGGCCGCCAGGGCGCGAGCCTTTGGGTCCGAAAGCCCTTCAAGGGCCTCGCTGAGGTGTTCGACCGCGTCAGGGCCGCTCGTCGACGCCTCCGCGAAGCCGAGCTCGAGGAGGACGTCCGCCCGCTCCTCGGCCGGCGGCGGCTCTTCGAGGGCCCGCGAGAGGTAGGCGAGGGCGCTCTCGATCGCTCCCTTTCTGAGGGCGGCGGCCGCCGCCGTTCTCAGTTTCTCGACGACCCACGCCTCTCCGCGGGCCGGGACGGCGAGCAGGTGAGCGGCCACCTGCTCGGCAGGGGCACCCCCATCCGCGAGCAGCCTGGCCGCGCGCTCGTGCTCCAGCCCGAGCTCCGGCGGCGGCAGCTCGTGGTAGACCGTGGCCCGGACGAGGGGATGCACGAACTCGAGCGCGCGCTCGGCCTGCAGGATCTCCGCACGCACCAGCGCCGCTGCGCCGGCACGGGCCTCCCGCTTGCTCAGGCCGGCGAGCGAGGCCGCCGTGGTGACCTCCGCGCCGTCGCCGAGCACCGCCGCCGCCCGCGCCACCTTCAGCGCCTCCTCCGGAAGGCGGGCGAGTCGCACGAGCACCGACCTCGCCACGGCGGCGGTCCCAAGCTCGGAAACCACGTCTGCGTGGGCGGCGTCCGGGCTCACGCCCTCGGAGCCCAGCGCCTTCAAGAGCTCCTCCAGGAGCAAGGGGTTCCCGCCGGTCGCCGAGTGGCACGCGGCAGCGAACACCTCGTCGACGTCCTGGCCCAGACGCTCGCGCACGAGGTCGGCGGCGGCCGGGGGGCTCAGGGGGTGCGGGTAAATGGAGACCGCAAGTGGATCCCTCGTGATCTCGCCCAGCGTCGCAGGCTCCGTGCCGTGCTCGGAGGTCCGGACGCTGCACGCGACCAGCACCGGCAACCCGTCCAGCCGGCGCACGAAGTAGGCGAGGAACCTCAGCGAAGCGCGGTCGCACCACTGCAGGTCGTCGACCGACACGAGCAGCGGCCGCCGGGCGCTCAGGTTCACGCAGAGCCAGTAGAGACCGTGCAGGGAGGCGAAGGACGGATCAGCGGCCGGCTCCTCGCCGTCGCCGCCGACCAGCTCGAAGACGGCCTGCGCCGCGGTCGCAGCTCCTGAGAAGGCCCACACGCGATCGTCCTCGTCGACGAGGACGGGCTCGAACAGCTGGCGCACGACCCCGAATGGAAACTCACGCTCGAGTTCGCCCCCACGGGCGAGGAGAACCTGGAAGCCGGCAGCCGACGCCTGCCGCCGCGCCTCGAGCAGGAGCCGCGTCTTCCCGATCCCGGCTGGTCCCTCGACCAGCGCTACGCGCCCCTGGCCGGCCGTGGCCGCGGTAACGAGCGCTTCCAAGGAGGCAACTTCCCGCTCCCGCTCGAGAAGCGGCCTTCGCGACAGCTGCACGGGAATCGCTCCTGCTCAGCTCGACAACTTCAGAGAAGATACTTGCGGTGGTTAGATCGCGCTCTTCGCGCGGCCTTCGCCGAACCGGCCCCTGACCTCAGAGGGGCGTGGTGGAAGCGGTGGCCGCGAGCTCGCCCGGCAGCTCGCGGCGGGAGCGGATCCCGAGCTTGCGGTATGCGTTGCTCAGGTGCACTTCAACCGTCTTGGGGGTGACGAACAGCGCCTGCGCGATCTCACGGTTGGTATCGCCCATCGCCGCCAGGGTCGCTACCCGCCGCTCACTCGCGGTCAGCGCCTCGATGCCCTGGAGGGCGGTGCGGCGCGGCCGCCCCCCGGCCGCGTACAGCTCCGAACGCGCTCGCTCGGCCAGGCCCAGTGCCCCGCACACCTCCGCCAGTTCGAGCGCCCGGCGAAGCGGCTCGCGCGCCTCCCGCGGGCGGCGGGCGTGGCGTAGGGCCGTGCCGAGCGCGGCCAGCGCCTTGGCGTGCTCGAGGCGGGCGGGCGAGCCAGCCACGACCGCGACAGCCCTGCGCAGGTGCTCGAGGCCATCCTCGCGCTCGAGCGTGCCCAAAACACGCAAGGAGCGGGACATCGTTCCCGGGGCACCCCACTGGCTGGCCAGTTCGAGGTCTTCTTGGGCGAGCGCGAGCGCCTCGTCACGGCGGCCCAGCCCGTCGAGAGCGAGCGCC
>JBOHAB010000122.1:0-8659 GCA_050697655.1 Gaiellaceae bacterium
GGCGAGGCGCGCCAGCTTCGGGCCGCCCTCGCCGAGGCGGCGGCCGGGCGCGCCTTCCTGCTCCAGGCCGGCGAGTGCGCCGAGTCCTTCCACGACCTCTCGGCCGTGCGCATCCGCGAGAAGCTCAAGGTGCTGCTGCAGATGGCTGCGGTCCTCACGTACGGGGCCACGCTGCCGGTGGTGAAGGTCGGGCGGATCGCCGGCCAGCTCGCCAAGGCGCGCACGTCGCCCACCGAGGAGGCCGGCGGCGGCGAGATTCCCTCCTTCCGCGGTCACATGATCCACGACGACGCCCCGACGCCCGAGGCGCGCATTCCGGACCCCGACCGGATGGTGCAGGCCTACAACCACGCGACCGCGACGCTCAACCTCGTGCGCGCGTTCACGAAGGGAGGCTTCGCCGACCTGATGCGGGTTCACGAGTGGAACCAGGAGTTCGTCGCCTCCTCGCCGCAGGGACGGCGTTACGAGCAGCTCGCCTCGGAGATCGAGCGCGCGCTCAGGTTCATGGCGGCGTGCGGGATCGACCTCTCCGCCGAGTCGCAGCTGCACCAAGTGGACGTCTGGACGAGCCACGAAGGCCTCGTCCTCGACTACGAGGAGGCGCTCACGCGCCGCGACTCGACGACCGGCGATTGGTACGACTGCTCGGCGCACATGCTCTGGATCGGGGAGCGCACGCGCCAACTGGACGGCGCTCACGTGGAATTCTTCTCCGGCGTGAACAACCCGCTCGGGCTCAAGGTCGGGCCGACGGCGACGCCCGACGAGATCGTCGAGCTCTGCGAGCGCCTGAACCCGGACCGCGTTCCCGGGCGGCTGACCCTGATCGCGCGCATGGGCGCCGACCAGGTGTTCGACCTCCTCCCGCCGATCCTGCGCGCAGTGCGGGAGTCGGGCCATCCGGTGCTCTGGGCCTCCGACCCCATGCACGCCAACGTCTTCACGACCGGGTCGGGCTTCAAGACCCGCCGCTTCGACGCGATCATGGCGGAGATCGAGGGCTTCTTCGCCGCCTGCCGCAAGGAGCGCGTCTGGCCCGGGGGGATCCATCTCGAGTTCACGGGCGAGGACGTGACTGAGTGCCTGGGCGGGTCCGAGGCCGTGCTCGAGGACCAGCTGAACGCCCGCTACATGACGCTCTGCGACCCGCGTCTGAACGCCCGCCAGTCGCTCGACCTCGCCTTCCGGCTCGCCGAGCTGCAGCGCGTCTAGTGGCTCACCGGGCGATCCACGCCTGCCCCTGCCCCGCGATCACGCGGCGCCAGAGCCCACCCTCGCCCTCACCAAGGCGTCCAGCCTTGGCTTCGGTCGAGGGCGGACTCTGGCTTGGTGCTCGCGACGCAGGAGCTAGGCAGCATCACCCGGAGAGCCACTACTGATGCCGGTCGAGAAGCTCGCCGTCGTCGGCACCGGGCTGATCGGCGCCTCGGTGGGGCTCGCCGCGAAGCGCGCGGGGGTCGCTCACGTGGCCGGCTACGACGCCGATCCCGAGTTCCTGGCCGTCGCCGCCGAGCGGGGCGCGCTGGACGAGCCGGTCGGCAGCCTCGTCGCCGCGGTGGAGGAGGCCGAGCTCGTGGTCGTCGCCACGCCGGTGGCCACGCTCGAGCAGCGGATCGTCGAGGCGCTCGCGGCGGCCGGCAACGGGGCCACGGTCACGGACGTCGGCTCGACGAAGTCTGCGCTCTGCGCTGCCGTCCCCGACCGCGTCCGCTTTATCGGCGGCCACCCGGTGTGCGGGTCCGAGGCGCGGGGGCCGGCGAGCGGAAGCGACCAGCTCTTCCGGGGCGCCACGTGGTTCCTCACGCCCGTCGCGGAGACCGAGCCCGAGCGCTACCGGATGCTGCACGGGTTCGTCGCCTCCCTCGGGGCGGTTCCCGTGGCGATCGACCCGCCGGCGCACGACCGCCTGCTCGCGCTGACGAGCCACCTTCCGCACGCGCTCGCGAACGTCGTCCTCAACCACGCCGGCTCCGTGCGGGTGGACGGCCACGAGCCGCTGGCCGCGGCAGGGGGCTCTTTGCGGGACATGACGCGCGTGGCCGGTGCGAACCCGCGGATCTGGATCGACATCTTCCTCGACAACGCCGACGAGCTGCGCGCCTCGCTCGCCGAGCACCGGCGCCGCGTCGAGGAGCTCGAGCGCGCCCTGGAGGCGCGCGACGCCGGCTGGCTCGCCCGCTGGGTCGGCGAAGCGGGCGGCAACCGCGGCCGGCTCCTGGCCGAGGCGTACGAGGACCCCGGCGGGCTCCAGCGGGTGCGCGTCCACGTTCCCGACCGGCCCGGCGTGCTCTCCGGGATCACGCAGGCGCTCGGCGCCGAGCAGATCAACATCGAGGATTTCGAGCTCGACCACCTCTCGCCCGAGCGCGGCGGCACCTTGAGCGTGCTCGTCGCCGGGGAGGAGTCCGCCCGCCGGGCGGCCGACCTGCTCGAGGCCCAGGGCTACTCCGTGATCGTCTCCCCGGCCTTCGAAGACTGATGAAGATTGAGCCGGCGTCGTCGGTGGAAGGCGACATCGCCGTCCCCGGCGACAAGTCGATCTCGCACCGGGCGCTGCTTCTGGGCGCGATCGCGGACGGCGAAAGCGTCGTCGACCGCTTCGGCGCCTCCGAGGACACGCTCTCGACGGCTTCCGCCGTGCATGCGCTCGGGGCCGGGGTTGAGATGGACGGCGACCGCGTTCGGGTATCAGGCGTGGGCCTGCACGGGATCGAGGAGCCGGCGGGGCCGCTCGACTGCGGCAACGCGGGCACGCTGATGCGCCTGCTTCCGGGGATCCTGGCGGGCCAGGCGGGCCGCTTCGAGCTCGTCGGCGACGAGTCGCTGAGCTCACGGCCGATGGAGCGGATCGCCGAGCCTCTTCTGGAGATGGGGGCCCGCGTGAAGACGACGGACGGTCACGCGCCCGTGATCGTCGAGGGCGGGACGCTGCAACCCGTCCGCTGGGAGCTTCCCGTCGCGAGCGCCCAGGTGAAGTCCTGCGTGCTCCTGGCCGGCCTCTACGCGGAGGACGGTCCGACCGTGGCCGTCGAGCCGTACCCGAGCCGCGACCACACCGAGCGGATGCTCGAGGCCATGGGGGCCCAGGTTCGCCGCGGGCCGAAGGAGGCCGCCGTGTGGCCGGCCGAGCAGCTGAAGCCGCTGGCGACGACGATTCCGGCGGACTTCTCCTCCGCCGCCCCGTTCTTACTGGCGGCGACGCTCCTGGCCGGCTCCAAGCTGCGGCTGCACGGCGTCGGCCTGAATCCGACGCGCACCGGCTTCCTCGGCGTCCTCGAGCGCATGGGAGCGCGGATCGCGGTCTTCAACAGGCACGCTTCCGGAAGCGAGCCTGTCGGCGACCTCGAGGTCGAGGCGGCCGAGCTCGTCGCCACGTCGATCGTCGCCGACGAGGTGCCGGCGCTCGTCGACGAGCTGCCGCTCTTCGCCCTCGCCGCCGGCATGGCCCGCGGCGACAGCGCCGTCACGGGCGCGCACGAGCTGCGCGTGAAGGAGTCGGACCGTGTCGAATCTGTGAAAGATGCGCTGCGGCCACTTGGAATCCACATCGAAACGCGTCACGATGGCTTCCGGGTTCGTGGGGTCCCCTCCCGCCCTAGGGGTGGGGGCATGATCGATGCTCGTGGCGACCACCGGATCGCCATGCTGGGCGCGGTCGCGGGCCTCGTCTCGCGCGAGGGGGTGGAGCTTCGGGGAGCCGAGACCGTCGCTGTAAGCTTCCCCGACTTCCTGCCCATGCTCGACTCGGTTGCCGTTCGATGACACTTCCGGAGCACGTGTGATCGTCGCCATCGACGGCCCGGCCGGGTCCGGGAAGAGCACCGTCGCCCGCGGCCTCGCCGCGCGCCTCGGCTTTCGCTACCTCGACACCGGCGCCATGTACCGGGCACTCACGTGGCTCGCGCTCGAGGACGGGCTGGATCTCGAGGACGCGCCCGCGCTCCAGGCGCTCGCGCTCGCCAACCCCGTCTCCTTCGACGGGGAACGGGTGCTCGTGCGGGGCGTGGACGTCACTGACGCGATCCGCGAGCCGCGCATCGACCGGGTCGTGTCGGCGGTCGCGCGCCATCCCGGAGTGCGCGCGGTCATGAAGGAGCGGCAGCGCGAGCTGGCCCAGGCCGGCGACGCGGTTATCGAGGGCCGTGACATCGGAACGGTCGTCTGTCCCGACGCCGAGGTGAAGGTCTACCTGGTCGCCGACCCGGGCGAGCGGGCGCGGCGCCGGCAGGCAGACCACCCCGACATCGGCGCCGAGGCGCTCGCGACCGACCTTCGGCTTCGCGACGAGCGCGACGCCGCGCAGATGCAGGCGGCGCCGGACGCGGAGCAGATCGACACGACGGCGCTGACCGTGGCTCAAGTGCTCGACCGGATCGAGCGGCTCGTCGAGGCGAGGGCGAGCGCATGAAGGCGGTCGACCTCGTCTACTACCCGGTCGGCAAGGGTTTTCTCGGAAGCCTGACCCGCGCAGCCACGTCAGTTCGCACGTACGGGAAGGAGCGCGTCCCGCGGGAGGGCGGCGGCGTCCTCGCCATGAACCACTTCAACTTCATCGACGTCCCGGTACTCGGCACCATGTGCCCGCGGCGACTGGTCTTCGTGGCCAAGAGCGAGCTGTTCGACGTTCCGGGGCTCTCCCAGCTCATCCGGGCGCATGGAACGCTTTCGATCCGGCGCGGGGAATCCGATCGGGATGCCCTCCGGCGCATGCGCGAGGCCGTGCGCGGGGGCGACCTGCTTGGCCTTTTCATCGAAGGCACGCGCCAGAAGAGCGGCGTGCCCGGCAAGCCGATGCCGGGGGCGGCGATGATCGCCATCTCGGAGGGGGTGCCGGTGATCCCGGCGGCGGTCCACGGCTCCCAGACCTGGAAGCTCGGCAACCGCGCCGCCGTCTCCCTCGCGTTCGGGGAGCCGATGCGCTTCGCCGACTACCCACGGAACTCGAAGGGCTACGCGGCCGCGTCGGAGGAGATCATGGCCGAGATCAAGCGCCTCTGGGAATGGCTCGTCCGCATCCACGAGCTCGGCCGCCCGCGGCACGCAACGCCGCCGCGCCGCGGAAAAGTACCTGCAAAGGCGCCCTAATTGTCCGAAGCGCCGCTCCTCGGCGCGGTCGCCGTCGTCGGCTTCCCCAACGTCGGCAAATCGACGCTCGTCAACCGGCTCACGGCGACCCGCGAGGCGGTCGTCTTCGAGACGCCGGGCGTCACGCGCGACCGCAAGGACGTCGTCTGCGAGTGGGCGGGGAAACGATTCGTCCTCGTGGACACCGGTGGGGTCGATGTCGCCGACCCGGCGCCCCTGACGAAGCAGATAGCGGAGCAGGCGCGGCGGGCCGTCGAGGAGGCGGACCTGGTCGTCTTCGTCGTCGACGCCAAGTCGGGCGTGACCCCCGGTGACGAAGAGGTCGCGGACATCCTCCGCCGCTCGGGCAAGCCTGTGCTCGTCGTCGCGAACAAGGTCGACGATCCCCGCCGGGACGACGAGGCGCTCGAGTTCCACCGGCTCGGCCTCGGCGATCCGGTCCCGATGTCTGCCCTGCACGGGCACGGGACGGGCGACCTGCTCGACCAGATCGTCTCCCGGCTCCCGGGCGAGGGGCCGTGGGAGGTCGGCGAGGAAGCCATCCGCGTCGCCGTGCTCGGCCGCCCCAACGTGGGCAAGTCGAGCCTCGTCAACGCGCTCGTGGGCCAGGAGCGGGTGATCGTCTCCGACCAGCCGGGGACGACGCGGGACTCGATCGACACCGTCCTGCGGCGCGGCGACACCACCTACGTCCTCGTGGACACGGCGGGCCTCCGCCGCAAGCGCCGCCACCGGCAGGGGATCGAGTACTACTCGGAGCTGCGGGCGATCAAGGCGGCCGAGCGCGCCGACGTCGCGCTCGTGCTCGTCGACTCGACCGAGGGGCTCGTCGACCAGGACCTCGCCGTCGCGGACGTCGCGCGCACGGCCGGCAACTCGACCCTCGTCGTCCTCTCGAAATGGGACTCCGCCGAGATTGGGATCGAGGACGTCCGTCCCCGCCTCGAGAACAAGCTGCGCCAGCGCCCTCCGGTCGTCGCCGTTTCGGCGAAGACCAACCGCGGGGTGGGCAAGCTCCTCGACCGCGTGGAAGAGCTCTACGCGAAACACACCGCGCGCGTCTCGACGGTCAACCTCAACAAGATCCTCCAGGAGCTGCGGGAAGTGCGGCCCGGGCCGAGCAAGAACGGCAGGCGCCTGAACCTTCTCTACGGCACCCAAGTCTCGACGCGCCCGCCCCGGTTTCGCGTCTTCGTCAACGATCCCGGCCTGGTGACGCGCGACTACGGCTACTGGGTGGAGAACCAGCTGCGCGACCGCCTCGACCTCCGGGGCGTGCCGGTGATCATCGACTTCGTGCGGCGCTCGTGACGGCGGCCACCCAGACGGTCCGCCTCCGGATGGAGCCGCTCGATCTCGCCGCCCACGAGGGAGAGCTCGCGGCCCTGCACGCCGATCCGCGTGTCATGGCCACGATGGGCGGCGAGGGGACGCGCGAGCAGAGCCGCGCCTGGATCGAGCGAAACCTGCGGCACGGGGAGGATCCCGGGCTCGGGATCTTCGTCTTCCGCGAGCGTGAGACGGGGCGCTTCGTGGGCCGGGGCGCGATCCGGCGCATCGAGATCGGCGGAAGGACGGAGGTGGAGGTCGGCTACGCGCTCGCCTTCGATGCCTGGGGCCAGGGGTATGCGACGGAGATGGCCGAGGCGCTCGTCGCCCATGCCGAGGCCGGCGGGCACGGGCCCCTCGTCGCCTACACGGAGCCCAGGAACGCGGCCTCGCGGCGCGTCCTCGAGAAGGTCGGGTTCCGCTACGAGCGCGACCTCGTCCACCACGGGCGCGACCAGGTTCTCTACCGCAGGAAGGAGACTCCGTGAGGGTGGTCGTCGTCGGCGGCGGCTCCTGGGGGTCGGTGTTTGCCGCCCTGCTCGCCGAGCGCGAGCACGAGGTCACGCTCGCCTGCCGCGACCCGGAGCAGGCGCGCGCGATCGCCGAGACGGGTCGAAACCCGCGCTACCTGCCCGAGGCGGACCTCTCGGCGGTGACCGCAGCGCTCGTGGAGGAGGCGCCGCTCGCCGAAGCCGACCTCGTGACCTTGGCCGTGCCGAGCCGCGCCTTCCGCACGGTGGCCGACACCCTCCCCGGGGCGGCTCCGGTGCTCAGCCTCACGAAGGGGCTCGATCCCGAGACCGGTTCGAGGCTCTCGAGTGTCGTCCGCGGACGGGCGGTGGCGGTGCTCTCCGGCCCCAACCACGCGGAGGAGATCGCGCAGGGCCTCCCGGCCGCCGCCGTGATCTCGAGCGAGGACGAGGCGCTCGCCGTCGCGCTGCAACACGCGATCATCTCGGCCCGGTTCCGGGTCTATCTGAACACGGACCTGGTGGGCGTCGAGCTCTGCGCGGCCGCGAAGAACGTGATGGCCCTCGCGGCCGGCGGCGTCGACGGCTTCGGCTTCGGCGAC
This sequence comes from Gaiellaceae bacterium, assembly GCA_050697655.1. Taxonomy (GTDB): domain Bacteria; phylum Actinomycetota; class Thermoleophilia; order Gaiellales; family Gaiellaceae; genus JAIBJN01. The sequence goes on from JBOHAB010000122.1 coordinate 7,490, forward strand.
AATGCGAAGGCGGCCCTGATCACGCGCGGGCTCTCCGAGATGGCGCGGCTGGGCGAGGCGTGCGGCGCGCGAAGCGAGACCTTCTCCGGTCTCGCGGGCATGGGTGACCTGATCGTCACCTGCTTCTCCCCGTACAGCCGAAACCGCCGCGCGGGCGAGCTGATCGCGCAGGGACGCTCGCCGGAGGAGGCGAAGGAGGAGATCGGGATGGTCGTGGAAGGGCTGACGACCGCGCCCGTCCTCCGGGATCTCTCGCGACGCCTCGGCGTCGAGCTCCCGATCACCGAGGCGATCTGCGAGGTCTTGGCCGGGACGAGCGCCCTCGACCTGGTCTCAGGTTTGATGAGCAGGACGCCGACAGATGAGTAACGTGAGGTCGATGCGTTTCATCCCTGCCCTGCTCGTTGCCGCGCTCCTTGCCGTCGCGGCGGGGTGCGGCGAGAGCGACTCGCCCGGCGAAGCCGCCTCGGTCGTGCCCGAGGAAGTCGCCGTCTACCTCTCGGTGGACACCGCTTTCGAGGGCGACCAGTGGCGGGCCGCGACCGAGCTCCTGGCGCGGTTTCCCGACGGCGAGGGCGAGCTCGAGGAGCTCCTCGACGAGGCCGAGCTGCGGGAGGCTCTGGGCCCGGAGGCTGTCTTCGCACTGCTGCCCGGGTCGGTGGGAGCGGACGGCGAGCCGCCGGTCGTTCTGCTCACGCAGCCTGACGACGTCGATGCGTTCGACCAGCTCGTGGAGGAGAGCGACGCCGTTCGCGCGGAGATGCGCGGCTGGCAGGTCGTTGCCCACGACGAGGAGATGCTCGACCGCTACCGCGAGGCGCTCGACGGGCCCCTGCTGGAGGGCTCGGACGCGTTCGCGGGGGCGATGGACGGCCTGCCCGCTGATGCGCTGGCGCGGCTGTACGCAAACGGCGAGGCGCTACTCGAGACGCTGCAGGAGCTCCCCACGGGGCTCCGACCGGCGTCGCTCGGGCTCGGCGGGTCGATCGGGGCTGCGCTTCGCGCCGAAGGCGAGGGATTCCGGGTCGAGGGCCGAGCGGTTCCGACCGACGAGGAGCAGGCTCCCGCACCTGAGGCCTACGAGGCCGAGCTCGCCGACGAGGTTCCGGCAGCGGCGATCGCATTCGTCTCCTTCAATGACCTTGGCAGCGCGCTCGAGCGCTACGGAAA
>JBOHAB010000123.1:0-8618 GCA_050697655.1 Gaiellaceae bacterium
GCCGGAGCCGGAGCTTGACGTCCCGGGGCCAGCGGAGCCTCCACCCGAGGAGGTGTTGGAGACGGGCGTCGCCGTTACTGTCGGGGTGGTCGCCGACGCTGCCTCGACCGTCTCCTCCGGTGCTGGTGCAGGGGACGGCTCAGGAGCTCGCGCCGGAGCGGGAGCCGGAGCCACTGCGACCACTTCGCCTGCCTGCGCAGTCCCGCGCAGCGGGGCCGGAAGACTGTCGAGCGGGCGGTCTCCGGGCAGCACGAAGGGTGTCAGCGCAATCAGCGCGATAACCGCGCCGAGCGCGACGGTCCAAAGCGCATGCGTACCTAGTCGGCTTCCCACCCTTGGTCCCATCGGCCAATCGTCCCTCCGACTTGAACCGTACTCCACTGCCTAGCCGGTGGGAACCCCTGAATTGTCCAGGATCTTCCGCAAGGCGCCTGCATTCGCCGGCGCCTGGGCGGCGATCTCCCCCCGTGGCGTCTTGCTCCAACGGTTGTTGTTGAAGAGCACGTACACCTCATCGGCCGTAGCTCCGAGTTCCTGCAGCGGCTCGACCCACTCCTGGAGCTCCTCCTCGGAATAGAGGTAGTCGAAGCGGTCGCTCGCGCTGCCGCCGCGGACGTTCCACGTGCCGGCGTTCCGCCCGTGAAAGCGGACGTACGCGAGAGGGCTGGTGGCGGCGACGACCGTGGGAACGAGGTTCTTCGCCTCGGTCTTCGGCGCGTCGACGACGACGTTGGACGCGCCGAGCCCCTCGAGCAGCGCGAGGGTGGAAGCGCGGTTTTCTTCTTCCAGCCAGCTCCGGTGTCGGAACTCGACGAGGGCCCGGTCACCGCCGAGCTGCTCGATCGCCCAGCGGAGGTAGTCGACCGACAGGTCCTTCGCGACGACGTAAGGCGGGAACTGGAGCAGGATGCCGCCGAGCTTGCCCGTCTCGCGCAGCGGCTCGAGCGCAGCGTGGAAGCGCCGAAACACCTCGGCGCGGAACTCACGGGGCGGCCGGTCGACGCGGCCTCGGTCGTCGACGGGCGCTTCTTCTCGCATGTCGGGCGGAAGCTGCTCCGCCTTGACGGGGTGCCGCGTCATCACTCCGAAGGCCTTCACGTGCATGACGAAGCCCTCCGGGGTGCGCTCGGCCCAGCGCGAGACCATCGACTCGTCGGGGAGGCGGTAATAGGTCGAATCGACCTCGACCGTGGAGAAGCGCTCCGCGTACCAGCGAAGCCGGGCCTCTGCCGACTTGACCTCCTTCGGGTACCAGTGCTTCGTCAGGGCCTCGTCGGCCCAGGAGCACGTGCCGATGCGGACGGAAGCGGCGGTCATGTCCCGATCCTATGGATACTGAAGCCGTGACCGAGCCGGCGGTTCGTATCGAGGGCCTCCACGTTCGCCGCGGAGGCCGACTCGTGCTGCCCGACGTCGCGATCACGATTCGGCCCGGGGCAGTCACGGGCCTACTCGGACCGAGCGGCTCGGGGAAGACGACGCTGATCCGTGCGATCGTCGGCGTGCAGATCGTCGAGGCGGGCGAGGTCGTCGTGCTCGGCCGCCCGGCCGGGACGCCCGAGCTCCGGCGCCGAGTCGCCTACGTGACTCAGGCACCCTCCGTCTACGGCGACCTCACCGTTCGCGAGAACCTCGGCTACTTCGCGGCAGTGCTGGGCGTCGCGCAGGCAAAGATCGAGGAGGCGATCCGCACCGTGGGGCTCGGCGACCTCGCCGACCAGGTCGTGCGAACCGGCTCCGGCGGCGAACGGTCGCGGGTTTCCCTCGCCGCAGCGCTCCTCGGGGAGCCGGAGCTGCTCGTCCTCGACGAGCCGACGGTGGGGCTCGACCCGGTCCTCCGCCGTGATCTCTGGAACACCTTCCATGCGCTCGCCGAGGGCGGGGCAACCCTGCTGGTCTCGAGCCACGTGATGGACGAGGCCGAGCGCTGCGATCACCTCATCCTCGTTCGCGACGGTCGGATCGTCGCCCAAGGGACGCCGCAGGAGCTCCGCGACCGGACGGGGCGAGACGACCTCGAGGAGGCGTTCCTCGTCATCGCGGAGTCGTCGTGAGCCCGCGCATCACGCTCGCCACCGCGGGACGTGTGCTCCGCCAGTTGCGCCGTGACCCGCGCACGCTGGCGATGCTCCTCGTCGTCCCGCCGGTGCTGCTGGCGCTTCTCAAGTACGTCTTCGAGGGCCAGGAGCAGACATTCGAGCGGATCGGCGGGCCGCTCGTCGGCCTTTTCCCCTTCATCACGATGTTTCTCGTCACTTCGATCGCAATGCTCCGCGAGCGGACGAGCGGGACCCTCGAGCGGCTGATGTCGATGCCGCTTTCCAAGCTCGACCTGCTGGTCGGCTACGGGCTCGCATTCGCGCTGGTGGCCGCAGTGCAGGCGACGGTGACCGCCGTGAGCGGATTCTCGCTCCTCGGTCTCGACAGCGAGGGACCGGTCTGGATCGTCGTGGCGATCGCGATCCTGAACGCGGTCCTGGGGATGGCGCTAGGGCTCTTCCTGAGCGCGTTCGCCCAGACCGAGTTCCAGGCCGTGCAGTTCATGCCCGCATTCATCCTCCCGCAGATCCTCCTGGCGGGACTGTTCGTCCCGCGCGACGAGATGGCGCGCGCCCTCGAGGTCGTCTCGTATGCCCTGCCGCTGACCTACGCCTACGATGCTCTCTCGCGCGCCGTCGCGGACGACCTTGGCGGCAGGTTCGCCCTCGACCTCGCGGTCGTGTGCGGCTCCATCGTGCTGGCGCTCGTCCTCGGCGCGATGACTCTGCGCCGGCGAACGGGTTAGCCTCCACCGGTGCACCAGGAGGGCCCGGCCCAGGGCATCGCGCGCGGCACCGCCGAGTTCGGCCGCGTCGCCAACTTCAGCGACGCGATCTTCGCGATCGCGATGACGCTGCTCGTCCTCCAGATCGACGTGTCGGGGCTTCCCAGGGATGGCGGCAGCGCCCGCGACATGCTCGAGGCGCTGAAGGATGCCCTCCCTGAGATCGTCAGCTTCGGCGTCTCCTTCTACGTGATCGGGCGCTACTGGCTGGCGCACCACTGGTTCTACTCGCAGCTCGCTCGCATCGACCGCCGCTTGCTCTCGCAGAACCTCGTCTACCTCGGCTTCGTCGCCTTTCTTCCTTTCCCGACGGCGCTCATCGGCGAGTATGAGGAGAACCCGATCGCCTTCATCGCCTTCGCGCTCTCGATGGCCGCCGTGAGCCTGATGGAGCTCGTCATCGCCGGCCACGCCTTCCGGTCGGGCCTCTTGCGGACGGGGGCGCCACCCGGCGCCTGGGAGGCGGGCCGGACTGCCTCGTTGCTCCCGGTCGTGGTGTTCGTCCTCTCGATTCCGATCGCCTTCGTCAACACGACGGCGGCGCTGCTCTCCTGGCTCGTCATCGCCCCCGTCGGTTACCTCGCCAACGTGAGGATGCCGGCGGACATCCAGGACTACTTCGGGAAGTACTAGACCGCGAGCGCCAGCTGCTCCTGGCGGCGAGCGGGGACGGGCCGATCGCCCCCGGTCGGCGCGAGCCCGTGCCGGAGGCGCAGGCGCGCGAAGCGCTCGCCGACCTGCTCCTGGTAGGCCTTCGGGGCATATGCGCGATTGCCGTAGAGCTCGATGTAGCGCGGGTACAGCCAGGGATACGCGTCCTTGAGCCAGGGCATGAAGTGGTCGCGGATGTTCGGGCGCACGTGGAGGACGATCGCGGACGCCCAAGAGACGCCGGCCTCGGCGCAGGCCGCCAGCACCTCGTCCAAGTGCTCGTCGTCGTCGGTCAGCCCGGGGAGGATTGGCGCTACGAGCACGCCGGTACGGATGCCGGCCTCCGCGAAGCGCCCGAGGATCTCGAGCCGCCTTCGTCCCGGCGGCGTGCCCGGCTCGACGACACGGCGCACGTCCTCGTCCAGCGTGCCCACGCTCATGGACACGGTGAGCGGGGCGACCTCGTTCAGCCGGCGAAAGACGTCGAGATCGCGCACGATCAGCGTCGACTTGGTCAGGAGCGAGAGCGGGTTGGCGAAGTCCGCGAGCCCCTCGACGATACCGCGCGTCAGCCGGTAGCGCCCCTCGCAGTGCTGGTACGGGTCGGTGGCCGTGCCCATGGCGATCGTCTCGCCCTCCCAGCGGGGCGAGGCAAGCTCGCGGCGCAGAACCTCGACGACGTTCGTCTTGACGACGATCTTCGAGGAGAAGTCGTCGCCGATCCCCAGGTCCAGGTAGCTGTGGAACGCGCGGGCGAAGCAATAGTGGCAGCTATGCGTGCAGCCGCGGTACGGGTTCACGGTCCAGCGGAAGGGAATCCGGCTCATCTCCGGGACGCGGTTCAGAGCCGACTTGCAGGTGTCCTCGAGGTACTGCGCGCGGACCACGTCTGCCTTCAGTATAGAACATATGTTCGATGCTGAGCCAGGCAGACATCGGTGACCCTCTAGGCGTATCGTGGGACGGATGGATCAGCAGCTGCACGCCCTCCTCGAACGCGGCGAGGAGCACGAGTGCCTCGAGTACTCAGAGGTGGACGCGCTCGTCGAGGCGCTCGAGCTCGGCGAGGAAGAGCTCGAGGACCTCCACGAGCAGATCGAGCGGCGTGGAATCGAGCTTCGGGACGACTGCGGCCGCGAGGCGAAGACGGCCTACGTGAACGGCGACCTCGCGGTTGCCACGACCGACGCGCTCCAGCTCTTCATGCAGGAGATCGGCCGCTACCCACTCCTGACCAAGGAGGAGGAGATCGAGCTTTCCAAGCGGGTCGAGCGCGGCGATCTCGAGGCCAAGGAGCGGATGATCAACTCCAACCTGCGTCTCGTCGTCTCGATCGCGAAGCGCTACCAGGGCCACGGGCTCTCGCTGCTCGACCTGATCCAGGAGGGGATCATCGGCCTGATCCGCGCGGTCGAGAAGTTCGACTGGCGCAAGGGCTTCAAGTTCTCGACCTACGCGACGTGGTGGATCCGCCAGGCGGTGCAGCGGGGCGTGGCGAACAAGTCGCGGGAGATCCGCGTGCCGGTGCACATCGTCGAGCGCGAGCAGCGCATCTCCCGCGCGGAGCGCGATCTCGCGCCCAGGCTCGGCCGGATGCCAACCGACGAGGAGATCGCAGAGGCCGCTCGGATAACGGTCGCCCAGGTCGGCGAGGTTCGCGCTTCCGCGCGCGCGGTGACGAGCCTCGACAAGCCGATTACGGAGGGAAGCGGGTCGACGTTCCAGGAGCTCCTTGCCGGCGAGGACGAAGACGTCGAGCAGGAGGTGACGGTCAATCTCGCGCAGGAGGCGCTCAGAGACGCGCTCGCCGAGCTCCCGGACCGCGAGCGCGAGGTCCTGAAGCTCCGCTACGGGCTGAACGGCGAGCGCGATCCGGAGTCGCTGGAGGAGATCGGCCGCCGCCTCGGCCTCACGCGGGAACGGGTGCGCCAGATCGAGGCGAGCGCGCTCCAGCGTCTGGCCGTGCGGCGCGAGATCGCCGCGCTCCAGGGCGTTGTGTAGCCGTGCGGCTCTCTTGCTCGCCCTCGCCGTCCTGCTCCTGACGGCCCCGCTCGCGATCGCGTCGACCTGGGAGGAGCGGACGGCCGCGGCTGCCCGCTACCTGGAGACGCGCGCGGGTGTCGAGAGCTTCGCGCTCCTCGACGGGCGCGGCCGAATTCACGGACACCGGCGGGCGAAGGACGTGCCCTCGGCCAGTCTCCTGAAGGCGATGGCGCTCGTCTCCTACCTCAAGCTCGGGTCCGTGCGGAACCGCGCCCTCAGGGACTCCGACCGTCGGCTGCTCGGGCCGATGATCCGGCGCTCGGACAACGCGACTGCCGGCACGGTGCTTCGGAGAGTCGGCGCCGGCAGGCTCTACCGCCTCGCCGAGCGGGCCGACATGCGCGACTTCCGCTTTGCCTGGCCGATCTGGGGTCATTCGACGACGAGCGCACGTGACCAGGCGCGCTTCTTCTCCAGGAGCGACAGGCTCGTGCCACGCCGGCACCGCGGCTATGCGCTGTGGCTGCTCGCGCACGTCGTCCCGTCGCAGCGCTGGGGAATCCCGCAAGCCCTCCCGCCGGGCTGGAAGATCCACTTCAAGGGCGGCTGGGGGTCCGGCACTGGGCTGGTCACGCATCAGTCAGCGCTCCTGCGGAAGGGGGAGACACGACTCTCCCTCTCCGTGCTCACGCGCTGGAACCCGAGCCACCGCTACGGGACGCGCACGATTCGCGGGGTGGCGAGGAGGCTGCTCGCCGAGCTCTGAGCTACGGAAACGCTGAGGCCTCGGGGTCCCGGTCGAGCGGGCCGCCGTTCTCGCATCCGGGCGGCGTGCGGTACTCGGCGGTCGCGGCGCCTCGCCCCGCGTTCTCCGCAAGCTGCTGCGCCATCAGCCGCTGCGCCGTTCCCTCGGAGAGCCCGAGCCGCTCGCCGAGTTCGACGCCCGACTGGAGCGCGTAACACTCGGTGGTCCCCTCGTCGCGAACCCCGCGGAGGTGCCAGGCCTCGTGTGCGAGCACGACGAGCGCCCTGGCGGTCTGGCTCGCGGTCACCTCGTCCTCGAAGGCGAGCCGATAGAGATCATGGCAGCGCTCGGGCGTCAGGTAGGCGAGATCGCCGCCGACCGTGGCGACGCCGTCCGCGTGCTGGACCGCCCCGACGTACTGGCCGGACTCGTCACAGCGGATCCGCACCTCCTTGCCTGTGATCAACGAGGCCTCCTCGGAGAAGCGGTCCTGCGCCTCGGTTCGGGTCTCGACCGAAAGCGAGTCCCAGCCGGTGCGGCTCTCGACGAACCAGAAGAGAAGCGCCAGCGCACCGATCACGGCCAGGCCGACGAGGAAACGGCGAACCGGCGCCCAGATGCCCGCGTCGTCCTCGACCTCCTCCAGGTCGTCGTCCGGCCAGCCGAGGTAGCCGTAGCGCTCCCGGTCGACGGGCTGGGGGCCCCGATCGGGCCGGGGCGTCGGCGGCCGGCCGAGGGCGCCGAGCAGGAAGTTGAGCTCGAGACCGAGCGCGACCAGGAAGGCGACCCAGACCGGAATCGCCGAGCGCAGCTCGTACGGCCCGAGGATCCAGGCGAGCACGAACAGGACCAGCGCGGCGCGGAGCGCCGTCGGAAGCAGGGGGAGCCGGTCCGCGAGCCTCTGCACACCTCGACGGTAGCTCGCGGAAGGGGGTCGTCAGGTGGCCAACGCCTGACCGCTGAGCGTCTGGGGTGAGAGAATCGCCTGGTGGCCCGCGTTTCCGTACGTCGGTCTGGCAGGCTGCGCGATCGCAGCGACGACGCAGAGCTGGCGGCCCTGCGGGAAGGCGACGAGCAAGTCTTCGCCGAGCTGGTCGGAGGCTGGAGCGGCATGATGCTCGCGCTCGCGCTTTCGCACGTGGGCAGCCGAGCTGTCGCCGAGGAGGTCGTTCAGGAGGCGTGGCTGACGGTGCTCCGCGACCTCGACCGATTCGAGGGCCGATCGGACTTCCGCACCTGGGTGCTCGGAATCGTCGTCAACCTTGCACGCTCGCGCGCCCGGGGAGCGCCGCGCCGTGCCCATCTCGGCCGAGCTCGAGGGCCCGGTCGTGGCACCGTATCGGTTCCGGCCCTCCAGCTCCTCTCGCTGGCCGGATCACTGGGCGCTCGGCCCGGTTCCCTGGGGCGTGCCCGAGGACGAGCTCCTCGCAGGCGAGACGCGCAAGGCGATCCTGGGGCCATCGCCGGCCTCCCGCCCGCGCAGCGCGAAGTCCTCGTGCTGCGCGACATCGAGGGGCCGTCGGCGGCAGAGACTTGCAACGTCTTGGGCCTCACGGACACCAAGCGACCGCTTCGCAGAGCTCCGCGGGAAGATTCGTCGAGATCTGGCGGGAGGCCAACGAGGCCGAGGACGGAAGCTTCCGCCTGCCGCAGGAGTACTTGCTCTCGGTGTCAAGCTATGACCTTCTAGCAGGAGTTCTTGCTCAACCAAGCGGCGGGGGTGGGATTCGAACCCACGAGACGGCTCAGCACCGTCTAGCGGTTTTCAAGACCGCCCCTTTCGACCGCTCGGGCACCCCGCCCGGTCACTGAGTCTAGTCGCCGGGCTCGACACGGCTCGGGGCGCCAAACCCGACCAGGACGTCCGGAACCGAGACGGCGCCGCCCTCGTCCTGGAAGTTCTCGAGGATGGCGATCATGGCGCGCGCCGTCACCGCCGTGCCGTTCAGGGTGTGGACGAACTCGAGGCCATCGTCGCCCCGGAAGCGGATGTCGAGCCGGCGCGACTGGTAGTCGGTTGTGTTCGAGGTCGACGTCAGCTCGCGGTAGCGGCTCTGTCCCGGGAACCAGCCCTCGATGTCGTACTTCTTGCAGGCCGCGGCGCCGAGGTCGCCGGCGGCGATGTTGACGACGCGATATGGGATTCCGAGCTCGCCGACGAGTGACTCCTCCATGGCCAGGAGACGGTCGTGCTCGGCCGGGGAGTCCTCAGGGCGGCAGAAGACGAACATCTCGACCTTGTCGAACTGGTGGACGCGGAACATCCCGCGCGTGTCCTTCCCGGCCGCGCCTGCCTCGCGGCGGAAGCAGGTCGAGTAACCGGCGTAGCCAAGCGGGAGGGAATCCGCGTCCAGCACCTCGCCGCCGTGCATGGAGGCCAGCGCCACCTCGGAGGTTCCCGTCAGGTACAGCTCG
>JBOHAB010000124.1:0-8605 GCA_050697655.1 Gaiellaceae bacterium
CCTGGTCTGCGGGCCGATCGAAAGGCTGCGGGTGAAGACGTCGTAGTCCTCGACGCTCGCTTGCACGTGCATCATCCGCTCGCCCGACTGCTCGTAGGCCGCAGCGAGGCCGTCCGGCCCGGCGACTCGCGTGACGCCTACCCACATGCCGCCGTCGAAGGGCTTCATGTAGAGCGGGTAGCCGACCCAGTCGCCGATCTGTCCCAGGTCGAACTCGGGGTTGTAACGCTCCGCCATCGGCACGTAGCGCGGATTGTCGGGCGGGAGCTTGTGCGGGAGCAGCCAGGTCTCGGGCACGTGCAGGCCGAGGCGGATCATCGCGCAGTACGCGGCATGCTTTTCCATTGCCTGGAACGTAAACGGGTTGTTGAGGAGATATGCGTCGTCCAGGAGGGCGATTTTCTTCAACCATTCGCGGGGAAGGTCGTACCACCAGGACAGGCGGTCGATCACGAGCGTGTAGCGGGGCTTCGAGCGCAGGTCGAACGGCTCGTTCCGGATCCGCGCCGCGGCGAGCTCGTGCGTCTCGCCGCCGTACTGGACCGCGCCCATCCGGCCGAGGATGGCCTCGAACGCGCTCGGCCAGTCCTCCTCGGTGGCCAGGAGCAGGCCGATCAGGTGGCGTCTCGCCATCTGACGGAGGAGTCTAGGCTGCCGCAACCGCCGAGAGGAGCAGCATGGTCGAGGAGGCAGCGCTCGTCAGCACCGAGAACGGGCTCGTCCCGCAAGGCGAGGGTTGGTACGTCGTCAACGCCCGGGAGAGCCGCTGGCTCGAGAACGAGGAGTTCGGAAGCTACTGCCACTTCGAAGGGGACGTGCGCTTCTCGGGCCTCGGGATCAACCTCAGCATCCTCGGGCAGGGCCAGCCCGCTTGCATGTACCACGGCGAGAGCGAGCAGGAGGGCTTTCTCGTCCTGGCCGGCGAGTGCCTGCTCCTCGTCGAGGGCGAGGAGCGACCGCTCCGGGCGTGGGACTTCTTCCACTGCCCGCCGTGGACCGAGCACGTGGTCGTCGGCGCGGGAAGCGGCCCGTGCCTGATCCTCGCGGTCGGCGGGCGAGCGCCCGAGAGCGCGGTGCGCTACCCGGTCGTCGACGTCGCCTTGAAGCACGCAGCCGGCGTCCGGAGGGAGACGAACACCGGCAAGGAGGCGTATGCCGGCGTGTCCGAGGAGGCCGAGCGTCCCTATCGCGAGGGCGACCTCCCCAGCTGGTAGAGGCCTGGACGGGTACCTCCGCCCTCTTGAAGCCGCCCGAAACGGCTCGTACACTCAGTCGGACCCCGAGTCCTGCGGCTGTCACGGGAAGGCGGGTCGTACGTCCGAGATCTTCATCAGCTACCGCCGTGAGGATGCGCCTGCACACGCGGGCAGGCTCTACGACCGCCTCGCCGAGGAGTTCGGGGACGAGCAGGTCTTCATGGACGTCGACGCACTGGAGCCCGGCGCCGACTTCGTCCAGCGCATCCGCTCGGCGGTCGGATCTGCCGACGCGCTCCTGGTTGTCATCGGCCGCGGCTGGCTAGAAGCGAAGACTGCAGACGGCGAGCGCCGCCTGGACGATCCTCAGGACTTCGTCCGCCTCGAGATCGCCCTCGCCCTGAGTGGCGACGCCGTCGTCATCCCGGTGCTCGTGGGCGGCGCTGTGATGCCCGCCGAGGAGGACCTGCCTCCCGATCTGGCGCGGCTCGCCCGCCGGCACGCCTTGACGCTGATCGATGCGGACTGGCGGTCGGGCGAGGCACGGCTGGTCTCCGCCCTTCGGCGCATCGTCGAGCCCGTCGAGGAGCCCGTCGTGGGGCCTCCGCCGCCGGTCGAGCCGAGCGTGAAGCGTGTACAGCAGCGGTCTACCCGAATTCCGGCGATCGCGACGGCTCTCGGCCTCGCCGGCGCGGTCGCCCTCGTCGCCGGGACGTGGCTGCAGGCCGACCTCTGGGCCCATCCGGAGCTCGGCCTCGATCGTGACGGGCTCGGCTACTTCGGGAGCGTCGCGCCCATGACCATCGCGGTCGCGGCGGTCGGCTCGCTCCTGCTCTCGTACTCTCGCGCTGTCGCGAGGCTCGCGACCGGGCTGCTCCTCGGCTTCGCACTGGCGGGCGTGGCGAGGTACCTGGACTGGCTGGGCGTCTTCTCGGCGCGCGAAGACGTGGATCGTTTCGTCGTCGGCGTCTGGATCGCGCTCGCCGGCTGCGTGCTGCTCGCCGTCGCGGCGCTCGTGCGGATCTCAGCCGAACGCGAGCAGCGCGATCCGGTCGGCGTCCTTGTCCCGCGGCTGCTCGTGATCGCGGGCGCCGCGCTCGTCGCCGTCGCCACGGTCGTGCCGTTCACAAGCGAGGCGAGTCTCAACGCCCAGACCGTGTTCGATCGCGGGAGGGGCTGGCACGCGCTCGAGCCGATCGGCTCAGCCGCCTGTGCCGTCGCCGTCTCGTTCTTTCTGGCGAAGGCACGGGTCGTAGCGAGCGGCGCCCTGATCGCGCTCGGATCCTTTCTCAGCCTGCTCTGGGCCGCGCGCTACATCGCGTTCCCAGCCTGGCAGGTCGACGATGTCGGCTCGCTCGCGCTGGGCGGGTTTCTCGGCCTCGCCGGGGGGCTGGCGATTCTGGCCGGTGGTCTCAGCGCGCGCCGGCCGGCGCAGGCCTACTCGCCGGCCCTCCCGCCTGCCGCGTCGTCGAGTCTGTAGAGCCGGGCCGGCCGCTCGGCCTCAAGGCGGGCTGCGACCTCCTCGAGCCGGGCGAGGCGGCGGTCGACCGAACGCCAGCCAGAGGTGACGAGCTCCGTCAGGAGCGCGACGTCCTGGAGGCGGTCGCGCCGCTCGTCTTCGACGCTCGTCGATACCTCCTCGATCCGCAACAGGATCCGTTCGAAGAGGGCGCCGAGCTCGGCCACGTGCTGGGCGAGCGGGCGAACCTCGAGCCGAAACGCCTCGTGAACGGCGGAGCCGAGCCCTTCGGGAAGCGCCGCCTCGAGCTCGGCGGAGGTCTCCCGGAAGCGCTCGAGCAGCTCGTCCGTGCCGGTACCGGGCGTGATCGCGGGCAGCACCTCGACCTGCCGTGGGTAGGGAGGCGGGCCGAGGACGTCGAGGGCGTCGTGCACGCGCCGCTCGACTTCCTCGCTGACCGGCTCTCCGTGAACGACGCGAAGGACGTTCTCCGCGGAGACGTCCGCGTGCGCCGCAAGCTCGAGAATCGTTGCCACAGGTACGCCACCTCGAAGCTAACCACGCCGGGCGGCCGGGTTCAACGGTCAGCGAGCCTTCGCCAGCTTGACGAGCAGACGTTCCGTCCACGACGGCCGCTGCGGGTCGAAGTGGCCCCCGACCGCGCGAGCGTAGGGAGCGCTCACCCGGCGTGCGTACGCGGCGAAGCCCTCGCGGCGGAGCGGCGCCCAGTCTTCGCGGTAGGGGATGGCAAGGTGCGCACTCGTGATGCTCTTGGCGGAGAGCAGGAAGGCCATACCCATTCCGACCGACACCTCGAGCAGCGAGCCTCGCTCGCGCGCGGCCTCCTCCCTCAGGCCACGGTAGAGCGACGCGAGCTCGTCCGGGCTCGGCAGGCCCGTCGCGTCGTCCCGCAGCTCGCGGAGGGTGGAGCGCAGCTCCGCCAGCTCGAGCGGGGGAATGTCGATGAGCCCTGCCGTCCGGCCCGAGGCGTTCTCGAGCGCCTCGAGCAGCTCGTCCACGGAGCCGATCTCTCGGGCCTCGGCGAGCACGCCGGCGCGCTTGAGCTCGTCCACGAAGGAGGCAAGGTAGACGCGGGAGCCGTGCGCGACGTCGGAGGCGGCCGCGAGGAGCCAGAGCGGGGAGAACCCGAACGCCGCGATCGAGCCGAGCTCGACGACGTTGCCGGCCGCCTTGCGCTTGGTCAGCTCCTGAGCGGATACCTCGTGTCGCTCGGCGGGCTCGACCCGGCCCACCGCCTCGACCGCGATGCGGAGGGCGTTCTTCGCGGTCGCCTCGTACAGCCGGGACCGGCGGACGACGCGAGGGAGGAGCACCTCGGCGCTCTCGTGGACGACCCCTCCGAGCGTGCCCACGAGCGCGCGGATCGCCCGCTCCGGGAGCGAGATCGCATACCAGAGACGCTTCCCGGGATTCCGGTACGGTGGCTGCATGACCAACGCCACGATTCACACTACACACGGGCCCGTCGCCGTCGAGCTCTTCGAGGAGGACGCGCCCAAGACCGTCGAGAACTTCACGAAGCTCTCGCACGAGGGCTTCTACGACGGCATCACGTTTCACCGGGTCATCCCCGATTTCATGATTCAGGGAGGCTGTCCGCTCGGGGACGGCACCGGCGGCCCCGGCTACGAGTTCGAGGACGAGGCGAACGACCACCGTGTCGTCCGCGGCGCGCTCGCGATGGCCAACCGCGGTCCGGACACGAACGGCAGCCAGTTCTTCATCGTCACGACCGAGGCGGCGCCCTGGCTGGACGGCAAGCACACCGTCTTCGGCCGGGTCAGCGGGGGGATGGAGGTCGTCGACGCCATCTCCGAGGTCCCCCGGGACGAGCGCGACCGCCCGCGCGAGGCCGTGACGATCGACCGAGTCGAGCTACGCCCAGTGACGTAGCTCCGGGCTCCACCCCGGCAAGCCCGGGCCTCGCCGAGGTCCTCCTTGTCTGGATCCTCTACTGCGTCGTCGCCCTGGCCGTGTGGGTCACCTACGCGCGCCTGCCGGTCGCCGAGCTCTACAACGTCGGTGACAACGGTCTCGCCGCCGGGGCCGGCCGGGCGCTCGTCTTCCTCAACTACCCGGCTGCGCTCGTCGCGATCGCGCTGCTCGCGGTCCTCGCCGAGCGGCTCGGGGGCGGGCTCGCGCTCATTGCCGCGTTGGGCGCGGCTCTCTGCGCCGTGGTGGTGTGGCCCGGCGTCGTCGAGCAGTCCGACCTCGACGCGAAGCCCGTCAACGCTGTTGCGGCACTGGGCGTCCTGATCGCGCTCGTCCTCACGGGCATCGCCCTCGCTCGCGGTGGCATCGGCGCCTCGCGCCCGTTCGGAGGCGTGTGGGACGCCGTCCGAGCCGTCCTCGCCGCCGTCCTGATCCTCGGCTCCCTGCCCTGGTTGTCGGGCGAGCTCGGCTTCTACCTCGATCACGTGCCGGGCCTCGGCTCCCTCTTCATGGGGGGCGAGCCTCGGCCGGAGCCGGGACACCCGGACCTGACCGCGGTGCACCTGGGCCATCACCACGGGATGGACGGAGCCCTCCTCGCACTCTCCGCGCTCGCCCTCTCGCGCGTGATCGGCGAAATCGAGACGCGGTTTCTGCGGGTGGCGTTCGGGCTCTACGTCGCGCTCATGCTCGTCTACGGGCTCGCCAACGCCGTCCAGGACTTCTGGCTCGAGCAGCTCGTGAAGCGGGGAGCGACGTCGCTTCGGATTCCGAGCGTGATCGTGCCCGAGGCCTCGTGGGCCTGGGCGGCCCTCGTCCTGTCGGCTCTCCTCATCCACTTCGCTGCGAGCGGCGTAGGTAGATTCGCTAGGCCATCTCAGGAAGGAGTCCCATGACGCGACGTTTGTTGCTGCTTCTGGTCACCGTCCTCGCACTCGCCCTCGGCGTGGCCGCATGCGGCGGGGATGACGACGACGACGCGGCGGAAGAGCCGACGGCGGAAGACACGACGACCGGCGAGGACACCGGCGGCGGCGGCGGCGGCGGGGGCGCCCTCACGCTCACCGCCGACCCCGGCGGAGCGACCTCGTTCGACCAGACCGAGCTGACCGCGCCTGCCGGCGACCTGACGATCGAGCTCGTCAACGAGTCCACCAACCCGCACAACGTCGAGATCGAGGGCGAGGCCGGGCCGAGCGAGACGATCACCGAGGGGAGCACCGAGCTGATGGCCTCGCTGGAAGCCGGTGAGTACACGTTCTTCTGCGCCGTCCCGGGCCATCGCGAGGGAGGCATGGAGGGAACGCTGACGGTCGAGTAACGTCCCCAACAGCGTGCAGCTCCTCGACCTCGAGCATCTCGGCCGCAGACGGGTGATCGGCTCGTACCTGCTCGACGGCGACGAGCCGGCGCTCGTCGACTGCGGGCCTGCGAGCTCCCTGAACGGGCTCCGGGCCCGCCTCGCCGAGCACGGGCTCGAGGTCGGGGACCTCCGCCACCTCGTTCTCACCCACATTCACCTCGACCACGCAGGCGCCGCGGGCTCTCTCGTGCGCGAGAACCCTGACCTGCTCGTGCACGTGAGCGAGATCGGCGCGCCACACGTGATCGATCCCAGCCGGCTCGAACGGAGCGCGCGGCGCCTCTACGGCGAGGGCTTCGATCGCCTCTGGGGCGAGCTGGTGCCCGTCCCCGAGCAGAACGTGGGTGTTCTCGGCGACCGCGTGCTCGACCTGGAGGCGTTTCCAACACCGGGCCACGCCTCGCACCACGTATCCTTCCTCGCGGCCGACGGCTCCTGCTTCACGGGCGATGCGGCGGGAGTGCGCATTCCTCCGGGCCGTTACGTCGCGCCGGTCGCGCCGCCGCCGGACATCGACGTCGAGGCCTGGGAGCGGACGCTGGACGCGATCGAGGAGCGGCGCCCGACTCGACTCCTGCTCGCGCACTTCGGCATCGCCGACGATCCCGGATCCCACCTCGCCGAGCTCCGTTCGGCGCTCCGCACCTGGGCAGAGCGCGCCCGCGTCGGCTCGCAGGACGAATTCGTCCGGGCGGCGGAGGCCGACGTGCGCGCGGCCGCCGATCCCGCCACGGCCGAGCTCTTCGAGCAGGCGGGACCGTTTTGGCAGTCGTACGCCGGGCTGCGCCGCTACTGGGACAAGAAGGCAGAGGCCGCCGCCGCGTGATCGTCTTCGGACGTCCAAGGGTCTCGACCCTCTTCCTCGGCCTGCTCGTGCTCGTCCTTGCGCTGCCCACGCCTGCATCGGCGCTCCGTCTCGTCCGCGTTGCAGGCGGATTCGACAGTCCCGTGCACGTCGCCGTCTCGAATCGGGGCACGTCGCTCTACGTCGTCGAGCAGGAAGGACAGATCTGGCGGCTGGGAGCGGGCGGCCGGTCGCTTTTCCTCGACATCCGCGACCTCGTCGCCTACAACGGCGGCGAGCGCGGGCTCTTCTCCGTCGCCTTCTCGCGCAACTACGCGCGGTCGCGGTATCTCTACGTCAACTACACCGACAACGGCGGCGACGTCCGGGTGGCGCGCTTCCGCGCGAACGAGTCCTTCAGGCGGGCGAGGAGGAGCACGCGGAGGATGATCCTCGACGTGGAGCATTCCACCTACCCGAATCACAACGGCGGGCAGCTGGCGTTCGGCCCCAACGGCAGGCTCTACGTCAGCGTCGGCGACGGCGGCGGAAGCTGCGACCCCGGCCGGAACGCCCAGGATCTCTCGAGCCGCAAGGGCAAGCTTCTCAGTATCGCTCCGGGCAGGCTGGGAGCGGGCTGGCGCATCGACGGCTACGGGCTCCGCAACCTCTGGCGCTTCTCCTTCGACCGCCCGAACGGGCGGTTCTACGGCGCTGACGTGGGCCAGAACCGCTGGGAGGAGGTCAACACGCTTGGCGCCTCGCGGCTGGGCGGCAGGCCCGAGAACTTCCTCTGGGCTCGCCGCGAGGGGTATGCGCGCGCCGGCTGCGCGTCGGGCGGCCTGCGCGGCCGCGGTGCCCGCGTCTGGCCGGTGGACGTCTACAGCCATGCGCAAGGCTGCTCGGTCAGCGGCGGCCACGTCTACCGCGGGCGACAGCTCCCCTCGCGCCTGCGCGGCTGGTACTTCTTCGGCGACTACTGCTCCGGCCGCATCTGGCGGCTGAAGCTGAATGCCGACGGCCGCCTGGTGCGCAGGGCGCGGCTCGTGCGGAACACGGCTCTGAACGTCTCTTCGTTCGGGGAGCGGAGGAACGGCGAGCTGCTCGTGGTCGACCTGCGCGGCACGATTTACCGGCTCGCGCGCTGACGTGCATTACCAGCTCGTCGACTGCCGCTGGGAGCTCGGGAAGCCGGAGCGCGGCCGCGAGCTCTACCTCGAGGGACACATCCCGGGCGCCTCCTTCCTGGACGTGGAGCGCCAGCTCTCGGCGCCGCCGGCGACCCCCGGCGGCAGGCATCCGCTGCCCTCGGCGGAGGATTTTGCGCGCGCGGCCGGGGCGGCGGGGATCGGGCCCGGGGTCTTCGTCGTCGCCTACGACCAGGAAATGAACGGCGGCGCGGCCCGCCTCTGGTGGCTCCTGCGTCACTTCGGGCACGACGAGGTCGCCGTCCTGGACGGCGGCATCGGCGTTTGGCTCGGGCCGCTGCGGAGCGGGGCGGAAGAGGTCGAGCCCGCCGAGTTCGTACCGCGCACCCGAGCGGGCGACACGATCGGGGCCGAGGAGCTGGCGGCTCGGCTCGGCGAGCCCGGCCTCACCGTCGTCGACGCCCGGCTTCCCGAGCGCTACCGGGGCGAGGTCGAGCCGATCGACCCGGTGGCGGGCCGCATCCCGGGCGCCGTCAACGCCCCGTACACCGGCGAGCTTCCGACCGACCTCGTCGACGTCCGCGAACTCGTCGCCTACTGCGGCTCGGGGGTAACCGCCGCCGTCGTGCTCCTCCGCCTCGTGCAGGCAGGGCGGGAGGACGCGAAGCTCTACCCGGGCTCGTGGAGCGAGTGGTCGGGCCG
>JBOHAB010000125.1:0-8562 GCA_050697655.1 Gaiellaceae bacterium
GCCTCCCTTGGACGGATCGCGTTGTCGGCGATACTCCAGGCCGGTCAACGCGGGAGATCAGCTCGGGCGATGATCACCCGATCGACAACCATCCCCTTCTGGGTCAAGCGGTAGATCGTCACCGGCCCTTCGACCAGGTCGCCGTAGCGGTCGAAGCGAATGTTCCCGAGGATCCCGTCCTCCACTGTTGCTGCACGAAGCTCCTCCGCCACCGACGCCCGCGTCCCGTCGGAGCGCGCGATCGCGTCGAGCAGGATCTCGGCCGCCTGCGCCCCGTACGCGGCGGTGAAGTCCGGGCCCGGATCGCCGCCGCGGGCTTCCAGCTCTCCGAGGAACCGCTTTCCCTCAGCCGGGAGCTCGGCGTTCGGGATGCCGTAGTTGCCGATGTACATCCCCCGGGCCTCCGGCCCGGAGACGCCCATGAACCCGTCGCTGGCGATCAGCGCCACCCCTCGACCAAGGCTGGCGCGAAGGTCGCGCAGCAGGGAGTCGACGTGCGGAGGGCCGGCACCTGCCAGGACGACGGCGTCAGGCTTGGCCGCGGCCACGCGCCGCGCCAGACCCTCGAAGCTCCGAGCGTGCGGGTCCCACGCCGCCCCGGCGGCGAGCTCGAGACCGAGCGCTTGCGCCCTCTCGCGCATGTCGGCGGCGTAGCCGGTGCCGTCCGAGTCGGACTCATCCCAGAGAACGGCGACGCGGTCGCTCCCCAGCTCGTTCGCGGCCTCGACGAGCGCCGGGATCGCCAGGTGGTCGGCGGCCGCAATCCGCACGAAGTTGCGTTTCCCCGTCGGGTAGAGCTTCTCGAGCTGGTCAGGATTCATGCCTCGGAAGGGCCGCGTAAGGAACGTGGGCGTGTTCGAGGGGCTGATCATGGCCAAGGGCCCACCCGGGGCCTGGTTTGTGATCGGGATTTCGACCGCGGAGCAGCCAAAGTTGAACGCGCCGATGACGCCGAGCACGTCCGGCGTGCGCGCGTAGGCCTTTGCGTTGGAGAGGCAACGGAACACATCGAAGCCGTCCGCCTGCGCCGTCGAGTCGTCGCAAGACTGATAGCCGACGGTGTGGGGCCCGGCCCTGAAGGCGCGCCGCTCGAAGACGAAGCGGATCCCCTCCACCATGGGCAGGGTGAATGCGCGAAGGCCGCCCTGCAGGGGAAGATCCGAGGCGATCAAGAAGCGCGGGCTGCCTGCGCCACCGTAGTACACGTCACGGCACGCCGAAGCGGGAAGTGCCGCGTCCGCCGACGGCTGCCCCGCCGAGGTCACCCAGACTCCCCCTTCGCCCACGGCGACACCGCCGGGCGCCGCCAGCCGGCGGACGACTCGCGCTCGATTCGTGCTCGGATCGATGCGGTGAACCGTGCCGTCCACCTCGTTCGTCACCCAGACGGCGCCCTCGCCGAACGCGACCCAGCTCACGCCGATTCCGAGCGGGATCGTGCGCTGGAGCTCGTCTGGCCCCACATCGATTCGCCACACCGTGCCCTGGAACGGATCGGCGCCCCACACCGCCCCGTCGCCGACGGCAAGCGTGGTCAGGCCTTCGGCGGCGACCCGAATCCTGCGTCCGATCACGTTGGTCTCGGGATCGATCTCGGCGACGCCCTCGTCGGTGATCACCCACACGCCGCCCTCTCCGGCCGCGAGGCCCGAGGCCCGAACGTCCGTGACCCTGGCGACGACGCGGTTCGTCGACGGGTCGATCCGTGAGACCGTCTGGTCGCGATTGACGGCCCAAACCGCGTTGTCTGTTGCCACGAGCAGCTGCTGGGAGAACCCGCCGGCCTGGAAGTAGCGGCGCACGCCCGAGCCGGGAAGCTCGATCGTCTCGTCGACCACGCCCGACTCGGAGTCAACTCTGGAGACGCTCGTGGGAAAGCTCCCGTTTCCGATCCAGATCGCGCCCGCTCCGGCCGCGAGTGTCGTCGGCGTGGAGCCCGTGCTGAACGTGCGCAGGAGGACTCGCTCGTTCGGATCGATCCGCGAGAGAGTCCGGTCGTCCGCGTCGAGCACCCAGACACCGCCCTCCCCGACCGCGACGTTCGCGGGCGCCGATCCCAGTGGGATTGCAGCGAGCGGGGCGTCGGTCCTCGGATCGAGCGCGACGACCCCGCTGCCGTCAAGCGTGACGTCGGCTCCGTCGGAGGCGGCCGGGTCGCCGTCGCGGGCGAGCACGAGGGCAAGCGTGCCGAGGGCAGCGGCGAGAGCGAGGGCGAGGAGGGCGAGCGGCCAAGGACGGCGTCCCCCGCGCGAGACCATGGGCGGGGCCGGTGCCGCGAGCGCCGGGTCGTGCTCGAGGATCTGGCGCTCGAGCCGCTGCAGGGTCTGGCTCGGCTCCAGCCCAAGCTCTTCGGCGAGCACCTGGCGCCCCTGCTGGTAGACCTGAAGCGCCTCCGCCTGTCGGTCGGACCGGTATAGGGCGAGCATGAGCTGGGCGCGTAGGCGCTCCCGGAGCGGGTGACGGTCGACGAGCTGCTCCAGCTCGCCGACCAGCTCGCGGTGAAGCCCGAGGGTGAGATCGGCCTCGATCCTTTCCTCCTGGGCGCTCAGCCGAAGCTCGTCGAGCCGGGCGATCTCCGCCTGGGCGAACGACTCGTAGGCGAAGTCGGCCAGCGCAGGCCCGCGCCAGAGCGCCAGCGCTCGCTCCACCTTGTCCGTTGCCGCGTGCGGCTCTCCTTCTGCGAGGGAGCGGCGGGCGTCCTCGAGCAGCCGCTGGAAGCTGTCGGCATCGAGCTGGCCCGGCTCGACCTTCAGAACGTAGCCCGGCCCGCGGGTCTCGAGTGGCCCGCGCAGGTGCGCCGCCGGATCCTCGTCCCCGTTGAGCGACCGGCGCAGACGCGAGACATGAGCTTGAAGCGTCTTTGCCGCCGTGGGCGGCGGCGTCTCTCCCCAGAGCTCGTCGATCAGCCTGTCGGGCGAGACCACCTCGTTCGCATGCAAGAGCAGCGCCGCAAGAAGGATGCGCTGCTTTTGCCCCCCGATTTCGACACGCCGACCGTCCTTGGAGACCTCAAGAGGTCCCAGGATCCGGAATTCCATCCCGTTTTTTTCCTTTCGCCGCAGTGCTGCAACTTACTTTGGCCCATCTGCAACCAGTCCGCAACCGCCTTCCCGCACGCTCGTGGCACTCAGCTCGTCCCAGTTCACGAGGAGCTGGGGGAACAACTACAAGGAGGTAGCGGAGATGAGAAGGATGCTGCGGCAAAATCGGGTCGCGTCCGCTCTCGGGCTGGCGCTTCTGACCGCGATCGTCGTGGTCGGCGTGGCGGTCGCGACGCCGTCCTCGGGAGTCACGGCCGAGACCTACCGGGGCGACGTCCAGGGGCAGCTGAACCTGTTCACGCAATCCAGCCCCGGCGTCAGCGCGAGGATCAAGACCAAGGGCGCGTTCGAGATCGTTTACCAGAAGATCGTGGCGGCGCCGGGCTCCACGTTCGGCTGGCACACCCACCCTGGCGAGAACGTGAACGTCGTTGGCCAGGGAACGCTCAGCCTCTACCACGCCAAGCACTGCACGAAGGAGATCAACTACGCGACGGGAAGCGGATTCAGCACGTCTCCCGACCAGGTGCATCTGGCCCGCAACGAAGGGACCGAGACGCTGATCATCCACGCGACCTACCTCGTCCCCAAGCAGACGCCGGCGCTACCGCTCCGAATCGACAAGCCCTCTCCGGGGCCGGAGTGCCCGCTGTAGGAAGCAACTCCGAGTGGGGCGCCGGCGGCCCGGCGTCCCACTCACCTCAGGGGAAGAGCTGCTCGCCCGTCTCCGGGTCGACGACCTCGATGGCGCCGGTCGGGCAGTAGCTCGCTGCCTTCACGATCAGCTCCTCCGGGGCGCCGTCAGGGTCGACCACCACGGACTGGCGGTTCTCGTTGTGCTGGAACACGTCTGGCGCCAGGCCGACGCACTGGGCGGCCCCCACGCAGAGGTCGTGGTCGACGGTGATCCGCAGCTTCGCCATCAGTTCCAGGCCACCGGGAGGGAGGCGAGCGAGCGGAACTGGATGCTCGGCTGGTAGGAGAGCTCCTCCGTCTCCAGACGCAGCGAGCCGAAGCGCTCCGCGAGGGCGTCGAAGACCTCCTGTCCCTCGATGCGGGCCAGCGACGCGCCCAGGCAGTAGTGGATGCCTGCGCCGAAGGAGACGTGCGGGTTGGGCTGCCTGCCGACGTCGAATCGGTCGGGATCGTCGAACGCACGGGGGTCGCGGTTCGCAGCGGCCATGATCCAGCGGATCCGGTCACCCTTGCGGATCGTCTTGCCGCGGCGCCCCACGTCCTCGGCGGCGATGCGCTGTGTCGACTTGACGGGCGGGTCGTAGCGGAGGCATTCCTCCGTCGCGAGCCGCGCGGCGCCGGCCGGGTCGGCGCGCAGCCGCTCCCACTGATCCGGATGCCGGATGAAGGCCAGGGTGCCGTTGCAAATCAGGTTCATCGTCGTCTCGTGCCCGGCGAAGAGCAGGAGAGCCGTGTTCACGAGCACCTGGTGGCGGGTGAAGACGCCCTCCTTCTCGGCCTGGGCCAGCACCGAGATGAAGTCGTCGCTCGGGGCCTCGGCGCGCTCGTCGACCTTCGGGGAGACGTACTCGATCATCCCGCGGATTCCCTCCATCAGGTGTCGCATGCGGTCGGGCTCGCCGCGGTTGATGTAGAGGAGCTTGTCCGCCAGGTGCCGCAGGTGCTCGCGGTCCTCCTCCGGCACGCCCATCATCTGCGTGATCACCCGCACGGGGAGCGGCGCGGCCAGCGCCTCGAGCACGTCCATCCGGCCGTCCGGCTCCACCTCGTCGAGGAGCTCGGCGACGGCCCGGCGGACGAACGGTCGCCAGCTCTCCATCGCCTGCGGCGTGAAGTACTCGTGCACCGCGCTCCGCATCGACTGGTGCGGCGGGCGGTCGTTCTCGACGAGCTGGTCCGAGCGGAACTCACGGACCTCCTCGAAAAGCGGCCGGTCCTCCGCGTGAATCGGAGGATGCGGTGGGCGTTGGTCGTTGCGGATCACCGCCGAGGAGAAGAGCTCGTGCTGCCGTACCAGCCAGACGAGGTCCTCGTGGCGCGTGACGACCCACATCTCCGCGCGCGGGTTCCAGTGGATCGGATCGCTCTCGCGGAGGCGCCCAAAGTAGGCGTACGGGTCGGCGATGACCTCTGGCGCGAAGAGATCCTCGGGGTCGGCGGCCGCCACCGTGGAAGCACTCGCCATGAGCGAATGCTACTCCCCGTTAAATATGTTGAACCGGCTGACCCGAAGGCCACCCGGTTCAACGCGAGCACTCTATACAGAAACCTCTACCGGATGCAAGTCCGCACTTGTCTCAGCGGCGGCGGCAGCCGCACAGGCTGAGACGGGGAGGAAGCAAGCGGCTCTGCCGCTTCCTTCCGTTTACATCTCGCGGCGGCCGGCGAGGGCCCGTCCGAGCGTGACTTCGTCGGCGTACTCGAGGTCGCCGCCGACGGGCAGGCCGCTGGCCAGGCGGGTGACGCGCGTCTTCCCGCGGAGCCGGTCGGCGATGTACGCGGCGGTGGCCTCGCCGGTCATGTTCGGGTTGGTGGCGAGGACGACCTCCTGGACGCCGTTCCGCTCCACGCGCGCGAGCAGCTCGTCGATTCGCAGGTGCTGCGGCTCCACTCCGTCGAGCGGTGAGAGCGCGCCGCCGAGCACCTGGTAGACGCCGCGGTATTCGTGCGTGCGCTCCAGGGAGAGCACGTCGGCCGGCTGCTCGACGACGCAGACGAGCGTCTTGT
This sequence comes from Gaiellaceae bacterium, assembly GCA_050697655.1. GTDB lineage: Bacteria > Actinomycetota > Thermoleophilia > Gaiellales > Gaiellaceae > JAIBJN01. The sequence continues at coordinate 5,745 of JBOHAB010000125.1, forward strand.
CGCGCCGCTCGTCCCGGCAGATGACGCAGAGCTCCTCCTCGGTCAGGTTGCCGCACTCGCGACAGAAGCCGATGCGCTCCTTCGCCTCGCGGATCGCCTCAGCGAGAGCGAGCGCCTCCTCTTCCGGCACCCGGAGAAGATGAAAAGCAAGGCGCTGCGCGGTGCGGGTGCCGATCCCGGGCAGGCGCGACAGCTGCGCGATTAGGTTCTCGACGACGGGGCTGAACACTCAGCCCGTAGTTCTACAGGCCCGGGAGGCCGAGTCCCTTCAGGTCACCCGCGACGCCGCCGAGCTTGGACTGCGCCAGCTCCTGCGCGTTGGTCAGGGCCTGGTTGACGCCGGCGACGACGAGGTCCTCGAGCGTCTCCGGGTCGTCGGGGTCGATCGCCTCGGGTGCGATCTTGACGCCGACGATCTCCCCGGAGCCGCTTGCGGTCACGGTGACCATGCCGCCGCCGACGGACGCCTCGACGCGCTCCTTGGCGAGCTCCTCCTGCGCCTTGAGCATGTCGGCCTGCATCTGCTGAACCTGCTGGAGCATCTTGTTCACGTCCATCGACATCTACTCGCCATCCTTCCCGATCTTGCGCGTATCGAACGTCGTCTGCACGAGCGCGATGATCTCCTCCTCGGTGGCCGGCTCCTCCTCGGCCTCCTTGGCCTCCTCGGCCGGCGCGCCCTCGCCGACCTCGAAGGCGACTGCGAGGCGCCGGCCGGTGACGTCGTGGAGAACGGCGGCGAGGACGCTCGCGTTCTTCGGGTCCTCGGCGAGCCCGCGGTGGAACGAGGCAGCGGGAGGGAACTCGAGCACGAGCCGGTCGTTCTCGAGCGCGACGGGACGCGCTTCGGCCAGCACGGATCCAGTCGGGATCGACCTCTCCGAGACGGTCGGCAAGATCGACTGCTTCCAGGCGGCCTGGAGCTCGGCGAGATCGACCGGCGGGCCTTCGTCAGCCTCCACAGCCGGCTGGGCTGCGGGCGGCGGCTCGTCCTGATTCGGCTCGGGCGCCGGGGCCACGCCCCCGCGCACCCGCGACTCGAGCTGCTCCAGCCGGTAGGCGGTCGACTCGCGCGAGAGGTCGGCGCCGGGCCTCGTCACCTTCACGAGCGCCAGCTCGAGCGGGAGCCGTGGGTCGCCGCCCTGCCTGACGTCGTCCACGGCGACGTGCAGGAGGTCGATCAGGCGCAGCACCTCGGCCTCGGCGAGCTGGTTGGCCTGCGAGCGTAGGCGGTCGCGCGTCTCCGGGGTCACCGGGAGCGAGTCGGGCACCTCGCCCATGTGCTGGACGAGGAGCAGGTGGCGCAGATGCTCGAGCAGGTCGTTCACGAGCCGCGCGAGATCCTGGCCCTGGTCGGCGAGCTCCTCGACGAAGGCGAGGAGGCCTGCCGTGTCGCGGTCGACGATCAGGTCGCAGAGGCGGAAGAGCGCCTCCTCGTCGACGGCCCCAAGCAGCTGGAGGACGGCCTGGACGGTGACCTTCCCGTCGGTCGCGGCCGCGAGCTGGTCGAGCGTCGAGACCGCGTCGCGGAAGCTGCCGCGCGCGCTGCGCGCGATCAGGGAGAGCGCCGCGTCGGGCGCCTCGATCTTCTCCCCGTCGGCGACCAGGCGCAGGAGCTTCGTCAGCTCGGCGAGGCGCGGCCGTGCGAAGAGGAACGTCTGGCAGCGCGAGCGCACGGTGGCGAGCACCTTGTGGAGCTCGGTCGTGCAGAAGACGAAGACGAGGTGCGGCGGCGGCTCCTCGATCAGCTTCAGGAGTGCGTTCCAGGCGGCATCCGTCAACTGGTGCGCCTCGTCGAGGATGTAGACCTTGAAGCGGCCCTCGACCGGCTGGAGGACGACGTGGTCGCGGATCTCCCGGATGTCGTCGATCCCGCGCTGGCTGGCGGCGTCCATCTCGACGACGTCGAGCGAGATCCCGTTTGCGATCGTCACGCAGGAGTTGCAGGTCTTGTCGGGCGTCGGCGTAGGCCCCTGCTCGCAGTTGAGCGCCTTGGCGAGGATCCGCGCGAGCGACGTCTTCCCGGTCCCGCGCGGCCCCGCGAAGAGGTACGCTTGGCGCACCTGGTCGTGGGCGATCGCGTTCCGAAGCGTCTGCACGACCGCCTCCTGGCCGACGACCTCGTCGAAGTCCTGCGGCCGGTATTTGCGGTAGAGCGCGGTCACCCCGGCCATCGTATCGAGGAGGGGGGCAAGGGGAACCAGGGGGTCCCCTGAAGAGAGGAGGGAGCCGACGAGGGAACCAGGGGTTCCCTCGTGTAATGCCCGGTCACGCACCCTCCGTTGTGAACGCTCTCGGATCGGTGCCCACGCCGCTCGCTCTGACCAGGTCGACCCGCGGCACCCGGGAGAGACTGCTTAGCGCTGCTTCCTCCCGGACCTGACGCGGTTCACAGGCTCCCGGTGCGCGGAACCTGGCCGTCAACACTCGCGTGCGCGAGCCCGTGCCCCGATTGCTAACCCCTCGGGAGGGAGTTCAGCCCCGCTGGAGCGGATTGCGGGTTCAGGGAACCGCTAGCTCCCCGCCTAGCGCGACCGGGCACTTCGATCGTAGCAATCGCACGTCGCTAGACTTGCCGCCTCGGGGCGCATAGCTCAGCGGGAGAGCGCCCGCTTCACACGCGGGAGGTCGCTGGTTCGATCCCAGCTGCGCCCATCGCGGAAAAGTCCTGCACGCCTGCCGATTTCGTCGTCTAGGTGTGGGTCCCACAGACCTGTGAGACGCGGCTGGTCGGTGGTCGGCCGCCGAGCGAGCTGTGTGGTCGGTGTCGGTTGTATCAGCGCAGGTAGCCGGGGAGCGCCCGGGCTCGGTGGGCGCT
>JBOHAB010000126.1:0-8507 GCA_050697655.1 Gaiellaceae bacterium
ACTTGAAGCCGCGGCGCCAGTCGAACTTCTCGACGGCGCGGTTGAGGCCGAGCGTGCCCTCCTGGATCAGGTCGAGGAAGGGGACGCCCAGGCCGCGATAGCCCTTGGCGATGGAGACGACGAGGCGGAGATTGGACTCGATCATGTGACGCTTGGCGAGCAGGTCGCCCTTCTCCAGACGCTTGGCGAGCGAGACCTCTTCGGCGGCGGTGAGCAGCTTGTGACGCCCGACGTCGGCCAGGAAGAGCTGCAGGCTGTCGCCCGCGCCGTGCTGGACGGCCTCCGCGACGACGGGAGCGGCCTCCTCCGCAGGGGCGCCGATCTCGAGCCCGATCGTCTCCAGCTCGTGCGTGACCTCGGCCATCTCCTCGTCGCCGAGGTCGAGCTCGAGCGCAAGCGCCTCCAGCTCGGCAGGCTCGACGTAGCCGCGCTCCTCCGCGTTCTCCAGGAGGTGGCGTCCGGCCTGGGTGTCAAGCACTTCGTGCATGGAGCTCTGACTCACGTTGTCCCTCTAGGTCCTTTCGCCAAACTCCGGCAGGTCGGATTGCGGCTCATCCTCAGAAACGTTCTCACTCTACGACGCATTCCCTCGCAGGCCTACCCGCGAACCTGTGACTTAACCGCGGGTTAACGCTAGGCCTCTTCAGGCTTTGCGGTGTCACATACTTAGGACGCCGCGCGGGCCGAAGTGTTGGCGGTTTCTGATCGGCGATCGCCGTTCTCGCCCGCCTCCGCCTCCTCCTCCGGCTGCTCTCGGGGCGACCTGGCCCATTCCTCGTCGAACTCGACCCGCCACTTGCCGTCCTCGCCCTGCTCGAGCGCGAGCTTGGCGCTGAAAGTCCGCCCCTTGCGGCCGCGGAAGCCGCCGACCGGCTTGGCGGTCTTGCCCGTCTCCATCAGCTCCTTGACCACCGAGACCGGCAGGATCTTGTTCGCCTTCTTCTTCCAGATGACGAACCCGCAGCCCGGGTCGTCCCGCGACCAGCACGAGTAGCCCTTGCGGTTCTCGATCACGTCGCGGCCGCAGACCGGGCAGGGGCCGAGGTTGGCCCGCTCGATCCTGACGCCCTTGAGCTTGTCGAGCTCGGCCACGGTCTCGGTGGTGAACTTGACGATGTCGGACATGAAGGCGGGTCGCGTGTCCTCGCCCTGCTCGATCAGCCCGAGGCGGTGCTCCCAGTTGCCCGTGAGCTCCGGCGACGTGAGCGGGTGCTCGCCGAGCAGCGTGATCACCTGGACGCCCTTCTCGGTGGCGTGCAGCGCCCGCCCCTCGCGCTCGAGGTAGCCGACCTGGATGAGCCGCTCGATGATCGACGCGCGAGTCGCGGGCGTGCCGATGCCCGAGTCCTTCATCGCCTCGCGCAGCTCGGCGTCCTCGATGTCCTTCCCCGCGGTCTCCATCGCGCCGAGCAGGGCCGCCTCCGTGTAGCGGCGCGGCGGCTGCGTCGCCTTGTGGAGCGACTCGACCGAGCGGGTCTCGACGCCCTCCCCCTGCTCGAGCCGTGGCAGGAGCTGGTCGCCGCCAGAGTCGTCCTCCGCCGCCGGCTTCTGCGCTTCCTCGCCGTAGACGGACTTCCAGCCGGCCTCGACCAGCACGCGCCCGGAGGTGCGGAAGACGTGCTCCGCAACCGTCGTCTCGACCCGCGTGCGCTCGTAGACCGCGTCCGGGTGGAAGACGGCCAGGAAGCGCTTGGCGACGAGGTCGTAGACGCGGCTCTCGTCCGGCCCCATCTTGGTCAGGTCGTGGTCGGAGCGGGTGGGGATGATCGCGTGGTGGTCCTCGACCCGCTTGTCGTTGACGACGCGCCCGAGCGGGAGCTTCTCCAGGCGGGTGACGTACTCGGCAGCCTTGGTGTAGCGGTCGTGACGCCCCACGTGGGCGGCGGTCGGCTTGATCTCGCCGATCATGTCCGAGGTGAGGAAGCGCGAGCTCGTGCGCGGGTACGTGATCGCCTTGTGCTCCTCGTAGAGCCTCTGCGCCGCAGCGAGCGTCCGCCGCGCGGAGAAGCCGAAGAGGGTGTTCGCGTTCCGCTGGAGCGAGGTGAGGTCGTAGAGGAGCTGCGGCGCCTCGCGCTCGTCCTTCTTCTCCAGCTTCGTGATCGTGCCCGGCTGCCCGGTCGTCTCGGCGACGATCGTCGTCGCCTCCTCCTCCTTGATGCGCTTGCCGCCGAGATAGCGCCCGCTGTAGAGACGCTCGCCGCTCGCCGCAAACTTGGCCTCGACCAGCCAGTAGGGCTCCGGGACGAAGGCGCGGATCTCGAGCTCGCGCCGTACGACCAGGGCCAGGGTGGGCGTCTGCACCCTCCCGAGGGAAACGGCTCCGTCGAAGGCGGCGCGCAGGCGGATCGAGGCCGCGCGCGTCGCGTTCATGCCGACGAGCCAGTCCGCTTCGGAGCGCGACCGCGCCGCCTCCTCGAGCAGGTGCATCTCCTCCCCGTCCCGGAGCTGGTCGAAGGCCTCCTTGATCGCCGCCTTCGTCATCGAGTTGAGCCACAGGCGCTTGACGGGCTTCTTCACGCGCGAGGTCTCGTAGAGGTACGCGAAGATCAGCTCCCCCTCGCGCCCGGCGTCGCAGGCGTTGACGATCAGCTCGACGTCCTCGTCCTTCATCAGCTTGTGGACGGCGTTGAGCTGCTTCTTCGACTTCTCGTCGTTGGGGATGAGCTTGAACTTCTTCGGCACGATGGGCAGGTCCTTGAAGCGCCACTTCTTTAGCTTCTCGTCGTACTGGTCGGGCTCGGCGAGGCCGACGAGATGGCCCACGGCCCACGTGATCACGTAGTCGGCGTCGGCGAGGTGCGTCTTGTCCTTGCTCTGCTTGAAGACGCCAGGCAGCGTCGCCGCGAGGTCGCGGCCCACGGAGGGCTTCTCGGCGATGACGAGCGTCTTCGGCACGGCGTATCACCTTAGCGAAGGGCTGAGAGGCCACAAACGGGCAGAATGGGGCCGACTTTGAGGCCCCTCCTCGCGATCGACGGCGACAACCTGGCCCACCGGGCCTACCACGCGCTGCCCTCGTCCATCAAGGACGGGGCCGGAAAGCAAGCGAACATGCTCGTCGGCTTCGCCAACATGCTCGTGCGCGTGTGGGATGCCGAGAAGCCGCGCACGGTCTTCGTCGGCTTCGACTCAATCGGCGCTCCCACCTACCGTCACGAGCTCCTGCCCGAATACCAGTCGGGCCGCGACTTCCCGCCCGTCCTCACCTCTCAGCTCGACCGCCTGCCCGAGCTGGTGGGCGCGCTCGGCTTCCCCTGGGCGAAGGCAGACGGCTACGAGGCCGACGACTTCCTCGGCGCTGTCGTCGCCGATGAGGAAGGGCGTGGCGGCGAGACGCTCGTCCTCACCAACGACCGTGACCTCTTCCAGCTCGCCAGCGAGCGGACGACGATCATCCGGCCGCGGCCCAAGCAGCAGGAGCTCGAGCGGGTGGGGCCGGCCCAGGTGAAGGAGATCTACGGGGTCGCGCCCGCCCTCGTGCCCGACTTCGTCGCATTGCGTGGCGACCCCTCGGACCGGATCCCAGGCGCGAAAGGCATCGGGCCCGGGCGGGCGGCGAGCATCCTCGCCAAGCACGGGTCCCTCGAGGCCTGCCTGGCCGCCGGCGGCTTCCCCGACCAGGCCGCGGCGCTCCGCGAGTATCTGCACATCGCGCAGCTCCAGCCGGGAGCGCCGATCCCCGAGCTCCCGGACGTCGACCCCGACTGGGCGGCCGGGGCAGACCTCACCGAGGCGTGGGGCCTGGCGGGAGTGGCCAAGCGCTTCCGCGAGCGGGCTGACGCGTGAGCGTCGCATGAGCGACCCGCGGCCGATCACCGTCTCCGACTACGAGCGGCTCGCCGAGGCAGCTTGCGAGCCCGGGCACTGGGGCTACGTGGTCGGCGGCGCCGGCGACGAGATCACGCTCCGCGACAACATGGAGGCATTTCGGCGGCGAGCGCTGCGGCCTCGGATGCTCGTCGACGTCAGCGAGGTGAGCACGCGAACGTCGATCCTCGGTTCCGAGATCGCGATGCCACTCGGCGTGGCGCCGACCTCGCTCCAGCGTGTGGCGCACCCGGACGGAGAAGGGGCGCTTGCGCGCGCTGCGGCGGCGGTGGGGACCGTCTACACGCTCGCTTCGCTGGCCAGCGTGCGCCCGCGCGAGCTGGCGGAGGCGGCGCCGGAAGCGCTTCGCTGGTTCCAGCTCTACCTGTCGCGCGACCGCGGCTTCACGAGCGAGCTCCTCGCAGAGGCGGCGGAAGCGGGCTTCACGGCGCTCGTCCTCACGGTCGACCTTCCGGCCGCGGGCCCGCGCGAGCGCGACCTCCGCAGCGGCTTCACGTTGCCGTCGGACACCCCCACGCCGAATCTGCCGCAGGAGCTGGTGGGAACCGAGTATTTCCACGACACGCTGGGCAAGATCGTGGACACGAGCCTCACGTGGCGCGACCTCGAATGGCTTCGCTCCGAGTGCCGCCTGCCGCTCGTCGTCAAGGGCATCCTCACCGCCGAGGACGCGGCCCTCGCCTGCGAGCACGGGTGCGCGGGAGTGGTCGTCTCCAACCACGGCGGCCGGCAGTTGGACGGAGTCTCGGCGTCGCTCGACGCGCTGCCCGAGGTCGCCGATGCGGTCGCGGGACGCGCCGAGATCTATCTGGACGGTGGAATTCGTCGGGGCACCGACGTGGCGATGGCGCTCGCGCTCGGGGCGCGGACCGTGTTCGTGGGACGACCGGCCCTCTGGGGCCTCGCCGCCGGCGGCGAGGCGGGCGCCAGGCACGTGCTCGAGCTCTTCCAGGCCGAGATCGCGCTCGCGCTCCTCCTGCTCGGCTGCCCGAACCCGGCCGACGTCGGGCCCGAGCACATCCGCGCGCGCGGGTGATCCCACTCGTCAGCCATCGGGCGTTCGCGGAGGGCCACCCCGCCGGCGGCCATCCGGAAGGGCAGGAGCGCCTCCGCGCGCTGCACCGGGCGTTCTCGGACTTCGTGGAGGCGCGCCCGGCCACCATCGAGGAGATCGCGGCCGTCCACGAGCCCGAGCACGTCGAGGCGGTGCGCGTCGTCTCCGCGAGCGGGCAGCCGACGCTCCTCGATCCCGACACGCTCTGCAGCGAGACGACGTACGAGGTCGCCCGCCTGGCTGCGGGCGCCGCGATTCGAGCGGTTGAGCTCGGGGGCTTCGCGCTTGCCAGGCCGCCCGGGCACCACGCGCTCCCGGGCCGCGCCATGGGCTTTTGCATCTTCAACAGCGTTGCGGTCGCGGCGCGCTTTGCCCAGCGCGAGCTCGGCGCCTCCCGCGTGGGGATTCTCGACTGGGACGTCCACCACGGGAACGGGACGCAGGAGATCTTCTGGGAGGACGAGACCGTCTTCTTCGCCTCGCTGCACCAGTGGCCGTTCTACCCCGGCACGGGCGGGCCCGGCGAGGGAAACGCGACGACCCTGAACGTGCCGCTCCCGGCCGGATCGGGCGATGAGGCGATGCTGGCGGCGGTCGAGACCACGATCGCGCCGGCGCTGGAGGCCTTCGGCCCTGACCTGCTGCTGGTATCGGCGGGCTTCGACGCCGCGGCCACCGACCCGCTCGCCGACCTCGAAGCCACCGGCGAGGGGTTCGCGGCGCTCGCCACCGCTGCAATCGGCATCTCCGAGCGGGTAGCGTTCGTGCTGGAAGGCGGCTACGACACCCAGGCTCTGCCAAGGCTCGTAGGATCCGTGCTCGCCGTCACTTGAGCTGAGATGGACGTCACCACCGACACCTTCGAGCAGGACGTACTGGAGCGGTCGAAGACCGTGCCGGTCGTCGTCGACTTCTGGGCGGATTGGTGCGGCCCCTGCAAGATGCTGACCCCGGTGCTCGAGCAGGCGGTGCAGGAGCGCGACGGCGCCGTCGTCCTCGCCAAGGTCGACACGGACGCGAACCAGGATCTGGCCGAGCGTTACAGCGTGCGCGGGATTCCGAACGTGAAGGCGTTCCGAGACGGCGCGGTCGTCGACGAGTTCACGGGCGCGCTCCCGGCCGCGGCCGTAGCGGAGTTCCTCGACGGGCTCACCGGCCCGCCTGCCTCGGAGCGGCTGCTCGCGGAGCTCGGCGAGTCGGGCGAGTTCCCCGAGATCCTCGGGCCGCTCGCGGAGCACGACTACGAGCGCGTGCTCGAGTGGCTGATCGGCGAGCTCGAGACCGCCGACCCCGAGCGGCGCGAGCGCATCCGCGAGATCATGGTCGCGATCTTCGGCCAGCTCGGCGTGGAGGACCCGGTCGCGGCCAGCTACCGACGCCGACTGGCCGCGACGCTCTACTAATACCCGCCGTGGAGATTCGCGCCCCCAGGCAGGACGAGGCGCAGGCCGTGACCGACCTGATCATCGCCTGCGACATCCATGAGCTCGGAGCTCCCGATTTCGAGCTCGACGACCTGATGACCGACTGGAACATGCCCGGCTTCGACCGCGAGCTCGACGCCGTCGTCGTCGAGGAGGACGGCCGACTCGTCGCCTATGCGGCTTTCATCCGCAACGACTACGTCGATGTCTACGTCCATCCCGACTTTCGGAATCGCGGCCTCGGCAAGCGGCTGCTCGACTGGTCGGAGCGGCGCGGCCTCGAGCGCGGGGGCGCGGGGCAGGGGGTTCTCCTCGGGCAGGTCGTGACCGCGACCCACGAGGGCGCGCGCAGGCTCCTCGAGAATCACGGCTACGAGCCAGTGCGGACGTACTGGCGGATGTCGATGCCGCTTGAGGAGCGCCCGCCGCCGCCCGCCTGGCCCGAGGGCGTCGTCGTCCGCACGTTCGACCAGGAGCGCGACACGCGCGCCGTCTACGCGCTCGTCCAGGACGCCTTCGCGGACAACGAGCGCCACACGGCCGAGTCCTTCGAGGAGTGGCAGGCGTTCATGATCGACCGCGACGCGTTCGAGCCGGGTCTCTGGTTCATCGCTGAGTCGAAGGGCGAGATCGTCGGCTGCGTCCTCTGCCCCAACTACGAGGACGAGGGCTGGATCCGCCAGCTGGCCGTCGCCCGCGACTGGCGCCGGCGAGGCCTCGGCACGGCGCTCCTCCGCCAGGCGATGTCGGAGTTCACCCGGCGGGGCCGCAAGGAGCTCGGGCTCGTCGTGGACTCCTGGAACCGCACCGGCGCCAAGGAGCTCTACGAGCGGGCAGGCATGGCGGTGGCCCGCGAGCACGTCCGCTACGAGAAGACGCTGACCGCCTCGGTCGAGGCTTCATAGCGGCTCACGACAGCGAACTCGGAGCAGAACGGGCGCTGGCTGCTTCGGCCGCACTGGAAGGCTTTCTAGACCACGCTCGCGTGTGCCGGGTAGGAGCCGAAGACGCGGAGCTCCCGGGTCCGGCCCTGCACCTCGGCGAGCGTCTCGCTCACGATCTCGTCGAGCGGATGGCCGGCCAGCACGGCGTCGAAGCGGTAACGCCAGGGCGTGCGCGGGATCGGACGCGAGACGAGCTGGACGAGGTCGAGCCGGTGGCGCCCGAAAGGCTCGATCGCGCGGTGAAGCGCGCCGGGCTGATGGTCGGTGACGAATGAGAACGCCGTCCGCCAGCCCTCGCTCTCCCGGTCGAGGCGCGTGTACGGAGCGACGGAAACGAAGCGGGTGTACGCCTCGGGATGGTCGCCGACGTCGCCGGCGAGCACGGTGAGGCCGTACATGGTCGCCGCGCGCTCGCTGGCGATCGCCGCCTCGGAGGGATCGTCGTCCTCCGCCACCTGGTGCGCGGCGTCCGCGGTCGTCGCCGCTGCGATCGCAGGCGCCCACGGCATGGCGGCGAGCAGGCGCCGGCACTGGTCGAGCGCGGCAGGGTGCGAGCGAACGACCCGGATCTGCTCGAGCGGGACGAGCGCCGGGCCGACGAGACAATGCCGGATCGGGAGGATCGCCTCGCCGGTGATCGAGAGCGGCGAGTCGTAGAGCAGGTCGTGGGTCTCGTTCACCGGGCCTGAGAGCGAGCTCTCGATCGGCAGGACGCCGAACGCCACCTCGCCTTCGGCCGTCGCGTCGACGACCGCCGTGAAGCTCGGGAGCGAGACGAGCTCGGCCCCGCTCGGGAAGAGGAGGTCACACGCTGCGGCGCTGTGCGCGCCGTCGCGTCCGGGGTAGGCGACGCTCGCCTTCATCTCGGGCTACCGAAGCTCGGCCGGCAAGCGGAAGAAGACGTCCTCGCGCGCGATCTCGACCTCCTCGCGATCGTGGTAGCCGAGCTCGTCGAGGCGGGCTACGACCCGCTCGACGAGAACCTCGGGGGAAGATGCGCCGGCGGTCAGGCCGACGGTCTCGTGCCCCTCGAGCCAGGCGGCGTCGAGATCGCGCTCGTCGTCGATCAGGTAGGCGTCGGCGCCGCGGCTCTGCGCGACCTCGACCAGCCTGTTCGCATTCGAGCTCGTCTTCGACCCGACGACGAGGACGAGGGTGGCGTCCTCGCAGATGCGCTTGACGGCGTCTTGCCGATTCTGCGTCGCGTAGCAGATGTCGGCCGAGGGCGGCCCGACCAGATCGGGCACACGGTCGCGC
>JBOHAB010000127.1:0-8350 GCA_050697655.1 Gaiellaceae bacterium
CGGCGGCTCGACCGGCACGGACGGAGGCTACGGCTATTGAGAGGCGTGATTACGGCGCACCCTTGGGCCTGGAGGAGGCTGAGAGTGCCCCCGGCACGGATCGAACGTGCGCACGCGGTTTAGGAAACCGCTGCTCTATCCACTGAGCTACGGGGGCGCGCGGTCACGGTAGCACCGGCCGACCGGCGAGAAATGCCCGCCGTTCTCTGAAAGAATTGCCGTGCCCATTGGTCTTTCCAAGGAGGGGGATATGCGCTTCGGCAGGCTAGGGCGTCTCGCGGTTGCGGCTGCCGCGACGCTCGTCACGCTCGTGGGCGCCGGGTCGGCGCTCGCGCAGGCACCTTCGGTCGTAGTCGACGACGGCGTCACGCAGCCGGTCTTCGACTACGAGAACGCGATCCGCGAGCGAGTCTGGGTCCAGTCGGACTTCGACAGCGACCTGGACGGCGTGCTCGACGAGGTCGCGGTCGACATCATGCGTCCGGCCGAGTCGGACGACGGGCTCAAGGTGCCGGTGATCATCGACGCGAGCCCGTACTACACGACGCTCGGCCGCGGGAACGAGGGCGAGCTGAAGGAGGACGTGGACAGGGACGGACGCCTCGACCGCTGGCCGCTCTTCTACGACAACTACTTCGTCCCACGCGGCTACGCGGTGATGCTGCTCGACATGGTCGGGACGGCCAGCTCGACGGGCTGCCCGCGCCACGGCGGGCTCGAGGACATCGGGAGCGGTCGCGTCGTGATCGACTGGCTCAACGGCCGCCGCGCCGGCCGGAACGCCGCCGGCAACCCCGTGACGGCCGACTGGTACGGCGGCAAGGTCGGGATGATCGGCAAGTCCTACGACGGCACGCTCGCGAACGGCACCGCCTCGACGGGCGTCGCCGGGCTGACGACGATCGTGCCGATCTCGGCCATCTCGAGCTGGTACGAGTACTCGCGCTCCAACGGCATCCGCTTCAACACGAACTACCCGGCGTTCCTCGCGGGAGCGATCACGGACGACGACAACCAGGATCACTGCGAGCCGATCCGTGACTTCTTCAGCGCGAACGACGGCGACGAGACGGGCGACTACACGCCCTTCTGGGTCGAGCGGGACTACGTCAAGGACGTGGGCAACGTGGCGACGAGCGTCTTCGCCGTCCACGGCCTGCAGGACGACAACGTCAAGACCGACGACTTCGCTAAGTGGTGGGCCGCGCTCTCCGCCCGCAAGGTCCAGCGCAAGATCTGGCTCACAGGCACGGGGCATGTCGAGGGATTCGACTTCCGGCGCGCCGAGTGGGTGAACACGATCCACCGTTGGTTCGACTACTGGCTCCAGGGCTATCCGAACGGGATCATGGACGAGCCGATGGCGGACGTGGAGGTCGGCCCGGACGTCTGGGAGACGTACGGCAACTGGCCGGTTCCGGGCACGAGGGACGTGCGGATCTCGCTGCACGCCGGCGACGAGGACGGCCCGGGCACGCTGGGGTTGTCGCCGCAGCCGGGCAAGCCCCAGGCTCGCTCGTTCGTGGACACTCCGTCCCAGGGCGAGACGACGATGATCTCGAATCCCGAGGAGCCTTCCGAGAACCGGCTGGTGTTCCTCTCTGCGCCCCTCGAGCAGGACCTGCGCATCTCGGGCGCGCCCGAGATCAGGTTGACGGCCACCTCGAGCCTCGACACCGCGTATCTCGGCGCGGTGCTCGTCGACTACGGCGAGAAGACGCGGATCTCGCGCTCCGGCAACGGCATCACGACCGAGGACACCGAGGACTGCTGGGGGGAGTCGAGCGCCACCGACGATGCCTGCTACCTCCAGGTGTCGAAGCGCCTCCAGACGTCGTCCCAGTGGCGGGTCGCGCGTGGCATCCTCGACGGCCAGAACCGCAACTCCTACGCGGTCGCGGAGCCTCTCGTCCCCGGCGAGACGTACAAGTTCCGCTTCCGGCTCTACCCGAACGACTACACGTTCTCGGCCGGGAGCCGGATCGGCGTCATCCTCGTCGGAAGCTATCCGAGCTTCTCGGTGCCTCTCACGACGCGGCCCACGATCGCCGTGCAGTTGAAGCACACGAGCATCGTCCTCCCCGTCGAGGGCGGGAAGCGCGCTGCCAGGGAGTCCGGCGGCTTCTAGGCGACGCACGCACGTGAACCCAACGAGGGCCGGCCGTAAGGCCGGCCCTCGGTTCTACGTGCTCGGGACCCCCTCCCGGGGCTCCCAGCGGAAGCGGCGGACTGCGACCGTCAGTCCGAGCAAGCCCCAGAGCGCGAGAACGACGAGGGCCGACGCGGCGTAGCTCTCTCCCGGCACGAAGCTCGCGCGGATCAGCTCGAGGAAGTACGTGAGCGGCAGCACCTCCGAGATCGCCCCCAGGAAGGCCGGCATCTCCTCCGTCGAGAAGAAGACGCCGGAGATGAAGGCCATCGGCAGGTAAATGGCGTTGACGACGGCCGAGGAGCCCTCTGCGGTGCGGACGACAGTCGTCACGGCGAGGCCGAGGGCCGCAAAGGCGGCGGCGCCGAGCAGGACGGCGAAGGCGAACGCGAGCCACCGGTCGGGCCAGTCGGCGTCGAGGACGTAGACGCCGAGAAGGAGTTGCGCGACCACTTGCAGGGCGATGACGACGACGGTCGACGCGATCACTGCCGCGAGGTACGTCCCCGGCCCGAGCGGCGTCCCACGAACGCGCTTCAAGAGCCCGGCTTCGCGCCTGACGACGAGGGTGATCGCCAGCCCGGCGAAGGCGTTCGCCGCGACGCCGTAGCCGAGGAGCCCGATGAGCAGAAAGGTCGGCGCGCTGACGCCTTCGATCGGCTCGTCCCCGTACACGGAGCCGATGAGGACGAGCAGTAGGATCGGAAAGAGGAAGCTGAAGAACGCGGCCTCCCGGTTTCGCCAGAAGAGAAGCTGCTGGGCCCGGAGCTCGTGGAGAAAGAGGTTCATTCGTCGCGCTCCTCCTGGGTGAGCTCGAGGTAGACGTCCTCGAGGCTTCGCCGGTGCACCTCGAGACCTTCGAGCTCGACGCCCTCGGCGAGGGCCTTGGCCGTCAGCTCGTGAAGGACGCGCGTCGGCTCCTCGGTGGCGACGACGATCTCGCCGCCGTTGCGCCGGTAGCGGATCTCGACAGAGGCGTGATCGGAGAGGAGCTCCTGCGGCGACCCCGTGCCGACGATCTCGCCGCCGCGCAGGATCGCGACGCGGTCGGCGAGGCGCTGGGCCTCCTCCATGTAGTGAGTGGTCAGGAGGATGCTCTTCCCCAGGGAGCGGAGGTCGCGGATCGTCTCCCAGGCCTGCCGCCGGGCTGCCGGATCGAAGCCGGTGGTCGGCTCGTCCAGGAAGACGAGCTCGGGGTCGCCGACGAGCGCGAGGGCGAGGTCCAGGCGGCGGAGCTGGCCGCCCGAGAGCGTGCGCACGCGCGCGTCGCGCTTCTCGGCGAGGCCGACGAGCTCGATTACCTCGCCGGCCGGCCGCGGGCGGGGGTAGTAGCCGGCGAAGAGGTCGACGATCTCGCTCACGCTCAGGAGGTGGTAGACGGCCGACGACTGGAGGACGATGCCGATCCGGGACTTGAAGCTGCGCCCGCCGCGCTCGGGATCCTCGTCGAGCACGCGTACGTCGCCGTCGTCGCGGCGGCGGTAGCCCTCCAGGATCTCGACCGTCGTGGTCTTGCCCGCGCCGTTGGGCCCGAGCAGCGCAAAGACCTCGCCGGTCTCGACCGTGAACGAGAGCCCGTGGAGGACTTCGCGTTGCCCGTAGGACTTCCGGAGGCCGGAGACTGCGATTGCGCTCACGGTGGGCGAGGATATCGGCGCGGGCTCGAGCGCCCTAAGGTTGCCTCGTGGACGTCCCGCCCATCCGCTCCCCACGGCTCGACCTCGTCTCGCTGCCGTCTGGGGTGCTGGAGGCTTTGCTGGAGGGTCGGCGCCTCGAAGCCGAGCGGCAGGTGTCTGTTGCCTTCCCCGCCGGCTGGCCGGCTCGGGATGTCAAGCCGTTCCTTCGCCTGCGGCTCGAGCAGATGCTGAGCGATCCCGAGGCCCAGAGGTGGCTCGTGCGCGCGCTCGTCCGCCGGCGCGACGCCACGATGATCGGCTACGCCGGCTTCCACGGGCCTCCGGGGACGGGTGGGCTCACCCCGGGCAAGGCGGAGCTCGGCTACACGGTCTTCCCCAGCTTTCGCGGCCGTGGCTATGCGACCGAGGCTGCCGTCGCGCTCATGGACTGGGCCGAAAGCGAGGGAATCCGCCGCTACGTCGCCTCCGTCGCGCCCGGCAACGATCCTTCGCTCGCGATCGTTTGCAAGCTCGGCTTCGTGCAGACCGGGGAGCAGTGGGACGAAGAGGACGGCCTCGAGCTCGTCTTCGAGCTTGATCGCTCACCTGACCCAGCCGACGGGCAATTAGAGTCGGGGGCTATGGCGACCTACCGCTACGTCGTCGCGGACGTCTTCACCGACACGCCGCTCGAGGGCAACCAGCTGGCGGTATTCACGGACGCGCGCGAGATCCCCGAGGCCGAGCTGCAACAGCTGGCGAAGGAGGTGAACTTCTCGGAGACCGTGTTCGTGTACACCCCCGAGGCCGACGGCCACGCACGCATCCGGATCTTCACGCCGGTTTCGGAGCTGCCCTTCGCCGGGCATCCTGTGCTGGGGACGGCCTTCGTCCTCGCCGGGCCTCTGCAGCTTCCGGAGATCAGGCTCGAGACCGGGATGGGCGTCGTTCCCGTGACGCTCGAGCGTGACGAGAACGGGCGCATCGTCTTCGGCCGGATGAGCCAGCCGATTCCGACGGTGCGACCGTTCGAGCGCGGCGACGAGCTGCTGGCCGCGTTGGGCGTCGAGGGGTCGGAGCTGCCGCTCGAGCTCTACGAGTCCGGGGTCGGCAACGTCTACGTCCTGCTCCCCGACGAGGAGGCCGTCTCCGCCGTCGAGCCCGACCTCGCCGCCGTCGCGCGCGTCATGGGCGACGTGCACGCCAACTGCACCGCCGGCTCGGGGGCGCGCTGGCGGACGCGGATGTTCGCCCCGGGCGACGGCGTCCCCGAGGACCCGGCCACTGGGTCGGCAGCAGGGCCGCTCGCCGTGCACCTGGCTCGTCACGCCCGCGTCGGTTTCGGCGAAGAGATCGTGATCACGCAGGGCGTCGAGATCGGTCGCCCGAGCACGCTCTACGCCAAGGTCGAAGGCTCGCCTGAGCGGGTCGAGCGGGTCGAGGTCGGCGGCTCGGCCGTGGTCGTCGCCCGCGGCGAGTTCGTCCTCTAGGGCCACGCCCCGGGGCCTGGCACCGGGACGTGGCCGGAGCGGACGCGGCCTCAGCCCCAGGCGACGTCGTGGATCTCGGGGAGCTCGACCGCGAGGGCGCGCCAGAAGCGGCCGCCGTCGCCGGAGACGAACAGGCGGTTGCGGGCCCCGTAGAGGACGTGGTCGGGGTTCTCGCGGAGGGCGACCGCCCGGCCTGCCGGAAGGCCGGCGCCGCGCTCGTCCCATGTCTGGCCGCCGTCGTGGGAGACGAGCAGCGGCGGCTTGCGATCGAGCAGGAGGACGACCGTCGAGCCGACCGAGTCGACGTCGAGAACGTGCGCCGCGGCCCAGGGCGGCGCGAGCCCGAGCGGGCGCTCACGCTCCACGGCCGCGCCTTCCTGACGGCCCGCCATCTGGTCTTCCTCGGCGGTCGCGCCGACCTCGACGAGATACGTCCCGTCCTCGCAGCCCGCAACGACGATCAGCGGCGGGCCGGTCACCGCGCCAGGATCGCGCCTGAAACGCCGTTGGCGAGCCGTGCCGCCGACACGGGAGAGTGCCGCCTACGCCGGTAGGCGAGATAGGCCGTCATCCACGAGTCGCCCGCGCCGGTGGGGTCGATGCCCTCCAGCGGGAACGTGGGCACGTGCTCCGCCAGCCCGTCGGCGTACACGACGGCGCCGGTCTTCCCCAGCGTCACGACCACCTCCCGGACGCCGAGGGATCCGAGCGAGCTCTCGGTGAGCTCGAGCCCGAGCGTGTCCAGCTCCTCGCCGGCGAGCTTGAGGACGCCGACGTGACGCAGCACGTCCGGGTCGTAGTCGGCGTCGAGGACGAGATCGCCGAGCTCTGCCCGCCGGACGAGGCCCTGGCCGTCCAGACTCAGGACCCGCCCTCGCGCCAGGGCCGCCAGCGTGTCGGCGGGGAAGTCCGCGCGGGTGAGCGCGCCGCAATGCACCCAGTCCGCGTCGGCGAGCGTTCGTGCCAGCCAGCCGCGCGCCTCCTCGGGGTTCCAAGGCTCGCCCAGCTCGTCGATGGCCATGCGGCGGCCGTCGCCGTCGTTCTCGATCCGAAACTCGATCGTACGCGGCGCGCTCTCCGCCACGATCGGGAGCCCGAGGCCGGCGAGACGCGGGCGGTCCTCGTCGGCGAGCTTCGTGGCCACGATTGCGGGCTGCCCGAGTAGGCGGAGGGCTCGCGCCGCGTAGACGGGCACCCCGCCGAGGCGGGGGATGCCGCCGTCAACGCGATCCAGCGTAACGAGCCCGACGACGCCCAAGCGGCGCATGCGCGGAGCGTACGCCTGCATAGAGGAGAAACGCGAGGCCGAAGGCCGGGAGCGAGGCGCCGGTCGTCACCTCGCCGGCTCCCGGCGCGTCCGCGACGAGCTCCGTCCACCACTCCGGGCCCGTCGGCTGGATCCACTGATAGAGGACGAAGCCGGCCGCCCAGGCGACGATG
Source organism: Gaiellaceae bacterium (assembly GCA_050697655.1). Classification (GTDB taxonomy): domain Bacteria; phylum Actinomycetota; class Thermoleophilia; order Gaiellales; family Gaiellaceae; genus JAIBJN01. Next base: position 6,696 of record JBOHAB010000127.1, read on the forward strand.
CCGCCCCAACGCACCTGCACCGACGGGGCCGCTCCGAGCAGGTAGTCCGCCGCCAGCACGCCGAAGAGCGGCACGAAACAGGAGCCGAGCAGGAAGAGGAACGTCTCGTACGCAACGATGTCCACGAAGAGGGCGCCGACCGCGGCCAGGCCGGCGACCGCGACGACGAGGAGACCCTGGGCGACGGCCGGGAAGAGATTCTGGATCGAGACCGCAGCCGAGTAGACGTTGGCGAACGGCTCGTCCGTCTCGTCAACCGTCAGCGCCAGCAGAGCGACGGCGCTCCCGGCTCCGCCGGCCGCGATCGCGGTGAAGATGGCCGCGGGATCGGCCAGGCCGCGCGAGAGCGCCAGCAGCGCTCCGAGACCGAAGAGCAGGGCGAGAGGCACGAAGTAGCCGACCGACGTCCCCCAGAAGGCGGCCCGCTTGCTGCGCGAGAAGCGCGTGTAGTCGGCGGCCAGCGGGAGCCACGAGGCGGCCATCGCCACGGTCAGGTCGACGCCCTGAAAGAAGCGGATTCCGCCCTCGCCCTCCGCCGACCAGAGCGTGCCCGCCTGGGCGCCGTCCAGCGCCCACCACACCAGGTAGGCCGTCGAGGCTGCGACCACCCAGACGGCGAAGCGCCGCACCCAGCGGCGCACGAACGAGATGGGCCCCGCGAGGGCGAGCCACAACGTCAGAACCGCGAAGACGAGCACCCACAGCCAGCGGGCCTCGAACCCGAAAACCCGGTCGGCAAGCGCGCTGGCCGCCAGGGACATGACATAGAGCTCGAAGACTGCCCAGCCGAGGTTCTGGGCGATGTTGAGCGCCGTGGGCGCGTAGGAGCCGCGTTCCCCCAACGGGTCGCGCAGGAGCACCATGCCGGGGACGCGCCGGTCGAAGCCGATCAGCCCGGCGAGCCCGAGCAACGTGCACCCGAGCACGGCCCCGACGAGGGCGGCGAGCAAAGCGCGCCGCAGCCCGAGGCCGGCCAGGAACGTCCCGGTGAAGAGGACGAGCAGGCTGACGCCCAGGTTTCCCCAGAGCAGGCCCACGTCGAGGCCGGAGAGCGTCCGCAGGCGGTCGGGGACGGGGGTGACCCCCCACGTCCTCTCGGTCGGTTGCATCGCGCCTCCCTTCGCTGGCATTACCCAGATCAGGTTCGGCGGGTCGGAGCTCCGTAGCTCCCTCTCAGCCGCTAGGAAGCGGCTCCCCGGTCTAGTACCCCTCCAAGCAGTGCACGACTGCTTCTGCCCCGCGATCTCGCTTGGTGCTCGCGACGCAGAAGGGAGGCAGCATTACTTGAAGGAGCACTACACGGCGATCTTAGCGCGTGGCTCGACCGCAGACGATCCGCTCGATCCCCTTGACGGCACGGGCGAGCTCCTCCGCGTCGAAGAGGTACGGCACGGCGTTCGAGATCTCGTGCGCAGGCCCATCGAGCGAGTCCGAGCCCGAGGCGCCGTTGAGCGCGTAGCGGATGGGGATCTCGTGGCAGACGACCAGCACCGAGCCCCAGTGCGAGTCGAGAAGCCGGCTGAGGGCATCCGCGTAGCGCCGCGCGGCGTCGTCGAGGCTCTCACCGCCGGGGAACGGCACGTCGCGGGTGTGGCCGTGCTTCCACGCCCGGTAGTCCTCGAGCTTCTGGCCCTCCAGGTCGCCGATGTCGATGT
>JBOHAB010000128.1:0-8322 GCA_050697655.1 Gaiellaceae bacterium
TCGCCGACCTCGGCGACCGGTTTCTTCACGAGAACCTGCTCTTGGTAGAGCTCGTTGAGCGCGGCGGCGGTCTCCGGGCCGAGCTCGCCGTCGACGTCGATGCCCGCCTCCCGCTGAACCTCCTCGACCCCAGCCTCGGTCATGGGCCCGTAGTCTCCGTCGATCAGGCCCGTGTAGAGCCCGAGCTCCGTCAGCGCCGTCTGCACGGCCTTCACGGAGAGGGCGTCGCTTTCGCCGCCGAGCGCACCCAGCACCGCCAGGGTTGCGCGGTCGAGCTTCCCGGTGGTCTCGATCCCCTCGTCCGCCTGGAGCTGGCGGAGAGCGTCCTCCGTCTCCTCGCCGAATACGCCGTCCTGCGCTCCCTCGTAGTAGCCGAGATCGGCGAGCTCCTCCTGGAGATGGGCGACGGCATGGCCCACGGCATGGCCGCCGGGCGGCGGAGCCGTCCCGGCCTCGCTCTCAGACTCGCCGCCGCAGGAGACCGTAAGCACGCCGACCACGGCGAGAGTTGCCGTCCAGGCTCCAAGGCGACTCTGCATCGAGAAGGCGCAGTCTAGGTCTCCGCCGGTCAATGTTCGCAGCCGAGCGTCAGCCGGGCGATCGCTCGTCAAACGGTCGAGGACTCCCCGGGGAGCGCCATCTGTGACTCGCCGCTGGGACGCTTTCCATCGGCGGTGGGCGGTCGCTCGGATGCGATTGGTACCAGCGGACGTACCGCTCCCTGAGCGGCAAGGCAGATAGCCCGTGCACGTACACGGAAAGCCCCACCGTGACGGCTACGGCGAGGAGCAGGGTTCGCTCCTGGGGTAGCTCCGACTGGGTGAGAATGACGGCGAACACGATCGACGCGAGCCCGCGCGGGCCGAACCAGCCGAGGAACCCGAGGGTCGGCCGCCCGGCACGCGTCCCCAGCATCGCGAGGGCGACCGGGAGCATCCGGACAACCGTCAGGCTGAGCACGGCGTACACGACAAGCTCCCAGGTCAGCTCGTCGAGGACCGGGCCGAGAATCACGGCTCCGAACACGAGGAACGTGACCGCGTTGAGGAACTCGCCGCCCTCGTCCACGAGATAGCTGAACTCCCCTTCGGTATCGCGTCGTACTCCCCCGAAGACGAAGCCGCCGACGAAGGCGGCGATGAAGATGCTGCCCCCCAGCCCCAAGGCGATGCCGGCCGCCGAGAGAGCCGTCGCCGCAGTCAGGATCTGCAGCCAGTGAGGCTCCGCAAGCCCGTGGCGCAGCGCCGCCCGCAGCGCCAGCGCCCCGAGCAGCCCTGCCGCGAGGCCGCCGACGAGCGGACGAGCGTCAGCGTCGCCTCCGCCAGAAGCTTCACCGGCTCGCTTCCGATGCCGAGCTCGAGCAGACCGAGAACCGGGCCGACGAGGAGACCCGCCGACGTGAAGAAGCTGGCGACGGTTACGTACGAGCGCTCGAGACGGCGGGAGAACGCCGCGAACGCGAGCAGCAGGAGCGCGATGGTTGCGATCGACGGCGAGGACGAGCACTGGGTCTGCGGCGACCGTGGCGTCTCCCGGTGGTTGCTCACCGACACCACGAACGAGGGAGAGCAGGTCCGAGTGCACGGCTGTGATCTGTTCGACCTGGCTGATGACGGACGGATCCGGCGCAAGGACTCCTACTGGAAGATCGTCCAGCCGTAGCAGGGGGCCACTTCGATGGGCCGGGCTGGATTCGAACCAGCGACCTTGGGATTAAAAGTCCCCTGCTCTACCAGCTGAGCTACCGGCCCGCGCAGCGAGTGTAGCCAGGGAGGACAGCTATCCTTGCCCCCGCCTGGCCCCCATCGACTAGCGGTCCAGGTCACGGCCCTTTCAAGGCCGTAGCGCGGGTTCGAATCCCGCTGGGGGCATCCGATGCGCGACTCTCGCTACCTGTGCGAGATCAAGCGGCTGGATCCGGCTCGCGACGCGGAGCGGATCGTCTACCTGGACACCTGCTACGAGTTTCCGTTCGACCTCACCCGCTCGCTCGAGCTTGCCTTTTTCCGGACCTTCGCGGTGCCTTCGATCGCGGAGCTGCTCGATTCGACCGGCGAGTTCGTCGTGCGCCCGATTAAGCGCTACGACGACACCGACCTCTTGATCAGCACCTTCGCCGAGCACGGCTACAGCTCGCGCCTCGGCCGGGCCGCGATCCGGCGGATGAACCAGCTCCACGGCCGCTTCGACATCGCCAACGAGGACTTCGTCTACGTCCTCTCGACGATGGTGCTGGAGCCGTTTCGCTGGAACGAGCGCTTCGGTTGGCGCCCTGCGCTCGAGCCGGAGCGGCTCGCGCAGTTCCACTTCTGGCACGCGGTCGGGCGGATGATGAACATCAGTGACATTCCGGAGACGTACGAGGAGCTCGACCGCTTCAACGTCGAGTTCGAGCGAGCCCACTTCGCTCCGACGGCGGCCGGCCACCGGGTCGCCGTCGCGATGCTCGGGATGTTCGTCGGCAAGGTCCCCGGCCTACCGAGGCGCCTGGGCACACGCGGTGTCTGCGCGCTGCTCGACGAGTCGTTGCTTCGGGCGCTCGATCTCCCCGAGCCGACCGCGGCGGAGCGGCACGCGGTCGAGGGCGCGCTGAAGCTGCGAGCCCGGGCTCTCCGGCTCCTCCCACCGCGCCGGAAGCCCCGTCTCAGGACAGAGCTGAGCCGGGGAACGTATCCGCGAGGCTACCGCGTCGAGGAGCTCGGGCCGCCCCCGGCCGCCGCCGGCGTCTGACCCGGCTACGCTGCGGGGAGCGGGCGGTTAGCTCAGTTGGGAGAGCGCCTGCCTTACAAGCAGGAGGTCGCTGGTTCGAGCCCGGCACCGCCCACTACCGCCCGTCGGAAACCGTGACTGCGCCCGCCGGAGGCTCGGCCAGTGCGGCGGTTCGCACGATCTCCTTGCCGAACGGGACAAGCGCAGCCCCCGCCATCTTGAAATCGGCTATGCCGAGGGGGATGCCGATGATCGTCAGGCAAAGCAGGATGCCCGTGATTAGATGGGCGAGCGCGAGCCACCATCCCGCGAGGACGAACCAGAGGATGTTGGCGACGACGCTCAGCCCTTTGAGCCGTGTCGGGCTTGGGACGAGCACCGACCGAAAGGCCAGAGCGCGTAGACGGCGAGCTTGAAGCGACCAGGTTGACATGTAACCAATCGGTTACGTAACATGCTTACATGGACGCGGTGTTCAAAGCCCTCGCCGACCCGACTCGACGGAGCCTCCTCGACGAGCTGTACCGGGAGGACGGGCAGTCGCTGAGCGCGCTCGAGCGACGCCTGCCGATGACCCGCATCGGCGTCATGAAGCACCTCCGGGTGCTCGAAGAGGCCGGTCTCCTGACCACGAAGCGACGTGGCCGCGAGAAGCTGCACTTCCTGAACCCCGTCCCGATCAGGTTCGTCCACGACAGGTGGGTGAGCAAGTACGCCGAGCCCTGGGCTGCGTCCCTGACGGGGCTCAAGAAACGACTCGAGGAGGAAGTGATGGAGAAGGTATTCGAGATCTACATCAAGACGACGCCCGAGCGCCTGTGGGAAGCGATCACCGACGCCGAGCTCAGGGCGCAGTACTCGTTCGGCGTCGGCGTCACCTCCGACTGGACGAACGGCTCGCGCTACGAGGCAGCGCATGCCGCCGCCGGCGTCGCGATCGCCGAGGGCGAGAACCTGGAGGTCGACCCGCCGCACCGGCTCGTGCAGAGCTTCAACGCCCTCTGGAGCGACGACGTGAAGGCCGAGGGCACCTCCCGCGTGACTTGGGAGATCGAGCCCGTCGGAGATTCGTGCAGGTTGACCGTCACGCACGACCAGCTCCGCGAGGGGGCAAACGATGAGCTGTACGGCGGCTGGCCGCAGATCCTCTCCGGCCTGAAGACGCTGCTGGAGACCGGGGAGAAGCTGACGACGCCCGGCTCGCTCATGTACGCGGACACCGCGCCGGCCTCCTGAGCCGCCGGCCGAACGGGCGCCGCCACCGCTCGGCGGATGCGGCGCCCCGTCCGGCTCTCGTCCCGACCCTCCGTTCCGCGGCTAAGATTGTCCGCGCCCGGGGGCGTAGTTCAGTTGGTTAGAACGCCGGCCTGTCACGCCGGAGGTCGCGGGTTCGAGTCCCGTCGCTCCCGTCTTTCGAAGTACCTGCAAATGGGCACTTAGAACTCGCACCGAAATGAAGGGACCCGTCAGCTGACGACGAACGCCGTCGGTATCTGTCGTCAAGCTGGAGGGGTGCCGATGGCTGCTGGGCCGTGGGTCGTGTCGGATGAGTTGTGGTCGAGGGTCGAGCCCTTGCTGCCGAAGGTCGAGCGGCGCTTCCGCTATCCGGGGCGCAAGCGGCTACCTGACCGACAAGCGCTGCAGGGGATCCTGTTCGTGCTCTACACCGGGATTGCGTGGCGGCATCTGCCGCCTGAGCTCGGCTTCGGCGGCGGCTCGACCTGTCACCGCCGCATGGATGAGTGGCAGCGGGCGGGAGTGTGGGAGCGGCTGCACGAGATCCTGCTTGCCGACCTACGAGCTGCCGGGGAGATCGAATGGTCGCGAGCGGTCGCGGACTCCAGCCACGTGCAGGCGAAAAAAGGGGCTCCGCGACGGGCCCGAGCCCGGTTGATAGAGCCAGAAACGGCTCGAAGCATCACCTTCTCGTAGACGCAACAGGGATCCCGCTCGCCTGGACGGTCACCGGCGGCAACCGCAACGACGTCACGCAACTGGTGCCGCTGGTCGAGCGCGTCCCGCCGGTACGCGGCAAGGTCGGCCGGCCACGCCGACGGCCCGAGCGCGTGACCGCCGACCGCGGCTACGACCACGACAAGTACCGGCGCGAACTTCGCGCCCGCCGGATCAAGCCCGAGATCGCTCGCCGCCAGACCGAACACGGCTCCGGGCTCGGACGCGTCCGTTGGGTCGTCGAGCGCACCTTCGCCTGGCTCCACCACTACAAGCGACTCCTCGTCCGCTACGACCGCCGCCACGACATCCACGAAGCCTTCCTCGCCCTCGCCTGCTGCCTCGTCTGCTTCAAGAGGCTGCAATCGTCATTCTGAGACGAGTTCTTAGTGACTTAGTGTTGTCTGACGAGGCCCCAGCGGCGAAGCTCGGGGCAGCAAACGGGCAGCACTCGCATGAGGCAGCCGACGAGTTGCGCCCACAAAATCCCTGCAAATAGACAGCTCTTGTCGACAGCCTTGGGGTTGGGGCGGTCGGGAGGGCTCATGCTCAGAGTCGCTGCGCCCGCGCAGGCAACGAATGAACTCCGGTCAGCTATCGCGTCAGCACGTCCACGGGGCTCGTCGCGTACGGCATCAGGTTCCTCGCTCCTTCGCGCCACTGTGCCGATGCGCCCAAGCAGCAACGATCGGCCGGTATGGGATCATTCGCGGGGATGGGTGTCGCAACGGCGGACGAACTCCTCCGCCTCGGCCGCGACGCGCTTGCCGCAGCGGACTGGGAGCGCGCCCGCGCGATCTTCGAGGAAGCCGCCGAGCTCGGGGAGAGCGCCGAGGTTCTCGACGGCCTCGGCGAGGCGCTGCAGTTCGGGGGCGAGCATGCGCGGGCGATCGACGTGAAGGAGCGCGCGTTCGCCGAGTACGAGCGGCGCGGCCTGCGGGCTGAGGCGGCCGAGCTGGCGCGCTGGCTGGCGTTTTTGCACGCGTCCGTCCGCGGCAACATGGCCGCGGCCAATGGGTGGATGGCGCGGGCGGAGAGCATGTTGGAGGGGGTCGAGGAGTCGGCAGCGCACGGGTGGCTCATGCTCGACCGAGCCCCGTGGACCTCCGACGCATCAGAGCGCGAGCAGTTCGCGACGGCGGCGATCGCGATCGCCAGGCGGTACGGCGACAGGGACCTCGAGTTCGATGCGATGGCGCTGCTCGGCGAGGCGTACGTCGCCATGGGGCGGGTCACTGAAGGGATGACGCTGCTCGACCAGGCGATGGCCGCGGTCGCCTCGGGAGAGGTCGTCGGCGTCGGCCCCGCCGGCGAGATCTACTGCAGGTTGCTCAGCGCGTGCGAACGGGCCACCGACGTGAGACGCGCCGAGCAGTGGCTCGCCGCCGCGACTCGCTTCGAGGCGTGGGGCGCCTTCGTGCCGCCGACCTGCCGGACGCACTACGGCGGGATCCTGATCGCACTCGGCCGCTGGGACGAGGCGGAGCGCGAGCTGCTCGCCGCGATCCGGACCTTCGAGACGGGCTACTGGGCGTCCCAGCTCTTCGCGCTGCTTCGGCTCGCGGACCTGCGCGTTCGGCAGGGACGGTTCGAGCAGGCCGAACGTCTGCTCGAAGGCTTCGACTGGCACGCGAGCGCCAGACGGTCACTGGCGAGGATCGCGTTGGCACGCGGCGACCTGGCTCTCGCAGGGGACCTCGCCCGCCTGTGCTTCGAGAGCACGCCGTCGTCCGACCCGGATTGCGCGCCGGTGCTCGGCTTGCTCGTCGACGTGCACCTCGCAGGCGGCGACCTCGCCGCCGCGGACGAGACGCTCGACCAGCTGGCCGTTCTCGCCGCCGACCGCCATGACGACCGGACGCGCGCCGTCGCCAGGCTCGCCCGGGGCACGGTCCGAGCCGCTCGAGGAGAACAGCATGCGCGGGTAGACTTCCAAGCCGCCCTGGAGCTGTTTTCCGGGCTCGGTCTGGCCCTCGAAGCCGCGCAGTCCCGGGTCGCGCTCGCCCGGGCGCTCGCCTCGAATGCGCCCGCGGCGGCAGTCGTGGAGGCGCGGCACGCGCTGGAGACGTTCGAGCGTCTCGGCGCGATCCGGGACGCTGACGCGACCGCTGCCCTGCTCCGAGAGCTCGGGGCTCCGGCGCGGACGTTCCCCAAAGGGTACGGGCCGCTGACCCGGCGCGAGACCGAGGTCTTGTCGCTTCTGGCCGAGGGATGCTCGAACGCCGAGATCGCGCAGCGCCTCTACATCAGCCGGCGAACGGCCGAGCATCACGTCGCGCGCATCCTGTCCAAGCTCGGCCTCCGGAACCGCGCGGAGGCGGCCGCGTACTCCCTGCGCGAGCAGATCAAGAATCCGTAGCCGGATAGGTATTGCCACCGATGCTGCGCGGCTCGCGCGCGGCGATCCTCAGCTCTCGTGGAGACAGAGCTGGATCGGGAACTCGAGGAGGCGCAGGCCGCGCTGCTCGCCCGGTTCGCACCCGAGACTCGTGTCCGCCGGATTCGCTGGTCCCAGGGCGAGACACAAGTCTTCGAGCTCGGCAGCGGCTCGCCGCTTCTGTACGTCCACGGCGGGTTGGGCGGCGCCTACGAGGTCGTGCCGATCCTCGCAGCGCTCGCGAAGAACCACCGTGTGCTCGCAGTCGACCGGCCGGGCCACGGGCTGGCCGATCCGTTCGACTACCGCGGCATCGATCTGCTCGACCACGGGCGAACGTTCCTGCGAGAAGTCGTGGATGGGCTCGAGCTCCCAACTGTCGACGTGGTCGCCAACTCGCTGGGCGCGTTCTTGTCCGTCGCCTTCGCAATCGCCGCTCCCAGCCGCGTGTCGTGCCTTGCGCTCGTCGGCGCACCGTTCGGAATCACGCGAAGGCCGCCGCTCCAAATGCTTCCGCTCGGATTCCCGCTCATCGGCCAGCGGCTCGGCAGGCACTTCTTCTCTAATGCGACCCGGGACGGGATGCGGAAGTTCTGGGGGCAGGTCATCGTCGAGCATCCCGAGCGAGTCGACGACCTGGTGCTCGATGTCGACGTCGCCAACGAGCGACGGAACGTCGAGAGCATGCTCAGCTTGGTCGCGTGTATCGCCGATTGGCGCCGCCTCGGGTACCGACGCGAGCTGATCCTCGGCGAGCGCTGGCGAGCATTGACGATGCCGACGCTTCTCCTCTGGCCCGAACACGACGCATTCGGATCGCCGGAGGGGGGTGAGGCTCTCGTCGCGACGAATCCGAACCTTCGCCTCGCTCGAGTTCCCGGGGCAGGCCACAACGCGTGGTTCGACGACCCAGAGACCGTCGTGGCCGAGATCGAGCGTTTCCTGACCACTGCTTCCCACACCAAGAACCCATCAGAGGGCGCTCAACTCGCCACGGCGCACGGCGCGCCGCCGCCAAGCTCGTAACCACAGCCCCTCGCGAAGCGTCGCAGCGAGTCCTCCGGGCAGCAGACGGGCAGCAAACGTCCGAAAATCGCCTGGCTCAACCATGCGCCCGGCCAGGCGAAGAACCCGTAGACCCGCATGAACAGAGCGATCGCGTGGCCAACGTCGTTCACGTCGCGACCCCGGAAGTGGCCTGTCACGCCGGAGGTCGCGGGTTCGAGTCCCGTCGCTCCCGTCTCTATTTGCAGGGATTTCGTGCGTGCTGTGGACGCGAGCGC
>JBOHAB010000129.1:0-8316 GCA_050697655.1 Gaiellaceae bacterium
CGAGCACGACTACCACACGTTCCAGCCGCTCCTCTACCAGCTCGCTACCGACCTGCTCGAGACCGAGGTGGTCGGGCATCCGCTGCGCGATCTCTTCCACGAGCAGCCCAACGCCGTGGTCCACCAGGACGCGGTGACCGAGATCGATCTCGCGGGCCGCGAAGTGAGCTTCGCCGAGATGGCGCCGCTCGCCTACGACTACCTCGTTCTCGCGCTCGGCGCCCGGGTCAATTTCTTCGGCACGGAGGGAGCTGCGGAGCATGCCTTCCCGATGTACACCCTCGCGGACGCCGTGCGCCTCAAGGAACACGTGTTGCGGAGGTGGGAAGCCGCCGACAAGGATCCGTCCCTCGCGGACGACGGAGCGCTCAACGTGGTCGTCGTCGGCGGAGGGCCCACCGGCGTCGAGAGCGCCGGCGCGCTGGCCGAGCTCTATACGGGCGACTTCGCCGCCGACTATTCCGGACTGTCGCCGGAGAAGGCCCGAATCACCCTGGTCGAAGCCGGACCCGCGCTTCTAACCATGTTCAAGAAGGACATCCAGACGTACACCAAGGAGGCGCTCGAGAAGCGCGGCGTGGAGATTCTCCTCGGCGAGCTCGTCCAGTCGGTCTCGCCGACCCGCGTCACGCTCGAGTCCGGGAAGGTGCTGAACGCGCACACGCTCGTCTGGGGCGCGGGCCTGCAGGCAAGCCCAGTTGCCGACGCGCTCGGCCTCGAGCTGGAGAAGGGAAGCCGGGTAGTGGCCCTGCCCGATCTCGCCGTCGCAGGGCATCCCGAGGTCTTCGCCGTCGGCGACATCGCGTGGATCACGGACACGAAGACGAAGCGCGTCCTGCCGCAGCTGGGCTCGGTCGCCCTGCAAGCCGGCGTGCATGCTGGAGGGAACATCGCCCGCCGGATGGCGGGCAAGGAGACCGAGCCGTTCGTCTACCACGACAAGGGCACGATGGCGACCATCGGCCGGGGCGCAGCCGTTGTGCAATTCCATCGTGGCCGAACGTTGAAGGGCAAGACTGCTTCCCTCGCCTGGGGCACCGTCCATCTTGCGCTCCTGTCCACCGGCGAGGACCGGGCCAAAGCCATGGTGGAGTGGACCTGGGCCGGGTTCACGCACGAGCGGCCCGGCCGAATCACGGTGGGGACGGACGGGGACTAGGCGACGGCGAACATGCGCGACGACGAGAGGAGAACTGAATGAGCCGAGCCCGCAACGAGCCTGAGCAGGCCGACGTCCTGGTCGTCTTCGGGATCACGGGCGACTTGGCGAAGGTGATGACCTTCCACTCGCTCTACCGGCTCGAGGCGCGCGGGCTCCTCGACTGCCCGATCGTCGGCGTGGCGGTCGACGACTGGACGCACGAGCACCTGGTCCAGCGTGCGCGCGAGTCGATCGAGGGAAAGGGCGAGCAGCTCGACCCGCGTGTGTTCGACCGCTTCGTCTCGCGGCTCTCGTACGTCCAGGGAGACTTCGGCGACTCGGCCACCTACGAGCGCGTCGGCAAGGCGATCGAGGGCGCCTCGACGCCGGTCTTCTACCTCGAGATCCCGCCGTTCCTCTTCGGAACGGTTGTCAAGGGGCTCGCCGAGGCGGGTCTGACGGAGGGAGCGCGTGTCGTCGTCGAGAAGCCCTTCGGCCACGACCAGGAGTCGGCTCGAGCGCTTGCGGACGAGCTCCATCAGTCGATCGACGAGTCGCAGATCTACCGCATCGACCATTTCCTCGGGAAGATGGGCCTCGCGGAGATTCTCTTTCTGCGCTTCGCGAACACGATGCTCGAGCCGGTCTGGAACCGGAACTACGTCGAGTGCGTCCAGATCACGATGGCCGAGGACTTCGGCGTTGCCGACCGCGGCCATTTCTACGACCCGGTCGGTGCGTTGCGGGATGTCGTCGTCAACCACCTCATGCAGGTGGTCGCCGCGGCGGCCATGGAGCCGCCCGCGCATGGCGACACGCAGACGCTCAAGGACGGGATGGTCTCGCTCTTCCGCGCCGTGAAGGAGGCGGACCCGGCCCATTACGTCCGAGGCCAGCACGACGGCTACCGCGAGATCGACGGCGTCGCGGCCGACTCGACGACAGAGACCTACGCGGCCCTGAGACTCGAGATCGAGAACTGGCGCTGGGCGGGCGTTCCCTTCTTCATCCGCACCGGAAAGCTTCTGCCCGTGACCCACACCGAAGTCAGGCTCGTCTTCAAGCGCCCTCCACACCTCGGCTTCGAGATGATCGCGACCAGCGCCGAGCCCGACCAGTTCGTGATCAAGCTGGACCCTTCGACCGGGCTCCAGCTTCGCCTGGATGCGCTCAGGGCCGACGAGCCGAAGGCCGACTCGATCGCTCTCGACATGGAGTTCGCGGAGGAGGGGGGCGAGGACGCCACTCCCTACGAGGTGCTGCTCCACGCCGCGATGATCGGCCGGAGCGTCCGCTTCACGCGCCAGGACGGCGTCGAGGAGACCTGGCGGATCATGCAGCCGCTGCTCGACGCGCCTCCGCCGGTCCACTCGTACGCGCCCGGAACGTGGGGTCCCGAGGAAGCCGACAAGCTCGTAACGGGCCATGGGCCCTGGCGCGGGCCCTGGGTGCAGGAATGAGCGCCGACGCCGCCCCCCAGCAGGAGCGCCGGGAGCAGAGCGCAGCGACGCCCTCGCCCTTCCCTCCGATCGCCGACTACGCGTTCCTCTCGAACTGCCACACGGGGGCATTGGTCGCGCCCGACGGATCGATCGGGTGGCTCTGCGTCCCGCGGTTCGATGCGGCCAGCGTCTTCGGCAGCCTGCTCGACCGGCAGGCCGGCCATTTCCGGCTGGCGCCCTACGGGCTCAACCACGCGGCCGCGCGGGGGTACGAGCCCGGGACGAACGTCCTGACCACGACGTGGAAGACGCCGACCGGGTGGGTTCTGGTACGCGAAGCTCTCACCATGGGGCCGCGAGATCGCGAGGACGAGATCACCCCGCACACTCGGCCGCCGGCCGACGACGATGCCGAACACGTGCTTATCCGCACCGCGGTTTGCCTGGAGGGCACCGTCGAGCTGGAGCTCGTCTGTGAGCCGGTCTTCGACTACGGCCGCACTCCGGCCGAGTGGACGCTGGTCGGTGAGAGCCGTCACACGGCCGATGCCGTTGGGGGAGACGTCAAGGTCAGGCTGCAGACGGACATGGCGCTCGGGATCGAAGGCGACCGTGTCCGCGCACGTCACGTTCTGGGAGCGGGCGAACGGCTCTATTGCTCGCTGTCGTGGGCCGAGGAGCTGGCGTCGCCCGCCGACATCGACGAGGCAACTGCCCAGCTCGACGCAACGGTGCGTTACTGGCGCGCGTGGCTCGCGCGAGCTCGCGTGCCCGATCACCACTGGCGCGACCCGCTCCAGCGCTCGGCTCTGGCGATCAAGGGCCTCACCTACATGCCGACCGGGGCTACCGTCGCCGCGCTGACCACGTCGCTGCCCGAAACGCCGGGCGGCGAGCGGAACTGGGACTACCGCTACTCCTGGATGCGGGACTCGACCTTTACGCTCCAGGCGCTGCACTTCCTGAACCTGGACTGGGAGGCCGACGAGTTCATGCAGTTCGTGGCCGACCTCGAGGCCAACGAGGACGGCGGCCTCCAGATCATGTACGGCATCGACGGCCGGCGGGACCTTACGGAGTCGACGCGTGACGATCTCACCGGCTACGCGGGAGCGCGACCGGTCCGGATCGGCAACGGCGCCTTCGACCAGCGGCAGAACGACGTCTTCGGCGCCGTCCTCGACTCCGTCCTGCTGCACAGCCGCAGGAGCAAAAGGCTCCCCCGGCGGTTGTGGCCGATTGTCCAGTCCCAGGTCGAGTGCGCGATGCGCGTGTGGCGCGAGCCTGACCAGGGCATCTGGGAGGCTCGTGGCGCGCCGCAGCACTACGTGTCCTCGAAGCTCATGTGCTGGGTCGCCCTGGACCGCGCCGCCAGGCTCGCCGAGATTCGCGGCGACCAGGAGCTGCAGGCCGGCTGGGGAGCAGTCGCCGAGGAGATCAAGGCCGACATCCTCGAGCACGGCCTGAGCGACCAGGGCGTCCTTCGTCAGCACTACGCCACGGACGCCCTGGATGCATCCACGCTCCTGGCCGCGCTCTTCGGGTTCCTGCCGGATGACGACCCGCGCCTGCGGGCCAGCGTCCTGGCGATCGCCGACGACCTCACCGAGCAGGGTTTCGTCCTCCGCTATCGCACCGACGAAACCGACGACGGCCTCTCGGGCAAGGAGGGAACCTTCCTCATCTGCTCGTTCTGGCTCGTTTCGGCGCTCGCGATCATCGGGGAGATGCAGCGCGCCCGCGATCTCATGGAGCGCCTCCTGAGGATTGCGTCTCCGCTCGGGCTCTACGCGGAGGAGTTCGACACAGACACGGGCCGCCATCTCGGAAACTTCCCGCAGGCGTTCTCGCACCTGGCGCTGATCGAAGCCGCGGCGCGGATCATCCTCGCGGAGCTGATGGAGGAGATCCAATGACCGACTCCTACGACGTGATCATCATCGGCAGCGGTGCCGGCGGCGGTACGCTCGCCCACCACCTCGCTCCCTCGGGGAAGCGAATCCTGCTCCTCGAGCGGGGGGACTGGCTCCCGCGCGAGCTCGAGAACTGGCTCGCACAGAGCGTCTTTGTCGAGAACCGGTATGTCTCACCCGAGACGTGGTACGACGCGAAGGGGAAGCCGTTTCAGCCGCAGATCCACTACTTCGTCGGCGGCGCCACCAAGCTCTACGGCGCCGCGCTCTACCGGCTCCGCCGGGAAGACTTCGGCGAGCTGCGCCACCACGACGGCATCTCGCCCGCCTGGCCGATCTCCTACGACGAGCTCGAGCCGTACTACACGCAGGCGGAGCAGCTCTACCAGGTGCACGGCGCGCGCGGAGAGGACCCGACGGAGCCGGACGGGAGCGCTCCGTATCCCCATCCGGCCGTCTCGCACGAGCCGCGCATCCAGCAGCTCTCCGACGATCTGGCCGAAGCCGGCTACCACCCCTTCCACGCGCCGTGCGGGATCCTGCTCGACGAGGCGAACATGCCCTACAGCACGTGCGTGCGCTGCGCCAACTGCGACGGCTTCCCCTGCGTTCTCCACGCCAAGTCCGACGCCGAAGTGATCGGCGTGCGACCGGCGCTCGAGCATCAGAACGTCACCCTGCTCAGGAACGCGAGAGCCGTGAGGCTGGGGACGAACGCGGAAGGTACCGCCGTCACCGAAGTCGTCGTCGAGCACGACGGCGAGACGGAGACGTTCGCCGCCGACCTCGTCGTCGTCTCGTGCGGCGCCGCCAACTCAGCCAAGCTGCTGCTCGAATCGGCGACCGACAAGCATCCGAACGGTCTCGCCAACAACTCCGACCAGGTCGGGCGCAACTTCATGTTCCACGACAGCCAGGCGGTGCTCGCGCTCTCCCGGGAGGAGAACCCGACCGTCTATCAGAAGACCCTCGGTCTGAACGACTTCTACTTCGGCACCGACGACTTCGACTACCCGCTCGGCAATGTCCAGATGGTCGGGAAGTCGCAGGCGCCGATGTTTCGCGGCGAGAAGCCGGTCGAGACGAGGTTGGCGCCACGGTGGTCGCTCGAGCGGATCGCCCGCCACGCGATCGACTTCTGGCTCTCGACCGAGGACCTGCCCAAGCCCGACAACCGGGTCACAGTCGACGCCGACGGCAAGGTGACGCTGAGCTACTCGGAGACCAACGCAGTCCCCAAGAAGCGGCTGTACGACGAGGTGAAGTCGATCCTCGGCCAGCTGGACATGAACCCCGGCCACCTGGTCCACCGCTTCGCCTACATGAAGAACGAGATCCCGGTCGCCGGGTGCGCGCACCAGGCCGGGACGTGCAGGTTCGGGAGCGACCCGGCCACCTCGGTGCTGAACATCGACTGCCGCGCACACGAGCTGGACAACCTCTACGTGGTCGACACGAGCTTCTTCCCCTCGATCGGCGCCGTGAATCCGGCGCTCACGGCGATGGCGAACGCTCTTCGCGTCGGCGACCATCTGCTCGCCCGAATGGCGTGACGCCGGCGACCGACGTTCAGGTCGAGATCGCGGCCGCTGACCAGCTGGTCGGCGTCGACCTCGTCGGCGGCGGGCTTCGCTCGTACTCGGTCGGTGGTCGGGAACTACTGGACGGCTACTCGCCCGGCGAAGCGAGCACCTCGGGCCGCGGGCAAGTGCTGATCCCGTGGCCGAACCGCCTCGAGGGCGGCACATACGAGTTCGACGGGCTCCGTCATCAGCTGCCGCTCACCGAGCCTGAGCGGGGGAACGCGATCCACGGGCTCGTGCGTGAGGAGAGGTGGACGATCGGCGAGCACGAGCCGCACCGGGTCGTGCTGGAGCACGTCTTAAGGCCCCAGGCCGGGTACCCGTTCACGCTCTCGCTGGGCATCGCGTACTCGTTGTCCGGGAGCGGCCTGCGGGTAGATACCACCGCGACGAACACCGGGTCGGAGGCATGCCCCTATGGGTGCGGTCAACATCCGTACCTCACCCTCGGGGCGGCTGACGTCGATCTACTGGTGCTCTGCGCGCCCGGCGGGACGGTCTTGATCGAGGACGAGCGGGGTATCCCCTGCGCCAGGGAGCCCGTAGGCGGCACCGAGTTCGATTTTCGCCGCCCGCGAGAGATCGGCGCTACCAAGCTCGACGATGCGTTCACCCACCTGGAGCGGGGCACGGACGGGCTTGCTCGCGTCGAGTTGCGCGATCCGAAAAGCCGTGCTGGCCTTTCGCTGTGGGTCGACGAGCGCTACCGCTACCTGCAGCTTTTCACCGGAGACCGGCTCCCGGACGTGCAGCGCCGCAGCATTGCGGTCGAGCCGATGACCTGCCCGCCCAATGCCCTTCGCACCGGGGAGGATCTGATCCGCCTGGAGCCGGGAGAAAGCGTCACGAGCGCCTGGGGCATCGTCCCTTGACATGAGTGCGTTCGCATCCACCGCGGTCGAGCTCGCCCGCTGGCAGTTCGCGCTGACGACGCTCTTCCACTTCATCTTCGTGCCGCTGACGCTCGGGCTGGCGCCGCTTCTGGCGGTGATGCAGACGCTCTGGCACCGCACGCGCGACGAGAAGTGGCTCCGCCTGACGCACTTCTTCGGGACGCTCTTCCTGATCAACTTCGCGATCGGCGTCGCCACCGGCCTGGTCATGGAGTTCCAGTTCGGCATGAACTGGTCGAGCTTCTCGACCTACGTCGGCGACGTCTTCGGCACGCCGCTCGCGATCGAAGGAATCGGGGCGTTCATGCTCGAGGCTACGTTCATCGGCCTGTGGATCTTCGGCTGGAACCGGCTCTCGCCGAGGGTGCACCTCGCCACCATCTACCTCGTGTGGCTGGGCACCTGGCTCTCGGCGTACTTCATCTTGTCGGCGAACTCCTGGATGCAGCACCCGGTCGGCTACGAGCTCAACACGCAGACCGGCCGGGCGGAGGCGAACGACATCTTCCAGATCCTCTTCCAGGGGTTCGTCCTCTTCGCCTGGGGGCACGCCATCCTCGCCGGGATCCTGACCGCGGGCTTCCTCGTGCTCGGCGTGGCCTGCTGGCACCTGCTGCGCGGCAGGAACGTCGACGTCTTCCGGAGCGCGGCGAAGCTGGCGATCATCGTCGTGCTGCCCGCCTCGTTCATCCAGCTGGGGCTCGGGAGCGAGTTCGGCGTCGCCGCGACGGACGTTCAGCCGATGAAGATCGCGGCCACCGAAGCGCTGTGGGGCACCGAGGAGCCGGCCGCGTTCTCGCTCTTCCAGATCGGAGGGTTCACGGAGGACGACCAGACGCCGTCGTTCGACATCGAGATCCCGGGTCTCCTCTCGTTTCTCGCCACGAACTCGTTCAAGGGCCAGGTGGTCGGCATCAACGAGCTGCAGTCCCAGGCCGAGCAGCAGTACGGGTCGGGGAACTACATCCCTGACGTCCGCCTCGTTTACTGGAGCATGCGCGTCATGGCCTACCTGGGGACCCTGATGTTCCTCCTCGCGCTCTGGGGCGCCTGGCTCCTCCGGGGCGGGAGGCTCGAGCGCGCCAAGTGGTTCCAGCGGGCGGCCCTCGCGGGGATCGCGTTCCCCTTTCTCGCCAACTTCGCCGGCTGGATCCTCACGGAGGCCGGGCGGCAGCCGTGGGTCGTCTACGGGCTCCTGAAGACGGAGGACGCGGTCTCGGGCGCCGTCAGTGCCTGGACGGTCGGCCTCAGCCTGGGCGTGTTCGCGTTCCTCTACCTCGTGCTCGGCCTGGTCGACCTGTATCTCATGCGGCGGTACGCCCGCTTCGATCCTCCCGAGGTCGG
>JBOHAB010000130.1:0-8104 GCA_050697655.1 Gaiellaceae bacterium
GGTCCAGAACGGGCTCGGGAACGAGGAGGCGATCGCCGAGCACGTGCCTCGGGTGATCCGCGGCACGACCTTTCCCGCCGGTCGCATCGTCGAGCCGGGCCACGTCCAGTGGGACGTCAAGGGCGAAACGACGATCGGGCCGTTCGAGCCGAGCCCTGCCTCGATGGAGAAGGTCGAGCGGCTTGCCGACGCCTGCACCCGGGCGGGGCTGCCGACGGAAGCGGTCGCCGACGCTCGGGGCCCGCAGTGGCGGAAGGTCATCTTCAACGCGGCGACGAACCCGGTCGGGGCCCTTACCGGGCTGACGCACGGCCGCGTCTGCGAGGACGCCGGGCTGCGCCGGCTCGTCAGCGGCCTCGTCGACGAGGGCAAGGCCGTCGCCGCTGCACAGGAGATCGTCCTCGACGCCGACCCTGAGGAGCTGATCGACTACGCCGCCCGCCCCGACGTCGCCTACGAGCACAAGGCGAGCATGCTCCAGGACGTCGAGGCACGGCGGCAGACCGAGATCGACTACTTGAACGGCGGCATCGCCCGCTTCGGCGGTGAGCACGGCGTCGAGACTCCGCTGAACGAAGCGGTGACAGCGCTGATCAAGGGACTGGAGGCATCGTGGGAGTGAGCGCGGAAGTCGAGCGACGGTACGCGAACGTCAGGGAGGCGCTCGCGCGGAACGGCCTCGACGCCGCCGTCGTCGCAGGCAGCGAGTACACGGGCTTCGAGGGCGCGGTGACGTACCTGTCCGGGTTCGTCATCGTCCACCGCTACGCGTATGTGGTGCTCCCGCTCGAGGGCGAGCCGGCCGTCGTCTTTCCGGCGGAGGCCCGCTACGTAGGCGAGCACGGGACGACGTGGATCGACGAGCAGGTCTTCGCCGGCACGCCCGGCGCGTGGCTCCGCGACCGGGCGAGGGAGAGCGGCTGGAAGCGGCTCGGCGTCTACGGCCTCGACTACGTCATGTCCGTGCGCGATTACCGGGCTCTCGCGGACGGCGGGCCGGAGCTCGTCTCCTTCGACGTCGAGTTCGACCTGGCGCGGGCGGTCAAGAGCGACGAGGAGATCGCTTCCGTGCGCAAGAGCGTCCGCATCAACACCGAGGGGTTCTGGATCTTCCTGGAGGGGTTCGCGCCGGGGAAGACCGAGGCCGAGCTGCTGGCGCCCTGCGAGCGCTACTTCGTCCAGCAGGGCTGCGGGCGCTTGACGATGGACATGGTGCTCGTGGGCGAGGGGGGGGCCGCGGAGCCCGAGTTCCGCATCGCGAGCAGCGAGCGGCGTATCCGCGCGGGCGACCTCGTCCTCCCCTCGCTCGAGATCGCGGGCCCCGGCGGGCATTGGGTCGAGGTTTCCCGCGCGATCGCCGACGGCGAGCCGGGAGACGAGGCCAGGCGGATGCTGGAGGCCTACGAGGAGTACTTCGAGGTCGCGCGCACGGCCATGCGGCCCGGCGCTTCGGCACACGACGTGCACCGGGCGGTCTCACGGGGCTTCGCCGAGCGCGGCTACCAGCTTGGCCACGTCACCGGCCACTCGATCGGAATGACGATGATCGAGTCTCCGAAGATCGGAGAGGGCGTCGAGACGGAGCTCGCCGAGAACATGGTCTTCTCGATGCATCCCCACGCGATCGCCGCCGACGGGAAGGCATGCCTCTACATGCAGGACACGTGGCTCGTGACGTCCGAGGGCGGCGCGCCGCTCGCGGGCCTGCCGATGCGGATCTTCCGGGGCGGCGAGTCGCGCTCAGGGGCGTCGCAGAGCCTCCTCGACCCATAAGGGTTTCCGTCCACTTCGGCGCACATCTCGACACACTTCGCGCGCCACGCGTGCGAATCTCGACGTTACGCTGGAAAGCGGGTGGTGGGAGAGGGGTGCCCCGTGACTAAGTGGGCTCGCAGTCGCCGCCGTCGGCGACCGCGGCGCCGGGGAGGCGCGAGAGCAGCGAGGAGAGCGTCGCCCGCTCCTCGTCGCTGAACCTGCCGACGAAGAGGGACTCGATGCCGGCGATGTGGGTGCGTGAGGCCTCGCGCAGCCTCTCCAGGCCCGCCGGAGTCAGCTTCGCCCAGATAACGCGGCGGTCTTCCGGGCAATGGACGCGCTCGACGAGCTCCGACTGCTCGAGACCTTCCAGGAGCCGGGTGATGCCGGACGCGGTCAGGAGGACGCGATCGGCCAGGTCGACGCGGCGCAGCCGTCGCTCGGGCGCCCGCGCGAGGTGGAGGAGCACCTCGTAGTCGTTGATCGTGAGCCCGTGCTCCGCCACGAGCTCCGCGGAGAGCTCGCGCGTCAGCGCGGCGTGGGCACGGAGAAACCGGATCCACGCGTCGAGCCTGGAGGTGTCGGGGAGCGCTTGGGTGCTTACGGTCATGGAGTGACTGTAGTGATCTCGTCAGCGAAGGTGCGCCGGAGGATGTCCAAGAGCGCTTGCTGATCGGCCGCCGGGAGCGCTGCGAGCGCTGCCGGAGGCTCGCTCAACAGCTCGATCACCTGTGTCCGCACCTCTGCTCCTTCGGAGGTGAGGACCAGCGTCTTTACGCGGCGGTCGTCGATGCCGGGCGTCCGTTCGACGAGCCCGCGCGACTCGAGCCGGTCGACGATCCCGGTCACGTTCGAGGCGTGGCAGTAGAGCGCCTCCGCGAGCGCGCTCATGGCCAGCGGCCGCTCCGGGTCGAGACGTCGCAACGCATGGGCCTGCACGGGAGTGAGGTCGAGCTCGGCGAGCCGGACGGTCAGGATCCCGTGCTTCGCTTTGGCCACGCGGAAGAGGAGCTCCCACGCTTCGCGCGCCACCTCGGTCGCCGGCTCAGTCGTCACGGACACATTCTCCATGATACTTGACGAGATGGATACTTGACAAGCTCAAGTTTTTGGTAGCCTGCCCGCATGCGCGACCAATCCGGAATCCAAGCGGAGAGCCTCGCCCGCGAGTTCAAGGGCGGGATCCGGGCGGTCGACGGGATCGACCTCAAGGTCGCCCCCGGCGAGATCTACGGCTTCCTCGGCCCCAACGGAGCGGGCAAGTCGACGACCGTGCACATGCTGACGACGCTCTTGCCGCCGACGAGCGGAAGCGCGCGCGTCGCCGGGTTCGACGTCGTCCGCGAGGGGGCACAGGTCCGCGCTGCGATCGGCGCCGCCTTGCAGGAGGCCGCCCTCGACCCGCTCCTCACCGGCCGCGAGCACCTCCGGCTGCAGACCGCGTTGCACGGCATGCCGAAGCTGGAGCGGCGGCAGCGAAGCGTGCAGCTGCTCGAGCGGGTAGGGCTCACCGAGGCCGCCGACCGCAAGGTGAAGACTTACTCCGGCGGGATGAAGCGCCGTCTCGACCTCGCGCTCGCACTCGTCCACGAGCCGAGCATTCTCTTTCTCGACGAGCCGACGACCGGCCTCGACCCGCAGAGTCGGAACGCTCTCTGGTCGGAGGTCGCACGACTCGCGCGCGAGGACGGCGTCACGGTCTTCCTGACCACGCAGTACCTCGAGGAGGCCGACGTCCTCGCGGACCGCGTCGGGATCATCGACCACGGGCATATCGTCGCCGCGGGAACACCGGCGGCGCTCAAGGCCGAGATCGGCCGTCCGAGCGTCGAGGCGATTCCCGCCGACCCTGCCGAGCTGGCTGCGGTCACGCGGACGCTCGTGCACTTCGGCGCCCCGGTTCCCGGCTCGCCGAAGGGCGCATCGGTACGCCTGGACGGCGGGGAGGAGGCGCTCGCCGACGTCGTCCGCGCGCTCGACGCCGAAGGGCTCCACCTCCAGCACCTCCAGCTCCACGCGCCGACACTCGACGACGTGTTCCTCGCCAAGACCGGCCGCTCGCTCGAAGGCGCGGGCGACGAGCTCGAGACCGAGGCCGAGCCCGAGCCGTCCCCGGCGACCGCGTGAGCGCCCCGCTCGTCCTCCAGGTCGCGCACCTCGCCCGACGCTCGGTCGTGCGGACGCTGCGGCAGCCGCTCAACGTCGTGCCGTCGTTCCTGTTTCCGCTGATCCTGCTCGCGGTCAACGTCGGCGGGCTCGAGTCGGCGGCGCGCATCCCCGGCTTCCCTACCGACTCGTTCCTCGACTTCGCGCTGGCGTTCACGTTCATGCAGGGGGCGCTCTTCGCGACGACCAACGCGGGCACCGATCTGGCGCGCGACATCCAGACCGGCTTCCTCAACCGTCTCGCCCTCACGCCGATGAGGAGCGCGGCGCTCCTGCTCGGCCAGCTCGCCGGCGTCATCGTCCTCGCTCTGCTTCAGGCGACGCTCTACCTGACTGTTGGCCTGATCGCCGGCGTGCGCCCCGAGAGCGGCGTCCTCGGCGTCTTCCTGATCGTCTTCCTCGGCGTCCTGATCGCGCTCGCGTTCGGGGCCGTGGGCGCCTTCCTCGCGCTCCGTACCGGATCGGGAGAGGCGATTCAGGCGCTCTTCCCGCTCTTCTTCGTGTTCCTGTTCCTCTCGTCGATGAACCTGCCCCGGAACCTGATCGAGATCGACTGGTTCCGCACAGTGGCGACGATCAACCCGGTCTCGTACCTGATCGAGGGGCTCCGGAGTCTCATCATCACCGGCTGGGACGCCCAGGCGCTCGCGCTCGCGTTCGGCCTGGCGGCAGGGATCGCGACGATCGCGCTTGTCGCGGCCGGCGCCGCCCTCAGAGGAAGGCTGGCGCGATCGTGAGGAGCTTCGCCTCCGTCGCCCTCGCGGTCGCCTGGCGCGGGATCCACAACGCGTTCACGAACCCGTCGATCCTCGTGCCCTCGCTGCTCTTCCCGCTCTTCTTCTTCACGGCGTTCGCGGGCGGGCTCTCCCGGATCTCCGACGTTCCCGGGTTCGACTTCCCCGCTGGCTACACGGCCTTCCAGTTCGTCTTCGTCTTCCTCCAGTCGGCGGCTTTCGGCGGGATCTTCAACGGCTTCGCGATCGCGCGGGACTTCGAGAGCGGCTTCGCGCGCCGCCTCCTGCTCGCAGCGCCTCAGCGGACGGGGATCATCGCCGGCTACGCGCTCGTCGCGCTCGTGCGCTGGGCGGCGACTGCCTCGGTCGTC
Organism: Gaiellaceae bacterium; assembly: GCA_050697655.1. Classification (GTDB taxonomy): domain Bacteria; phylum Actinomycetota; class Thermoleophilia; order Gaiellales; family Gaiellaceae; genus JAIBJN01. Next base: position 5,027 of record JBOHAB010000130.1, read on the forward strand.
CTCGTGGTCGCGCTCATCGCCCGCATGGAAGTGCTCGGCGACCCGGCCGAGCTCTTCGCGCTCGTCCTCCTCGGGCTCCTCGTCAACGTGGCGGCCCTCCTCTGGGCGGCCGGCGTCGCCATGCGCTTCCGCACCCTCCAGGCCGGGCCGCTCATGCAGGTGCCGGTCTTCCTGACGCTCTTCCTCGCGCCGGTCTACGTCCCGCTCGAGCTCCTGGACGGCTGGATCCACGCAGTCGCCTCCGTGAACCCGGCCACCTTCCTGCTCGAGGCCGGTCGCGGCCTCCTCGCGGGCGAGCCGACGGAGGTTGGCGCCGCCTTCGCGATCGCGCTCGGCGCGATCGCCGTGCTGACCGTGTGGGCCCTCCGCGGCCTCCGCAGCGCCGAGTCGGCCGGCTAGGCGATGCCCTTGCGGCGGAGCTCTTCGAGGGCGCTCTCGGACTTGTCGAGGCCCTCGAGCCCCAGCGCGCGCAGGACGGCCGGGGCCTTCGTGAACTGGATGTCGCGGTAGTCGACGATCTGAATGCGATTTCCCCAGGGATCGACGAAGTCGAGGCCGCGACCGGGCAGGATCTCGGCTCCTGCGTCTTCCAGCGCGCGGCGCGCCGCCTCCTTGTCGTCGACGACGAGCCCGAAGTGGCGGTGCTCGTCACGCGGCTGTCGCCGCCCCTCGCTGAGTGCGAGGAACTGGTCGCCCATGTCGAGGAACGCCATCCCGGGCGCCCGCCCGCGCAGCTCGAAGTCGAAGAGCCGGCCGTAGAAGGCCAGCGCCTCCTCGAGATTCCCGACCTCGAGAGCGACGTGGTTTACACCGACCAGGCGTGGACGGGCGTTCAACTGGGTAGCGTGGGGAGGGACGGGGCCACGACACCGAAACAGTAGATGCCGAGATCCGGCTGCGAACCATGTTGTGGATTCGATGAAAACTGCCGCCCGTCCCTACGGGATTCCCGCTTAGCCCCTACAGTGGTTGAGTTGTCGACAATCGCCCGGATCGTCGTCGGTCTGATCCTGCTCTGGGCCGCGGCTGCGAAGCTGCGGCGGCGGGACGACCTGCCCGACTGGCTCACCGCCTACGGGCTGCCTGCGCAGCACGCGCGCCAAGCGGCATGGGCGGTGATGGCAGCTGAGGCCGCCGTCGGCATCCTGCTCGTATTCGGGATCGCCATGCCGTTCAGCGCGTACGCGGCCGTGGCGCTGGGCGTCATCTTCCTCGCGGCCCTGGGACAGGCCCGGCTCCGGGGCGTCGAGCGGCTTCGTTGCGGGTGCTTCGGCGCCTCCGAAGGGCGCACGGACCACCTCCTGCTGCGCGCCGGCGGGTTCACGGCGCTGGCGCTCGTCGCCGCCTTCGGCGGGGGGCTCGAGATCTCTGCCTCCTCGGACACGGTCGTCGCCGTCGTCCTCGTCATCCTCTGCGGCGCGGTCATCCTGCTGGGCCTCTTGGTCTTCGCGCTCTACCGCCAGGTCGGCGTGCTCACGATGCGAATCGGCCCACGTGTGCCCTTCGAGCTCGCTGAGGAAGGGCCTCAGATCGGCCAGGCTGCTCCGGCGCTCGAAGGGCTCCGCGGGCGCCGTCCGGAGGTCGTCTTCTTCTTCTCCTCGACCTGCCGCATCTGCCGTCAGCTGAGCCCCGGCGTGGCGGCGCTCGCACGGCAGGGGCTCGCCGTGCGCGTCGTCGAGGAGGAGCTGGAGGAGGATGCCTTCTCGCGCTGGAACGTGCCCGGGACACCGTTCGTCGTCCACCTCGTCGACGGCGTCGTAGCGGCCAAGGGAACCGTCAACACGCTGGAGGAGCTCGAGCAGCTCCTCGACGCGGGACGGGCTCGGGTGAATGCCGCCGCCTGACGGGCGAGCATCCACACTCGATCGCCAGGCCGAGAAGCTCTCGGCCAAGCTTGCAGAGTCGACGACACGGCGCTCCTTCCTCGGGCGCCTCGGCACGGCGGCGCTCGCCGTCGCCGGCGGCTCGGCCGTGGCCGCCGCGGTCAAGCCTGACGAGGCGGAGGCGTTCCACTTCTGCGGGCACATCTGGACGACGGGCTCCTGCCCGAGCCCCTACCCACCGCTCTCCCGCATCGACCGCAAGGGCTTTCCTCTCCACCCGCAGAGCGGGCGGCCGATCGACAACCTCGGCCGCGTCGTCGACTCGGCCGGCTATGCGCTCGCCGGCAACGGCGAGCGCCTGCGGGGGCCCGACGGACGGGTGGTGCCGCGGGCGCCGCGGACGCGCGTCTGCGAGGACTGGACCGCCGAGGTCAAGGGGCTCAAGGATCTCCGTGTCCAGGGCTCGTGGTTTCGGTGCTGTGGAGGCCAGATCCGCAAGCTCGTGGACTGCTGTTCCTTCAGCCGCAGGCGGATCAACGGCGACGCGTCTCTCACCGGCTACTGCTGGGGCGGGCGCCGTGTCTACTGCGTCATGTACTACGACACGGGGCTGCCGTGCTGATCGAGGTCGGCGTGGCGCTCGCTGCGCTCGTGGCGGGGATCTCCGGCGCCTGGTCGCCCTGAGGGCTCTCGATGCTCGAGACTTTCACTCCCGCCGTGTGCCGGAGCCGTCAGCGCCAGATCGTCGCCCAGGCCCTCTTCACGATCGCCGCCGTGGCCACGGCTGCGATCCTCGGCCTTGTCCTCGGGCTCGTGGGGGCCGGCCTCGGCGCGCGCCAGGCGCTGGTCGCGGCGGTCGCCCTGGCGCTCGTGGCCGCCGCACGCGAGGCGGGCATCCTGCGCTTCAGGCTCCCGCAGTCCCGTCGCCAGGTGCCCGAGCGCTGGCGCCAGGAGCTGCCTCTCCCGGTCTGGGCGAGCGGCTACGGCGCGGGTCTCGGCGCCGGCTTCTTCACCTTCCAGCCGGTCTCGACGTTCTGGGTAGCCTGCGCGGGTGCCCTCGCTCTCGCGCGACCCGTTCCGGCCGCCCTCTGCCTCTCCCTCTACGGCGCCGGCCGCGCCGCGATGGTCGTCTGGCCGCGCAGGCGAACGGGTGACCCTACGGCCGCGGTCGAGCGCCTGACGCGTCGCCGCGGCGCGCTTCTGAAGGCGAACGCCCTCGCGCTCGTCGCCTGCGCGGTGCTGCTCGGCCTGGCCC